>CAYXSY010000056.1:0-1587 GCA_964467905.1 uncultured Planctomycetales bacterium | reverse complement strand
TCCTCGACGACCTCCTCGCCGATCCCCAGATCTCCGAAATCATGTGCCTCGGCGACGGCCGCATCTACATCGAGAAAAAAGGCAAGATCACCCTCGCCGACCGCAAGTTCGACGACCCCGCCGAACTCCGCACCATCATCGAGCGCATCGTCGGCCCCATCGGACGCCGCATCGACGAATCCTCCCCCATTGTCGACGGCCGCCTCCCTGACGGTTCCCGCATCAACGCCGTCGTCGAGCCCATCGCCCTCGACGGCCCCACCCTCGATATCCGCAAGTTCACCGCCAACCAGCTCGGCATCGACGACCTCATCCAGGGCGACTCCCTCACCCCCCAGATGGCCGCCTTCCTCGAACTCGCCGTCCGCTACCGGCAGAACGTCATCGTCTCCGGCGGCACCGGCTCCGGCAAAACCACCCTCCTCAACATCCTGTCCTCCTTCATTCCCGCCGACGAACGCATCGTCACCATCGAGGACTCCGCCGAACTCCGCCTCCGCCAGGACCATGTTGTCCGCCTCGAATCCCGCCCCGTCAACATCGAAGGCAAGGGCGAAATCCCCATCCGCACCCTCGTCAAAAACGCCCTGCGCATGCGCCCCGACCGCATCGTCGTCGGCGAATGCCGCGGCGGCGAAGCTCTCGACATGCTTCAAGCCATGAATACCGGCCACGATGGCTCGCTGACCACCCTCCACGCCAACTCCCCCCGCGACGTCATCTCCCGCCTCGAAACCATGGCCCTCATGTCCGGCCTTGAGCTGCCCCAGCGCGCCATCCGCCAGCAGATCGCCTCTGCCGTCAACCTCGTCTGCCACCAGTCTCGCCTCCCCGACGGCTCCCGCCGCATCGTCTCCATCGCCGAGGTCATGCCCTCCCCCGACGGCGAAGACCTTGCCCTGCGCGACATCTATTGCTTCCGCCGCACGGGCATTGACAAGGCCACCGGCCGCATCCTCGGTCACTACGAGTACACCGGCGTCGTCCCCGCCTTCATCGAAATCCTCCGTGCCTCTGGCATCCCCTTCGATGAATCCATCTTCGCCGCCACCCCCGCCGCTCCATGACCCTTTCCCTTCAACTCGCCCTGCCCCTCGCGCTCGCCGCCGCCGCCGCCGTCTGCCTGGCCCTCTTCCTCTCCATGCACCTGCACCGGGCCGTCACCGCGCACGCCGCCGCACGCCCCGGCGCCGTTCCGCGCCGGGATCAGCAACGGCAGCAGGCCATGGCGGCCGGCCTCGTCGCGCTCCTGGGCGTTCTGATCGCCCACGGTGGCGGCCTTTTCGCCATGCTCGCCGCCGCCATCACCTGCGGCCTCCTGGGTTGGTTCTTCCCACCCTGGTTTTCACGCTTCACCCGCGGCAAGTCTCTCCAACTGCGCGAAAAGCAGATTCCCCCGGCCCTCGATCTCCTCGCCAACGGCATGCGCGCCGGCATGTCCTTCCTGCAGGCCTGGACCTTCGCCACCCGCCAGACCCCCGATCCCCTCGGCGCGGAAATGAACACCACTCTCAACGAAATCCAGCTCGGACGCCCCATGGATGAAGCCCTCGAACGCCTCCGCCAACGTGTCCGCTGCGAGGACAT
>CAYXSY010000055.1:0-1606 GCA_964467905.1 uncultured Planctomycetales bacterium | reverse complement strand
GCGTTTTGTATGTGCTTGATGAGCCAAGTATCGGCTTGCATCAGAAAGATAATGCTAAGCTTATTGCTACGCTTATGGCCTTGAGAGATTTAGGCAACACTTTAATAGTTGTTGAACACGATGAATATACGATTAAAGCCGCCGATTACGTAGTAGATTTGGGCCCGGGAGCAGGCAGGCATGGAGGGCAAATAATATTCAGCGGTCCTACAGACAAGCTGCTTAATGACAATAAATCTCTTACTGCTAAATATCTCAAGCAGGAGTTAAAGATTGTTTTGCCAAAGAAGCGCAGGCCTTATAAAGAGAGAGATTCTATCGAGATTAAGGGAGCCAGGGAACATAATCTTAAAGATATTAATATTAAATTTCCTCTGGGCGCTTTTATCTGTGTTACAGGGGTTTCTGGTTCCGGTAAATCTACGCTTATTGACGATATCCTTTACCGTGCTTTAGCTCAAAAGCTGTATAAGAGTAAAGAGAAGCCCGGCTTGCACGATAAGATATTAGGGGTAGAAAATATAGATAAAGTTGTCGTTGTGGACCAGTCTCCTATCGGCCGCACGCCGCGTTCCAATCCGGCAACCTACAGCGGTTTTTTTGACGATATAAGGAATATTTTCTCGCAGTTGCCGACTTCCCGCATACGCGGCTATAAGCCGGGCAGATTTTCTTTTAATGTAAAAGGCGGCAGATGCGAAGCATGTTCTGGTGACGGGATAAAGAAGATAGAGATGCATTTTCTGGCGGATGTATATGTTAAGTGCGATGTTTGCAAGGGCAGGCGTTTTAATGAAGCTACTTTGGAAGTAAAGTATAAAGGTAGGTCTATAGCCGATATCCTAGAGATGACTGTTGAAGAAGCAAGGGAATTGTTTACCAATATCCCCAGGATAAAAAATAGCCTTGATTTGTTGTATGATGTCGGTTTAGGGTATATTCAGTTAGGCCAAAGTGCTACTACTTTGTCAGGAGGAGAAGCCCAGCGTCTGAAGTTATCCAGCGAGTTGAGTCGTCGTTCTACCGGCAGGACATTCTATATCCTTGATGAGCCAACAACCGGCTTGCATTTTGCCGATGTAGAAAAGTTAATTTTGGTTTTGCAAAGGTTGGTTGATAAAGGCAATACCGTTGTTGTAGTAGAGCATAACCTGGAGGTTATAAAGTGCGCTGATTATATAATAGACTTAGGCCCGGATGGTGGGGATAGAGGGGGAGAGCTTGTAGTAAGCGGTTCTCCCGAAGAAGTAATCAGCAATAGTAAATCTTATACAGGTGATTTCTTGAGAAAGATATTGAAGGCGAATTGAATGAGTGGTATATTATAAAAAATCAGTTATCTATATATGCTTAAATCCCAAATCTTAAATCCCAAATTCCAAATAAAGCCTGAATCCAAAGCTACAAAAACGCAAGCCGGAAGATTATGTCTGTTTGGCATTATTTTGTTTTTGGCCGTTTGTAGCCCGGTATTTATTGTTTATGAACATCCGCTATATGCTCAAAGTCAGTCTAAAGAGGAAGAGTCGCTTTTTGTTGCAAAGAAGGCCTTTGAGGACGGATTCTATGATGTGAGCTTGGGCCTGTTTGAAAGATTCCTTAAGAA
>CAYXSY010000054.1:0-1683 GCA_964467905.1 uncultured Planctomycetales bacterium | reverse complement strand
TCGTCCACCACGAGTGCCGGTAGACCGAGGTCCGGTGACTTGACCTTCCCGAATTCGCATGTTCCGTATTTGTCACCGCAGAAGATGAAGGTCCGGCCGATGTCACGGTTTACCTCGATGTCGCGTCCGGGTACTATCTCGGAGCCGCACCAGGGACAGAAGGTGAGTTGCGCCGGCGTGGAACCGGTTCCGTACTTTCCGTCCCTTTCCCGCTCGATGGCTTCGTGGCTTTCCTGGGTAGTGTTGGGCGTCACGCGCTGTCCCACCCATAGTCCGATCGTGAAAGGCGTGGCACCCCACTTGGCGGTGTCCACACGTCGCAGCACCTCCATAGCGCACATCAAAGTGGTGGCCCTTTGGAACTGCTGGATGGTGAGCAATCGCAGAGTGTAGCGCATGATCACCGCCAATCCCCGGCCTCCGTCGAGTCCGCCGAGGTTTCCCTGCAATCTGCGTATGGCCATGGTGAAAGCGGCCACGCCGAGGTAGGCCTCGGTCTTCCCGCCGCCGGTCGGGAACCACAGAAGATCGGCAAAGGCTTCCACCGGTTCCGTCCGGTCGCGGTGCACGGGATTCGCCAGGGCGGGAACGGACAGCAGGATGAAGGCCAACTGAAACGGTCTCCACGAGCGGTTCTCGGGAATGTCGACGCTCGCGAGATCGACGGTTTCCCCCCGCCGCACCCTGAGCGAATGGACGCTGTGGACACGTTGCAACGCCATCGAACGGTTGGCGAAGCGGAACGCTTCGAGCGCCGCGTCGTCCGATTTCAGAACCTCGATCCCCTCTCGAAGTCTTTCGAGAATGGATTCGCATCTGTCGAGGGCGGCCGTCGCCGGAGATTCGTAACCCCTCGCGTCGATACCTATTCTCGTACGCCGCTCGTCAATCCAAGCGGCGTAGTCCTTCGCCAGCTCATCGAGGACTGCGACGAGATCGGCACGTTCCATTTCCGCGAGACGCAGCATGTCGAGGGAACCGTCGGAGACGAGACGATTCATGACGGGTCTGTCGTCCGGAGCGGTTCCGGGTGTCTCGGTGACCGAGACCTCGTACCGGGGCAAAACGCGGGTCCTGACCTCCACTGCGCGTTCCGGATCGTCGGCCGACGGTGTGGCGTGGACGGAAACTCCGTGTCCGACGGCGAACTCGACCCGCCGCCGGTAGATCATCTCCAGCGATTCTCGTTCTTCGTCCGATCCGATGCCGGACAGCGAAGTTCTTTTTGCGAAGATGGATCGTCCTTCCGGGTCCCTGACGATCAGTTCGGGTTGAAAAACCCACGCCCGATCTTGATTTTCATCGGGCTTGGTCTGACCGTTCACCAGGAAGAGGGTCACCAGCCGGTCGCCGTTCGGCAGCGGATCGCCGACGGTTCCCTGGACGACCACGTCGGGGCAGGCGCTGTCCACGACGATGGGGGCGACGATCCTGCGGTCGAACGGAACGATCGCGGTACCGCCTGACGGTATGCGCTTCCAGCAACGGAGAGGTTTCCCGTCCTCGGTCGTGCGCTCGCTTTCGGTGCGTTCGTACCTTCCCCAACTCGCGCGAACCTCGACGGCCTTGGCCGATCCGTCTACGCAGAACGTGAAACCCAAAGACGAGGGCACCAACGAATTGCTGGTCGACGCCTCGGCCTCTCTGTCGTCGCCTTCCGGGTCGGCGATCGCCGCGTCCGGC
>CAYXSY010000053.1:0-1843 GCA_964467905.1 uncultured Planctomycetales bacterium | reverse complement strand
ATGGTCAACGTAGTCATGGGCAAGACATTTACCTGAGAGGGCAATGCCGATACCGGGGGAACATTCTTGGGAGGGGTCACAGGTCATGCCGCCACCTTCAAATATGGATTTTCCGAACAAAACGGAGCTACATTGCAATAGGATTTACAACGAATATATTCGCCTGGACGTTCAACTACATTGTATGTCTTGCCCTTTTTACAGTTATAGTTCTTCAACCAACTCCACGCTTCATCCTCGCTATTTAGCACCCTTAATGCTGTTTTTCTGCCATTCTCCATTACAGCCCATGTTGTCGGTCTCGCCCACCTTTCCTCATCAGAACATGGCATGGGCAAATCCAACTCCGCTATCCAATCCCTTATCATTTTCTCTGTCTTGGCATCATCCCATACAGGAACGTCAACAGACTGAAAGGCAATCTGCGGATAGTCGCTATCTGCAAGAGCCTTTGATTTCGTCCAATCTCTCAGGATAGCGTGGATTTGGAGTTTATCAGTATGGAAGCCATGACGGGTATACATCCATTTATAGATGTTTAACTGCTTTTCCCATTCGGGCTTGTCACCAAGGATAAACGACCATGCAGACGTTATCTTCCAATCAGTTATCACTCCTTCTTCCCATAAGTCAGGAACACATACTATCGTGCATCCTGCGTATTCCGTGGTCATCTTTTCTTCCGCTAATGACTCAGGGGGTGCGCCACCTTGGATAATATAATGAGTAGCAGACCCTAAGATGAGCCACAGCATATCAGATACATCCTGTTCCAGTTCGTCCCAATGTTCCTCTTTAAGTTTGCGGACAAACGGGGGGGCTTTAATATCAGAAGCCGAATATCTTCCGATAGTTGGACGATGAAAATTAGAAACAACATTAACCAAAGACTGAGGAAGATTATATTTGTTGGTTATCTTCATTATTCCTCCAAGAAGTCATCGTCTTTTGGTTTCGATTTCAATTCAATCTTGTCGGCTACCACTTGCCAGTATTGCTTATCATCTTTCTTGGACATATCGAGCCTACCAGTAACCATAACCTCATCACCCTTTTTATATTGGGTATCGTGGAATGAAAGGATATTTAACCATAACGGGGGTTTGTCCTTCCCCGTCCAGATAGCGATTGAAAATGTGGTAAACTTACCGTGATCTACGGAGTCTTGTCCTAATCTGCCGAATCCTTTCCATTCGTTATTCTTTGCCATTGGTATCCCTCTTTTCGATAAGGTACTTTGCTTCTTCAAACGTGAGTTCGCTCAACCGTTGTATTTTCCGTCCAATGAGTTTTTCTAATTCAGGGGCTTTTAATTTATATTCTTTGATGATTTCCTTTTGCCCCTCATTAATCATTGCCACGTTAGGTTTATTATCCTGAGTGTTATTAGGAGTGCTATTATCCCGTGTGTCAGCGTCCTTTGTGTCATCAATGAGGAACAAACCATTCAGAGCATACTTACGGGCGTAGGACGAGGCAGAACCAGTTATCTGTGAAGCATCCATACCTTTCTTTGTTTCTTCTTCACGGGCAAATGCCGTTACCGATATGATCTTATCTCCAAGGGTAAACGTAGCGGTTGCCTTGACATAATACCGTTGGCCTATTACAACAATGTCATCGGTGATGGTAAGGGTTGCACCTTCTAATAATGGTTTGACTGCTTCTAATATGTCCTCACAGGAACGATAGTTATAATTGCCGAACTTATTGTATTGGTTCTTAGGTGCTTTCAGCAATAACTGTATACGAGTCAATGCTTCCATACTCCCTCCTTATATCATTGCCGGACCTGAAGTCCGTTTTGTCTTCCTGTTCGGATTTGTAGAAAGATGCATCCCGG
>CAYXSY010000052.1:0-1988 GCA_964467905.1 uncultured Planctomycetales bacterium | reverse complement strand
TATGAACAGGAAACCATCTGAAGCAACCATAGTAATGTCCTGGGGAATCATATCGGAGGGCGACCAGGATGCCATGATCGGCTTAAAACTGCATTTCCGGCAGCAGCTTTCGCTGAAAAGAAAGCCCGGAACCAATGCCTGATTCCCTGATTTTTTCGCCGGTGTAACTCCTGACGGGAGACGTGCCAGCCGGTCCGGTTGAAATTTTCCCTTCAAAAGCGGACCAAGCGCAAGAAAGAAGGGGATCCCTGTTGCCCTGCTGAAAGGACGAATCCAGAAAAGCATTGAATGGATTTGTTTCAAGACGCTCTCTCGTGTTCTCGAGGAAGCGTCTTTTTTGTATTGATTCACTCCCCGCACGCTGAGCCCCCCCTTGTCCGGGCTCCAGAAAAGAAGTCGGATTAAACACCCGAAGCTTTTCGCCTCCCCCGTTCTAGAATGGAACCACAGCGAAAGAAGGCAGGATCACCGGAGCTGAAAGCAGCGGCGTATGGCCCGCTTCGGGAAACACCGGGGGCTCCGGTATGAAGGCGGTTTTCAGCGATGGGAGGAAAAAAAATGAACAGGATCGGCGAACTCTGCGAAAAGAACGCTTTTGTGGCAGGCCAAGCATCGGCGGTTGAAACACTTATGCGCAGTATCCTTCAGAATTGCGGCCGGGACATCCCCACGGTCGTCCTGTGCCGTGACGAGTCCTTTGCCCGCATCTGCGCCGGAGAGGACGACAGGATCATCGTGCTGGGAAAAAAACGGAGCCGCGGAGAAAGGCTTCCCGACCTGTTCGAACCCTTTCTTTCCCATGGGGAAATCGGCTCGGATCTGGATTCCATCGTCGAGGCCCTTTCCGTCCGCCTTATGGACAAGCCCTCGCTGAGGGACGGAAACGACGCCTACTGGTCCGGGTGCGCCGAAAGGCTGTTCCGGGAGATCCTCCGTTCGTGCCTGGCCGGGATGAAGCTGGAGGAGGATTTTTCCACCGCAGCCTTTTCCCGGCTGTACCGGGAGATCCGGCGGCAGCTTCCTCTCATGGTGGGCAACGACCCCATCGATAAGAAGTCTCCCTATTCCTTCCCCGAGGAATCCTGGGCCCTGCCCTTTACCGGCGCGGATCAGCCCCATCCCCTGTCGGAGCTTCTGGTCAACGTCCACCCGAGCACTGCCCAGATCACCACCAACAATTTTTACTCCAACACCGGGACGCTCAACGAGCTTCTGCGGTTTATGCCGGAGGACAGGGATATGTTTTTCAATTTCCGCGAAACCCTGGAGGAATGCGGCGGCGGTTTTCTTTACCTGCCCCTTGCCCGCAGCATGGAAAGCTGTTCGTCAACCCATCTGCGGTTCAACCAGGGGTCGCACGGCGTCATGGCCTCGGGGGCCGCGGATATGCCCCTGAGAATCGTCATTCCCGATGTCGCGCCATGGGGGGACATGTCGGGCCTCCGCGTCCTTCTGGAGCAGGGGCGCGGGAACCTCTCCGTCATCTGGGGGGCCACGAACCTCTCCATGTTCCAGTTCACTTCGTCCATGCCGGAAAGGGCTGTCATCTCAATGATCTCCCTTTCGGGCTGCCGGGCCTGGTGCCGTTCCGGCGATGTCCTGCTGGGCGATATCTACAGCCGGATCGTTCCGCAGCCTCAGCAACTCTATGCCCTGTCGGGCATCCCCAGCGGGATGGTTTTCCTGCAGTCTCCCCAGGGAGATTTCGAGGGAATGTCCCTGCCGCAGCTCCCCGAGGCGGAATGGAGTCCGGCGGACGGCGGGGAAGAGGAGGCTGCCGCCGGCGGTGCGGACCTCTGGAAGGATCAGCCTGATGACGGGCTGCGGTCTATCCGGGAGAGGTATTGCACAAACATGCTGTACTCCTCCAGCCTGTTCGACGAACCTGACATGGATATGGTACCGGAGGATGATTGGCTGGATGAGGAACTCTATGGCTCCGGCAACTGACGGGGCTCCGGGCGGATACGGGATTCCTGCATCGGAAA
>CAYXSY010000051.1:0-2010 GCA_964467905.1 uncultured Planctomycetales bacterium | reverse complement strand
CGGCTATTGGATTGCGCAGAGTTGTTTGTTGAAGGCACAAATTTACTCAACAGGAGTTATGAAGAGATACCCGGAATCCCGCAGCCTAAAAGGCAGGTTGAAGCAGGGTTACGTTTTGAATGGTGATTCTATTGGGAATATGTCTTGCAAAACCGCCCAAAAGAAGTATAATTCTTCATGAGTGTCAGGCACTTAACGAAAGAAGTGTTATGGGAAAAGATAAGATTTTCAGCAAAAAACAACAGGTAACCGATTTCAATTTCAAGAAAAAGACTGCGGCAGTCTTTGATGATATGCTGAACCGCTCAGTCCCTTTTTATCAGGAAATCCAGCGTATGACTGTAGAAATAGCCGCTGATTTCGCTGCCCCGGGCACAAATGTGTATGATTTGGGCTGTTCTACAGGGACAACTCTACTTGCTTTAGATAAGATCCTTCCTAAAGATATCAATTTTGTCGGCGTTGATTATTCTAATGATATGCTTGAGAAGGCCAAAGAGAAGCTTAAGAAGAATAAAGTAGACAGAGAGTGTAAATTTATATGCCGGGATTTAAATGACGGTATTTCTGTTTCTAACGCCTCGGTTGTTATTTTTACCCTTACTTTACAGTTTGTCCGTCCTCTAAAAAGACAGAAAATGATAGAAGATATTGCCAGGGGTATTAATAAGGGCGGTTGTCTTATCCTGGTTGAGAAAGTTTTAAGTATAGATTCAACCTTGAATAGGCTTTTTATTAATTACTATTATAACTTTAAGAAACGCCAGGGCTATAGCCAGCTGGAAATCTCCCAAAAGAGAGAGGCCTTGGAGAATGTTTTGATTCCTTATCGTCCGGAAGAAAACCGTCAACTGCTTCTTGACAGCGGATTTAAGGAGTGCGATATGTTTTTTAAATGGTATAACTTCTGTGGGATGTTGGCATTAAAGTAATATGATACAAAAAGGCGTACATATATTCTTATTGAAAAGCGGAGCGGTTTTCTTTCGTTTCCGCAATTTTTTATTTCCCTTATTTATCATCGTTGTGCTTATTTTTACAAAGCCCGCCTTATTCTTAGACAGAAGTGATGTTGATGTTGCCGTAGTAATTCTAGGTTCTATCACCGCTTTGGCGGGGGTGCTATTGCGTCTTTTTGTTATTGGACTGGCCTATATTAAGCGCGGCGGTAAAGACGGCCGTGTATACGCGGATGATCTTGTGACAGAGGGGGTATATGCGCACGTGCGTAACCCTATGTATGTGGCAAATTTCCTTGCTATCGTAGGCATCGCGTTGATTTATGGTTCTGTCTGGGTGTATATTATCGTAATCCCTTTTTTTGCTTATATTTACTTGTCTATAGTAACAGCAGAAGAAGATTATTTAAGAAAACATTTCGGCGCGCAATACGAAGCATACAGTAAGAAAGTAAATCGCTTTGTCCCTGATTTCTCCGGTTTGCCCCAAACATTAAAACAATTTTCTTACGACTGGAAAAAAGCTATCCGTAAGGACTACGGCACTTCCATAGGTATACTTGTTGGTTGTTATGCCGTTTGGTTATGCAAGAGTTATCGCTTCTATAATCTTAGCCAAAACAAATATAAAATCATTATTATTACAGCACCGTTTATCCTTTTAGTTATGTTATATTTTTGCGCTAGGTATCTTAAAAAGAGCGGGCAGCTTAGTTCTAAAACTTGAATTTTGTATTCAATCCTATGTTTATACATGCAGTTTTATTTGAGGTCCAGCCAAGCCAGCTTAAGTTTTACCGTAAAGACAGCCTGATGTGGGCTTCTTATACTAAAAAGGCCAAAGGTTTCATCGCTTATTTTACGTTGAGGCGCCTAGGCTATAAGAACCAGTATGCTTCTGTTTATGAGTGGAAAAACAAGCCTTATCATGATCGTTTTATGAAGAAATACCATGATTGGCTGGTCTCTCAATCCAGAGCTAAGGTTAAAGTCTTGGGTTATTATAATTTGAAGGAAATGGATTGTCTGCGTTAGGTAATTATTTGGTTGA
>CAYXSY010000050.1:0-2338 GCA_964467905.1 uncultured Planctomycetales bacterium | reverse complement strand
CTCCGGTGACAAAACCACGGGCAAGGCATCCGTCGACAACCCTGACCGTAAACTGAGCGTACACGGGGACATCCTTAGTTGCGATCTCCCGGACTTCAACCGGCTTTCCGGCTTTCTTCCATTCCTCATAGAAACTGACGATTGCCTTACTGCGGGCCGCCTTAACCGCCTGGATACGTATTGCAACGGAAGCTAAACTAACGATAATAATTATTAAGTATACCGTCTCTCGTCTAAAGTTTTTCATGTTCGTATTTTTCGGTTACTAATTTCTCGATTTTTGCCAGCGTTATATTTATATTGTAAAGCGTGGATTCCTTATTGAGCCTTTGGTTAGTCAAAGAAAGTTCCGCAATGTTGAGATCAGTAATGCTAACCTGGCCGGAGGAAAACATCTGTTGCGTCTGTTTAAATGCCTCTTCGGCAAGGCTCACTGCTTCGATATTTGCTTTAAGATTATTCTTATACTGTTCATATTCTAAATAAGCTTTCTTGAGCTCCAACAGTAAATCTTTTTCTGCCTGTTCTTTCCTGAGAACGGCAATTTCCTTAACCGCTTTGGCTTCCTTCAGCTGTGCCTCCTTCATTCCCCCCTCCCAAATCGGAACGCTCACCTTAAGACCAGCGGCAGAGTATTTATCGAGATCATTCAAAACATTAGTTTTATTGGTGTCGGATTTATAATTCATAGAGGCAAAAGCAGAAATCGTAGGTAGGAAATTTGCATATTTGCTTTTTACGTTCGCCTCGGTAGAGTCGATTGTTTTACCGAGTTCCTGCAGATAAGGCTCGTATGCGTACATGGCATTCACCAGCGTTTCATAATTAAAATCCATATACTGTTCCTGGAAATCTCCTTTAAGCTCAATCTTGCGGTCAAAATTAATGTCAATAACCCTTCTTAAGGTTTCGGTGGCAGCATCAAATTGGGTACGTGCTTCATTGACCGCCGGAACCCTGGCCGCCACATCAGCATTTATTTTAACGATCTCGTATTTCGAACTGCGGCCTCCGTAAGAGCGTTCACTGAGTATTTTTTTATTCTCAATGACATCTGCGTACGATTTCTCGGCTATAGATAGAGTGTTCTTAGCAAGCAGACAGCTATAATAGCTTAATTTTGCGGCAAAAATAACCTCCTGCCTAGTTGCTTCTTTGTTCAAACGAGTTGCTTCCACGGCGTTCTTAGCCGAATCTATAGCGTACGCTACTTTGCCAAACGACCAAATAAGCTGCGAAGCGTTTAAGCCGTTATCTAATGAATGGTCGTAATACTTGCCGGCGGCTTTATCAGGATAATCCATATTGTTAGTCCAAGTCGATTGACCGCTAATATGCGGCAATGCTTCGGACCGAACCTCTCCGTAAATCCCCTGGCTCTTCTTGACTTCGCTATCCTTAATTTTTAATGCTTCGCTGGTATCCAAAGCCCGCTTGATAGTCTCATCAAGGTCTATTTGCAAAACAGAATCCACCCCTAAACTCTCCGCCACAGCTATATTATAGGTAAATAGCGCAATTATACTTAAACTGATAAGAAATATTGCCCTTTTCATTTTATTCCTAAGTTATGTTTATCTTGAACAGTTAATCATTATATGAACATATGTTCATATTAGAAATATACCATTCATGATTGGTTTTGTCAAGGTGATTTTTTAATATTTTATTAGGTTAGGGAATTGACACTACGGTAGGAATTATTTATTTGCTGCACCATTTAGGAATAATTTAAGGATCGTACCAGACAAATCAGCTAGATTATCATTCTTCTTCTCTTTCTTCCGCAGCCAATTAAGAACAATGGTTTTCATGATGGCGCTAAACACTCCGGCAAGCTGCCAAGCATCGAAATCCCTGCTAACTACCCCCTGTTCTTGCGCCTCTCTCAATAAACTTGCGGTATATTCTTGCATTTGTAGTCCCGTAGAAGACTTTAAAAACTTCATCTCCGAGAATAATTCGTTTTCTTGGGAGGTAAATATGCGAAAGAAATCCTGATTTTTCTCGAAGAAAACCAAACCTTCCCGCACCAAGATCTCTAATTTCCTTCTGGTGTCCTTCTCTTGCTCTATTTTTTCCCCAAACATTAATAACAAAGATTTCATCTTCTCTTCAAGCAAAGCAAAATAAAGAGCATTTTTATCCTTAAAATGCAGGTAAACCGTACCAGTTCCGTATTGGGCTTCTTTTGCGATATCTCTTACTGTCGCTTTGTGATATCCTTTTAGAGCAAATATATGCTCTGCTGCCCTAAGGATATCGGATCTACGTAACTGACGGTCTCTTTCTTTTCTGCTTAATACGGCCATCTTTACTCCTATGAATATAGTCTAAA
>CAYXSY010000049.1:0-2665 GCA_964467905.1 uncultured Planctomycetales bacterium | reverse complement strand
GATCATACAATCTCTAGCATCAAATCAATGGCTTTTTTAGCGCGCATACGGATATCATCCGAAACCTTTACTTCTTCTTTAAGTTCTTCAAGCGCCCAAATAATCTTCTCCTGGGTAGTACGCTTCATGTTCGGACAAACAGCCCTTTCAGAAGCCGGATAAAATTCTTTATCGGGATTGTCCTGCTTTAAGCGATAGATTATTCCCGCTTCCGTTCCGATAATGAACTCTTTTGCGTCAGTTTCTTTAACAAACTTACCCATTTGGCTGGTGGAAAGAGCTCCATCGGCCAGCGCCACCACAGAAGGCAGACACTCCGGATGCACTATGACTTTAGCAAAAGGATGAAACATTTTCTCTCTTTTTATATCTTCAGGCAGTATTTTTACATGCGTGGGACAAAATCCATTCCAACTGATAAGTTTTATACCAGTGCGTTTTGAAACAAAATCTGCGAGATATTTATCGGGGACAAATATTATTTCTTTGCGATCCTTAAAGGCATTGACCACTGCAACCGCATTAGTCGAAGTACAACAAACATCCAGCTCGGCCTTTACCTCTGCCGAAGTATTAACATAACCTATAACTACGGCTTCTGGATGCTCCTTCTTTAGCTTCCTTAAATCCTGCGGCCTTATCATATTTGCCATAGGACAGGCAGCATGCACATCCGGCATTATGACTTTTTTATCGGGGCAAAGTATAGAAGCTGTCTCGGCCATAAAATGCACGCCGCAGAATACGATAACCTGGGCTTCGGTCTTACTGGCTATACGGCTTAATTCCAAAGAATCACCCCTATAGTCAGCTACATCCTGTACTTCAGGAAGCTGATAATTATGCGCTAATATGACCGCATGTCTTTTTTTCTTCAGCTCCTCTATCTTTTTCTCTAACTTATACTTACCTGTGTTCATAATTATTCCAATACCTCATCAATTATCCCGCCGCCTAACACTGTACCATGCTTATAAAATACAGCTGATTGCCCGGGAGTAACGGCAAACTGCGCTTTCTTAAAAATAACCCTTACTTTTTTATCTTTCCTCTCGATTACTGCCGGGCTTCCCTGATGATTATACCTTATCTTGGCTACAGCAGCAATCTTCTTTTCTATCGGAGGAACTATAAAATTAACATCTTTCACACTAAAAATACTCGATAAACACTCTTCTCTTCTGCCGACAGTTATAGTATTAGAAAGGTTGTCTATTTTATTTATGTACGCCGGGTATCCGCAGGCAACCCCCAGGCCCTGGCGCTGTCCTAAGGTATAAAAAACTATTCCCCTATGCCTACCTAATACCCTACCCGACATATCCTTAATCAATCCGGGTTTTATCTTATTTTTAAGATGCTCTCTTAAAAAAGAGTGGTAGTTATAACCGGGAATAAAACATATTTCCTGGCTTCCCGGCTTATCCGCAACATTTAAACCAAAGGCCTTGGCTATTTTTCTTACCCTCTCTTTTGTATAACTACCTAGCGGAAAAATCGCATGCCTAAGCTGCCTTTGATTCAACCTATATAAGAAATATGACTGGTCTTTTTTCTTATCTTTTGCCTTCTTCAATAAGAAAATCTTTTCCCCGGGATTAGCCTCTACGCGTGCGTAGTGGCCAGTGGCTAGAAAATCTGCACCTAAACCTAAAGCCCTATCTAACAAAAGGCCAAACTTAATATACTGGTTACACCTAACGCAAGGGTTGGGCGTCCTGCCGTTAAGATATTCACATAGAAAATCCTCAACGACTTTACTCTTTAACTCCTCTGAGAAATTCAGGACGTAGTGCTTTATCCCCAATTTATGTGCCACTATTTTGGCATCTTCGATATTATCGAGACCACAACAACCCTGTTTTCTACCCTCTACATTCTTAATCTCTATGACCTGGGCCTTAGAAAAACACATAGTAAGACCGATAACCTCATATCCCTGTTTTTTAAGGAGTAATGCGGCTACAGAAGAATCCACGCCTCCGCTCATTGCGACAACAACACGTTTTTTCACCCCGTTACACACCTCATTCTATCACCTGCCATACTATAGTGTGTAACGGGGTTCACCCCTGTCACACACCAAATCCTTATTTTATTAATCTGATTGTAAGATAAGAGATAATTATTATAACATAACACCCACCAGACATAAAACAAATCTGGCAGCCAACCTGTTACAGAGAAATAAAAAAAGCCCGGATTTTTCAATCCGGGCTTAGGCTTTGCCATCTTTGCAGATTAGAGCTTTACTACTTTTACAGCTTGCTCTCCTTTGGGGCCATTTTCAATCTCAAACTCAACATCCTGGCCTTCCTGAAGGCTCTTATAGCCATCACCCTGGATAGCGCTGAAATGTACAAATACATCCGCGCCTGACTCAGGGGTAATAAAACCATAGCCTTTTTGATTCGAAAACCACTTAACTTTACCCTTTGCCACTACTAACTTCACCTCCTCAAATAAAGCCATAACTTACGAAGCGCCAATCGCAGCGCAAATTAAGGCGTCAAACAAAAAACCGTAAGGGCTCTAACTTTCTGCCTTACGGCTTTGTCCTGATTCCCTCAAATACTATAGAAGTAATTATATACTATAAATTTACCCTTGTCAACCAAATAATTACCTAACGCAGACAATCCATTTCCTTCAAATTATAATAACC
>CAYXSY010000048.1:0-2765 GCA_964467905.1 uncultured Planctomycetales bacterium | reverse complement strand
GAAAGAAATTATCTAAAGCCTTGGTGGCTATATTGGTTATTTTGTCTTCGGCATCGTTTGCATCTGCAAAGACACTTGTACTGGATACACCAAATGACAATGTAAAAAGTAGAATACAAGGTGAAGATTTTGTCATAGTGCCGATACCTGAAAGCGGCCAGATAAAGCTTGAAGACATAAAGTACTTTGACCAGTTTGATAAGATATACATGAGTGAGAAGATTTTCTTTGAATTGGGAAATCCTAATTACATATTGGAAAGGGTAAGAGATCCAAGCGGCAAGGGATTCAAGACTACTATAAAGGCAATACCTGACAATGGAGCAATATCTCAAAAGACAAAGGTAGCTATTCAGCGGAGAGCCTCAAAGCCTGTAGCTCTGCTTGGTTATACGCCTACTGGAGTTGTTGCATTAATAGTACCAGAAACAAAGGTGGTAAAAGATCCTAAATTTGCCACAGGAATAGACCATCCAAGAACCCCTGTGTATTACAAGATAATCGATCCAACATGTGCAGACTTACCAATATGGAAGATATGCTGGGACTACACAGAGAGAAGGTAAATAAATCAAAATTTATTTTTTTCATATTTCCCGTATTTTTTTCCATATCCTTATATATGGCAAAAGACAACAATAAACTAAATCTGGAGGATAATTATAAGATTCAAAACCTTAAGTTATCTATTTAGCATATAGTTAAATTTAGAGTTTGCAGGTGATTCCCTGAAAATATCACGAAAAATGCACAGTAGAAGAACTATAAATTTATTGACTCTTTTTTTATTGAATATAATAATTCTTTCATCAATTTCTGCTTACGAATTCAGTCTTCCAAAAACTTTCTTTATAAATCCATCAACAGGGGAGCCTGATGTGATTATAGTAGTTGGTGCAACAGCCAACGCATCAGAAGTAGTTTCTGCAAGTCTTCTTGCAGCAGCAATAGCTAATTTGTCAGGTCAGAACATTGACCCAATAGATCTAATAAAACTCGATGCCGAAATAAACACTGCTACCTTGAACAAAAACCTTATCCTTGTAGGTTATCCTGTATCTAATAGCATTGTTAGGAATCTAATGAATATGGGTGCATCCACAGTTAACTGGTCAACATCAACTGGAGAGTGGGAATGGATATCGGATCCATTTGGCAGAGGCTATGATGTTTTAATTGTTGCTGGAGCTAACACTGATGCAACAAGGTTTGCAGTTCAAAGTTTAGTTTCAGATTTGATTAGTCTTGAGAATAAACCTAATCAATACATTCCGTCCCCCTCGACCAGCTTTCCTGTTTCTGAACCGCTTCCGCCAACAATAACACAAACTTTAGACCCAAGCACCCGTAACAAGTTAGCTGAGACAAATAAGATTCTTTTCGATAAGAATTATGAGATAATGGAACCTATTATTCTTTCAGGAAAAGAATATGTTATAGTTAACTATAATAATGCATTTTCATCTTGCAATGGAATTGAGATTATTTCTTCAGAAGGGATGTTAGTAGAAGATAGCTCTCTAGCAAAGAACATATTAAGAAAATATTCTTGGGTAAAGGCATCTAAAGAGTTAAGTGAATCAGATTTAAAAGACATTGAAAGAATATTAAATTCTTCTGAAGATATATATGATATCCTATATCCAATTTCAACCATCACAGATGCTATTGTGAATTCAGTTGAGATCATAGAAAATAACTTTCTTTTGAATATAGGATGGAATGCACTTCAGTTGATTTATCCAGAACTCAAAACAATAGTTGATACAATACAAAATATTAATCTTGTAATTGAACAATGGATAAAAGCAAGTGAAGATATTAAGAATTCATTGCCCGAAGTTATTAGTGAACTTAAGACACTTCGCTCTGGAGGGGATGTACCTGAAGATATTGAAGGAACACTTAATAATGGCATCTCATCCTTAAATAAAATGGATGATAAAGTAAATGAAGTTAATTCATATGTGGATAATGCAAGGAGTGAGTTAAATAATTTCATACAATTAACAAATAGTTATGGCTCTATTCAAAAACCTTTAAAAAATCTTGACAATAACCTTAAAAGTTTTCAAGACACAGTGGAAATTTTTTCAAATTCAATGAACTTGCAAAGCTCAAATTTACAAAAAGTTATTTCAAATGCAAATTCTAATCTAGATACGTATCAGTACCTATGGAACAATAGAAGAAATGCCCTTACAAGGATATATACTTATATAGGAATTATTGTGGCAAGCTTATTTTTCCTATTAATCATAATCTTCTTGATTTATAGAAAATCCAAAAGAAAAAGTAATGGCGAAAAAGAACCTAAAATAGAAGAAAGAATTCAAGAAGAGTTTTTATGTAAATCGTGCGGTAACATCCTAGAAAAAGATTGGATATCATGCCCAAAATGCGGTTATGATATAAAGAAAAATTGTCCGTCTTGTGGAAATCCAGTAGAAATAGATTGGGTGAAATGTCCAAAATGTGGAAAAGAATTAATCTAAAGTAAGAAACCTAAATCTAAAAAATAATATTTTATTTTCTTTTTCTTTTTTGAAAATTATATTTATTAAGATACCCAAATATTAGTATTTTCTATATTTTCATCTATTAAAGGTTCCTTTAACATTCCCATCTTTCATTAAAAGAAAACGCCATTTTTTTTAATAGAAACTACCTTTTGGCAAACTTTTTCTTGTAGTGGTAAACCGTGGACATATCCCAGTCCGGGCCCAAGAGATTCGCAGTCTTCCTTAAGGACTTACCGTCCTCAA
>CAYXSY010000047.1:0-2809 GCA_964467905.1 uncultured Planctomycetales bacterium | reverse complement strand
TCGGTCATAGCAAGCGGCTGCTCCATTAAACCAGTCTGCATATTCCAGGTGTTTCCGAAATTATCCTGCGCAAAATCTTTGCCAAGAGGAGAATTAGTAAGGGTTATCGGCTTAGGGCTGTTCTTATCACTCATATCCATATAAGTTGCGCCCTCTATATTATTAATTTTTCCGCCTGTTACTATATAATTTCCGCTTATACCTAAATTACCCCTTCTTTCCTCTCCCTTAAACGAGCCGTCAGGTAAAAGGATATCCATATTTTTAACGGTGATTAATTTATCACTACCAGTCTGTAAAGTTACGTTGCCGACTTTGACATCGTTAAAAGAGCTGTATTTATAGCTTAGGCCGTCATTAGGAGTAAGACCTCCTGCCATAGAAACCACATTAACGCCAAAAGCGCCATTTTCATCTAAGCCCATAATTACCGGCATTAATGCGTCTTTACCGGTGAGGATATGATTTGCATTCGGGAAAGCGCTCAAGCCGGAGTGATCAAGATTGTAACCTAAGACATACCCGCCGCCTGCGCCGCCGCCTATTCTTCCGGGCTCATCGAATAATAAATCTTTACCTAAATAATGGAATATCGGCTGGTCCTTCTTGACTGTAGTCACATTATTATTCTGCTCTGTAGCATAAAGACGTGTGTCCTGCGCGAATATTGTTTTGTTCTGGAATGCTCCGCCGTTAATTCCGGGAGCTGACTGCTGAATGGTAAAGCCTTTATTGGCTTCACCTAAGAATCCAAAGTTAACTCTTGTATCCGGCGCTTTCCAGCCCTTATCGCCTAAGGCAGGATTCATCATTTCATCATAACGCCATAAATTCTTGGCCTGCGTAGTAATACCAGTATCTGTAACGTGAGTAAACAAATCTTTGCCTAAAGCTGTTTGCTGGGTCAGACGCCCGGCATCTTTGTTCAAAACCAATTGATCAAGCGTTGGATTATAATTAAAAGTAATGGAGCTGTCTTTTTGATTTGTGCCTGCGCCAAACCAGGTTGTTTCTAAATGACTCTTGCCGTCTAATCCTTTTATCTCTACCTGTCTAAGCGGAAGAGCAAATGTCCCGTCGGGGAACTTAACTCCTGCTTCAAGCATGCCTTCTTCATTAAGGCCTGCACGCACATTACTATAGGTTAAATTGCCCGCCTCAAGCACAAATGAACCCGTATATCTTCCGGTTCTCTGATCGAAATTCTCCTGCACCAAAGTCTTATCAAGAGTAAATGTAGGAATCTCCCTACTCATATCTACATTCATAACCCTTGAAGTAAACGGATTATCTAATCTAAGAGGTGATGCTCCGGTATTGCCTAATAATTTTCCGTTGGCATCAACTGCTTTTGCAACAATCTTATCGCCCTCATTAACCATTATCTGGTAGCTACGAGGAGTCTGCAGTGTCGCCTGCCCGAATACTGCTACAGGAACCTGCGTATCAACGCCCTGTATATTCTGCATATCTAAAGTCTGGCCGATACGCGGAGCTACCTGATCGGCTTTCTGCATATTCCACCAATTGCCCATGGCACCGGTGAAACTCGCATTAACTAACTTATCTCCCTGAAATACAGTAACTGTATTCTTAGTCATCCACCCCTGGTCAATTGCCTGCATCTTCGGGAACGCTCTATCTTCTATGCGTATGCCGCTTGAATAATCAATCTTGCCGGGAGCTGTAGCTGACCAGAAATTCTTCTGGGTATATAACTCTTTGCCTGAATCATTAACGAACTTAGTAGCAATAACATCAGGGATGGCATTGCTCATTGTAAAGCCGTTACGTACACCTGTAATTGGCTCAAACGCCTTTTTTACCGCGAGAGGTGCATTACCTCCCCAAGTTTGCGAGTCAAAATTCCAAACAGCACCATTAGACACGGCTAAGCCATTAAAAAACGGCTCGGCTAAAGCCCATTTCCCGGTTTCAAGTTGCACCGGTTCTTGCAACGGCATAGCTTGCATATTGCTAAAATTATTATAAACTCCATTGCTATCTCTTCCGTAGCCAGTTAAGGTAGCTACAGCACCATTGGGGAGTATTTTTTGCGATGAGGAACCAGTACCAACTTTTGATATAGTGGTTTCTTGATATACCTTAAACGGCTGGACGCTGTGCAACATCATTGTCGGAATCTTTATGCCGTCAGCTCCTTCATTAAGCCTGCCACCCCAGATATTAAATTTCTGTCCTAACGGGTCGGTAGCGGTCCCTTCAAAATGCGCGCTATACCAAGATTTGCCGACAATCTTATTCCACTCATCATTACTGACAACGCCTTTCTTGGCGATATCAGAAGAACTAAGCATATTAAACGCTTTGGCATAATCATAATCGAATACTGATGTTTCATTGGGACGCGTGCTCTCAAAGAGCTTTTGCGTAGCTGAAAAAGAGTTGTGCCCGGCAATCAATCCGCTCATTTCTCCTGCTGTAACCGCAGCAAAGGTATGCGGATCAAAAGGAGAGCCTACAATCTGCATTGAACCAAGCCCCTTACTATCAAATTTTGTTCCTACACTAAAGGTATCCGTAATTCTTACTATGGGCGTAGGCACCATTGCTATTTGATTAGTCTCAGGGTCTACTCTTCTTTCCAGGCTTGACCTACCTACATTATTCCATTTCGCTCCGGGAGAAAAACTAGGAGTAAAGTTCATAGAAAATGCTGTATTGCCGGTTTTGTTATCGAAACCTTCCGGGGTGAGAAGTATGCCAACTTTACCGTTAGCAATATTCACGCGTGCATTAGGAGCAACTGAAGTAATCCAGTTTAATTCCACTCCTTTACCGGATATCT
>CAYXSY010000046.1:0-3290 GCA_964467905.1 uncultured Planctomycetales bacterium | reverse complement strand
GACATATCTGAAACATGAATCATACCTTCCAGATTAGAATCAAGCTCTACAAAAGCCCCATAATCAGTAAAACCCCTGACCTTACCTGAAACTTTTGTCCCCGCGGGATACTTGGTTTCAGCCTCTAACCAAGGATTCTGCTCCAGCTGTTTTAAACTAAGTGAAATCCTGCGCGATTCTTTATCAACGCTTAGAACCTGCGTCTCAACCATATCGCCTATAGCAAACATTTCCTTAGGATTAGTAACTCTCTTAGTCCAGGATATTTCAGAAACATGGATCAGGCCTTCAATGCCCTTCTCCAGCTCAACAAAAACACCGTAGGGGAGAATATTGACTATCTTACCTTTAAGTTTAGAGCTAACAGAATACTTCTTATCGATATCCTGCCAGGGATCAGGCATACGCTGTTTCAGGCCAAGAGAAACCTTACCCGATTCCTTATCCATATTCAAAACCATAACTTCTATTTTATCGCCTAAAGCAACAACCTCCGAAGGATGGCTGATTTTTGACCATGACATATCGGTGATATGCAAGAGCCCATCAACACCGCCTAAATCAATAAAAGCCCCAAAATCGGTTATTGCCTTTACGGTACCGGTATAAACTTCGCCGTTTTTAAGCTCTTCCCAAAGCTTAGACTTAGCCTCCTCTTTCTCCTTATGTATTACTTCCCGACGCGAGAGGATTACGCTGTGCCTTAAGTTATTTACCTTAACGATCTTAAACTTAAAGGTATTGTTAAGAATATCCCTGTCGGAAACGCCCTTAAAAGAAGAAAGTGAAACCGGCAAGAATCCTTCTATGCCCATAACATCAACGAGAAATCCGCCTTTTACCTTCTTATTAGGCCTTCCCTCGACAAATCCACCCTCCTGGTAATCTTTCAAAACTACATCCCAGCCTTTTATCCGCACTGCCTTATCGCGTGACAAACTAAGGGTCCCTGCTTCATTCTCAAGAGAATCAACCAGAAAATCCATTTCTTTACCTACACTAAGATCTTCTCTTGAAAATTCTGCTATCGGCACGACACCTTCAGACTTGAATCCTATATCTACCAATACCTCCTTAGGCCTTACCGAAACTATCTTACCCTTAACTATTTGCCCCTCTCTGACATCCTTAATGCTTTGCTTATAAAGCTCTTCCATTATTGATCTTTCTTCTGACATCTTAGTTCTCCTTATTATAGTTTTTGTAGTTTTAGCTTTTTATTTACACTCTGAATTTGATTATCTTAACTCATAATTAGAAAATACGGGACTACTAAACAAACACCTCCTCCTTAAAAAATTTTGACACGATGCAAAGTAGAATATAAAGACAGGGTTATTTACGTATAAATAGTGCAGGCCAGGTCCTAATTCCGGCATGAAAGATGCCTTACGGATTCCATAATGCAATTCGCTATATCCTGATAAGGCATGCTCCTTTCTATAGGAATTTGTTTACCGAGGTAAACAGAAATATGCGATCTTTTAGGTAATAAAGCTCCTTTAGGTAGAACCTTATGCGACCCTTCTATAAAGGCAGGAAAAACCGGCACTTCTGATTTAGCAGCCAGAAAACCCACCCCCGACTGAGCGTCATGAATCTCACCTTTGATGTTACGCGTACCTTCAGGGAATAATATCAATATCTCTCCTTTATTTAATCTCTTCAGCGCCTCTCTTAATACGCCTATATCGCGCTGGTTTCTTTTAGCCGGTAATGCGCCAAGCGAATGCATATACCAGTTAGCAAAGAAATTAGAAAACAGGCTATCCTTAGCTATGAAACTCGGCCTGCGTTTTCTTATCATTACCCCCAATATAATGGGGTCAAGGTTGCTGATATGATTGCTTGCTAAAATAAATGCCCCTTCCCTAGGGAGATTATCAACTCCATAGACCTTAATCGGGAAAAATACCAAAGAAAACAACCAACAAATAAATCTTGATACCTTATACACCATTGCTTATTATTTTCTTCCCCAAAGCAATCAGTTTCTTGGCAAAATTAAGGTTTCTAGACTCAGCATAAATACGCATTATCGGCTCCGTGCCGGAGCCTCTGAACATCAGCCAGCTTTCGTCTTCGCAGATAAGCTTGATGCCGTCAAAATCCTTGACCTCCACCACTTTCTTGCCTAATAACTGCGCCGGCAGCTTATCTTTCTTCGGCTCAACCCTTTCTTTTAAATGCAAATCATCCCGAAGATAATAATACCTGCCGAATTTTTTCTCCACTTCGTTTAATATCTTAAGTATATTTTTGTTACGATGTACCATCATCTCAAGCAGCAATAACCCCGCCACCGTGCCGTCGCGTTCCGGGATATAGCCCTTAACCCCCATACCGCCGGCCTCTTCGCCACCGGCAACGATATCTTCATTTTCCATAAGATTAGATATATATTTAAATCCTACGGGAGTCTCATAAAGCTTGACTTTCAGATAATCTGCGATGTGGTCTATCATAGTAGTGCCTGCTATAGTCTTTACGATCCCGCCCGAAAGACCTTTATCTTCATTTAAGTGCAACGCTAAGAGACCCAGTATCTTCTGGGGATGTATAAAAACCCCTCCCGGGGCAACAGCAGCTATCCTGTCAGCATCGCCGTCAAGGGCGATACCTAAATCAAATTTACCGT
This sequence comes from uncultured Planctomycetales bacterium, assembly GCA_964467905.1. Taxonomy (GTDB): domain Bacteria; phylum Omnitrophota; class Gorgyraeia; order Gygaellales; family Profunditerraquicolaceae; genus CAYXSY01. The sequence goes on along the minus strand of CAYXSY010000046.1, from coordinate 652 downwards.
CCTTAACCATTATTTTTAGCGCTTCTAGATTCTCTTCAATCGGCTCGGGACGCGAGCCTCCGAATGACGGATTTATGGTATTGCGCAAAAATTCCAGCTCGATGTTTGTATCTTTTAATATCTCGGCGATATAGCTGTCTCCGGAGCCATACATAGAATCCACTATAACCTTAAACTTCTTCTTCTTTATTTGCTTAAGATCTATGTAGGAACGGATAAAACGTACATAATCCTTAATAAAATTATCCTCTTTTATTACGCCACCATCGCTATTGTATTCCTGAACTTTAACCAAAGGCAGCCTCTTTTCCACATCGGCGGTTATCTCATGTCCGGCAGCTCCTCCGGAGTGCGTCTTGATCTTAAAACCATTGTATTCAGCCGGATTATGAGAAGCGGTAATCATAACTCCTAAATCAAGCTTCTTAGACTTAACGGCAAAACTTAAAGTAGGGGTAGGCACCGGCCTATCTGAAAGAAATACCTTTAGCCCGTTATTTCTCAATATCTCTGCTGCTGTTAAGGCGAATTTAGCGGATAAAAAACGCGTATCATACCCTACTGCAACAGACCTGCCTTTACCCAGATATTCCGCGGTTGCCTGAGAAACTACCTTTAAGTTCTTAAAAGTATAATTATCACCGATGATGCC
>CAYXSY010000045.1:0-3454 GCA_964467905.1 uncultured Planctomycetales bacterium | reverse complement strand
GTTAAAACTTCTTTACCCTCATGGGGAGTACGATAAGGCCGCGGTTGCGAAATGTTTGGATTATGCACTTGAGACGAGGCGGAGGGTTAAGGAACAGCTCAAGAAGATCGGCGGAATGGAATTCTTTGATGTACATTTTAGCTATGGGGATAAGGAAACAAATGACGAGAAGTATATTTCGGTGCCTGAGCAAGGCGGGGGTGCGTTGATTCCTGACGGGCCCATGAACCCGGGGACTATTCATACCGTAGCGCGCGGCAGTAACGGGCATCTGGGTTTGTATCGTATTGAAATTCAAATGAGTCCGGGGAACGGATCTGTTCGTTTCTCAGGGCTTGGCTCTAATTCTGCGGCCAAGGAAAGCCTGCGCGTGGCCTTTGATTATTTCAAGGCGAATTCCTCGAGGGTCAGCGTCACGCCTAAAGCAGGCGATCATGATTTCCATATCCATGTCGTTGAACTGCATAATTCTGGATCGGCGGAGGCGTTAACTTTGACAGCAGTTATTGCGCTTGCTTCGGCGCTGATGCGCAAGCCGGTGCAGTCTCAAATAGTTGTCTTAGGCAGTATGAGCTTGGGTGGAAATATCGTTCCGGTTGAAAATCTGGCGGAATCTATGCGCGTGGCGCTTGACGCCGGTGCGCGGAGGATCCTTATTCCTTCAAGTAGTGTTGGAGACTTCCAGACGGTACCCGGAGAACTCTTGGCAAAGTTTCAAAACAGCTTTTTTGCCGACCCGATCGACGCGGTGTTCAAGGCGATGGGGGTTGAATAGAGGAGGTGGATATGGGCGAGAATAATATTGAAGTTATTCACAAGGAAATAGACCTTATTCAAAACTGTATTAACCGGATGGCTCAGAACTCGTTTCTTATCAAAGGATGGGCTTTGACCGTTGTAACCGTTGTTCTTGCCTTAATGGAGAAGAATATTGATCCGATCTATTTATGCCTTGTTCTTTTTATACCGCTCGTAGCCTTCTGGTATTTGGATGCCTTTTTTCTTCAGACTGAAAAGATGTATAGAAAAATGTACGAATGGATTATTGAAGTGAGACCAAAGAATGATTTCAGTCTATTGTATGATCTTAATCCGCACCGGTATAAAGACAAGGTCGATTCAAGAGGGAAGGTTATGTGGTCGATCACGTTGCGAGTTTTCTATGGGATTCCGTTATTGATAGTGGTAGCGATTATTGCTTATCAGATTCTGTCAAAATACATTTTAAAGTAAGGGGGATTGACTATGGCAAAGAAGCAGATTTTCTACAGTTTTCATTTTGATAACGACGTTTTTAGAGTTCAACAGATTCGCAATATCGGAGTTATTGAAGGCAATACCCCTGTATCTGTTAATGACTGGGAGCAGATTCGAAAGAATGACGACGCTGTTAAGAAATGGATCGACGACAATATGAAGTACAAGTCGTGTGTTGTTGTTTTGATCGGTACAGAAACTTCAAAGCGGCCGTGGGTTCAATACGAGATTATAAAAGGATGGAATGACGGCAAGGGCGTATTAGGAATTTATATTCACAATATTAATTGCGCCAGAAATGGAAAATGTAGCCAAGGTTTAAACCCCTTCGATAATATCAGTCTAAAAAATGGCGGAAAACTATCTAGTCTCGTCAAGTGTTACAATCCAAGTTCTTACGATGCATATAACGATATCGCGAACAATATTGGATCGTGGATTGACGATGCTGTAGCGGCAAGATCGCGGTAAAAGGAATTAAATGCCGGACGATTTATTTGATGAGTTCTTAGGTTTTGATTTTGCGATGGGCGCGGACATGGTTAAATGCCCGCATTGCGGGGCAGATGTGCCATGTAGTTTGTTTTTTGACGATGAGGTTGAGTGCCCCAAGTGTGGAAAGAAATTCAAGAAGGACGATGTTTGAGCGGAGATGTTATGGCAGAAAGCAATGAAGAAAGACAAAAGCGCGAATTGAGAGAGCTGGAAGGCAAGAATATTGCCCATTACCAGACCCTGCTTTCTACTTGGATTGAGACGAGGATGGAGCAGGATAAGATGGTTATTACTCTTTCAGCCGCCGCAATAGGATTATTAGTGACGATTATTACGACGGTTGGTATAAAAGGTTTCTGGCAGTATTTCTTTGCTGTCGCATCTTTTGCGGGGTTTATCATTGCTACCTGTGGTTGCTTGCATATATTTCAAGTCAACGCAAAGCATTTAGAAGAAAGTCTTCGTTGTCAAAGCACTGACGACACGTCCAAGCTTTTGAAGAAGCTGGACAGATTGACAATAATATGTTTTTACGCAGGGATCGTTTGCGCGGTTTTAATGGCAATATTTGTTTCGTTTCAGAAAACAGGAGGAGGATTAAACATGGCGGATAAAAGCCAAGATGCACCTAAAAAGATAGAAAAGATTCAAGAAAGCTTGAATGGAGTCAAAAATTTATCTCCGGATAAATTAGAGGTCGGGAAGAGTTTGAACGGGATAGCGAATTTGGCGCCCCAGAATCTTCAATCGTCAGCGCAGAGTACACCGCAGGATTCGGCTAAACCCTCAGGCGATCAGGTGAATTCTGAGGGCAAGGGTAAAAAATAAACGCTTGATCTTTTATGAAGAAAAGAAAAGAGAACGAACATATTTTTGTGTTTAACGATAAGGCCAGAGTTAAAGCTCAGAATAAGGAGATTATTTTGGGCTTGCGTGAATTAATGGACATCCTTTTTGAAGGCAGAGGGTGTTACGAATTATGGTGGACGTATTTGCAGTTCAAGAGTAAGTCCGAAAACCTGCCTGTTATGCTCAAGTTTAAGAATTATTTCGAAACCTCGGGCTATGCATATGTATCGAATTTGGTTTTATCGTTGCATAAGCTATATGACCATCGTCGCGATGTTTGGAATATTGAATCTTTGGTTAAAGATGCCAAAAGCCTTTTAGAGGACAAGGAACGGATTGAAATACAGCAATTGATTTTTAAGGCGAAAGCAATTTGGAAGAAAGTCACCATATTAAGATCTAATTTATTCGCTCATCGAAATAATGAGTTGTCCCGATCTGGTGTCTATAAAATAGCTAAAATTACGCCCAACGAGTTCAGAGATTTAACAGTATTCTCGTTAACGATTTTAAATTACGTAGCTGTTAAAGTGTATGAACCTGTCCGGAAGTTTGAGGATATCGAGGCAAGAGACATGGATGAGATATTGGGTATTTTACGGGAAAGGATCTAAGGCTTAAAGATTAGCGGTTTCGGTGGATTTTAGGCGATTTCGTGATAAAATACCCTTATCGTAAGGTAGGGTTTCGTTGATCGGCTCGCCTAGGGATATTAAAGCCCCCATGCTACGTTTCCGGTAGAGTTTCACAAGTAGGCTTATTTCAAGGGGTTGCGTAGTTCGCCCAGCGTCCACTTCGACCCGCCAGATTTTTTGATGAACCCTCCGACGAGGAAGGAGGGGAAAATTGTCCA
>CAYXSY010000044.1:0-3489 GCA_964467905.1 uncultured Planctomycetales bacterium | reverse complement strand
GCTAGCATGATCATCGCCCTGACTATCCCGTTTTCTTTGCTTGTTACTTTTATATATTTGTTCTTAAGCGGCAAAACCATTAATGTTATCAGCCTTGCTTCTGTTGCTATCGCCTCGGGTATGGTTGTGGATAATGCTATTGTCGTTGTGGATAATGTTTACCGCAGGCTTGAGCGCGGAGAACGTCCGAAAGAAGCAGCGATATTTGGCACCCGGGAGATGTACTTGGCAATTGCGGCATCAACCTTAACTACAGTGGTTGTATTTATTCCGATGTTATTTATTAAGGGCGTTGTGGGGATTATGTTTGGCGAGTTGGCAGTCATTATTATTGTGACTTTGGTAGCATCATTGTTTACCGCATCAACTTTTAGCCCCATGCTTTGTTCACAGTGGCTTGGCTCGGTATCTCAGCAGAAGAAAAAGAAACGCTTCTTCCAGCGCTTTTATGATTTATCGGAGAACTGGTTTAAGAAATGCGAAGATTTTTATGCCAAAATGCTTTTCTGGGCGTTGCATCATAAAAAACTGATTATCTTAGGGTTCTTGGGAGCGTTTTTGGCCACTTTCCTTCTTTTGCCTTTTGTGGGAAATGAGTTTATACCGGAGGAGGACACCGGAGATGTGCGCATGAATGTTTATCTGCCCATAGGCACGAGAGTAGAAGAGACGGATAAGGTAGCTAAAAAAATAGAGAAGATTTTCAAGGAAGAAGTCCCTGAAGTATTGTATTCTTATGTCAGGTCCGGGTCTTATATTGTTGCTGCCGGCCTAAAGATGGTGCCGAAGACTCAAAGAAAACGTTCAGTTAAAGAAGTGGGTCAGATTGTCAGAAACAGGATTAAGGCGATCCCTGGGGTAATCAAAACTGACATAACTACAGGTAACCCTTTAAGCAGTATGATTATAGGGGGTTCGGGAAAGAGCATACAGCTTGAGATAATCGGTAACTCTTTTAAAGAAACAGACGCTTTTGCCGATCAAGTCAAAAAGATTTTAGAGAAAATACCCGGGGCAGTAGATGTGAGTGTTTCTCGCGAGCCCAACCGTCCGGAGTTGAGAATTGATGTGAATAGAGAGAAATCAACGGCCCTAGGTTTAAATATGAACGCAGTAACTGATACTATCAGGACATATCTTCAAGGTTACACTGCCAGCAAATATCGTGAAGCCGGCAGGACCTATGATATTTATGTAAGGCTTGAAGAGGACTCACGTAAAAGCTTGGAGGACATAGAAAACTTGCCTATTGTCGCTCCTTTTGATCCCAATGAAAACCCGTATTTCCTCAATTGGGTTCCGGGACAAGAAATAAGGTTATCTACTATCGCTAAGATTACTGAGACCGCTGTCCCTGAAGAGATTGAGCGTTTAAACCGGGAGCGTGTAGTCCGCGTTGAGTGTAATGCCTACGGCCGCTCTACCGGAAAAATCGTCGAGGACCTGAAGAAAGAGATGACCAAGGTCACAGTCCCGCCGGATATACTGATAAATTACGGAGGAGAGGCTGAGGAGCAGGTGAAAGCGTTTAGGGACCTGGCGCTTTTATTTCTTTTAGGGGCATTTTTGGTTTATATGGTTATGGCCGCGCAGTTTGAGTCGTTGTTGGATCCGTTTATCATCATGTTTGCCGTGCCTTTTACCTTTATCGGGGTTATCTTGGGGTTTCTGGTAAGTAGAGTAACTTTGAGCGTATTAAGTTTCTTGGGATTGGTTATGCTCACGGGTATTGTTGTAAACAACGCCATAGTTCTTATAAGTTATATTAATATTTTGAGAGCAAGAGGGTTGCCGATGATGGAGGCGGTGACGGCGGCTGGAAAAGAGAGATTGCGCCCTATCCTTATGACTACTATTACTACATTGGCAGGGCTTGCTCCGTTGGCATTTTCAACCGGAGAAGGTTCAGAAAGCTGGCAGCCTATAGGCGTGACTATGTTGGGTGGCTTAACCGTCTCTACAGCGATAACGCTTCTATTTGTCCCTACGCTTTATGCGATATTTGAAGAGAGGCTAAAGAGGAGAAAAGAGGCCAAATTAAGCAAGGCGGGTGCAAAATGAGTATGAAGATGGTGATGATTTCTTATAACGAAGCGATTGATACTGAGGTTATGGAAGTTATAGAAGGTTGTGTAATGAAGAACTATACTAAGGTTTTAGGCGCTTACGGCAGAGGAGAGATTTCGGGTATTCACCTGGGAGACGATATCTGGCCGGGTAGAAATAATATCCTTTATATTGCCTGCGCAGAGGAACAGTCAAAGAAGATACTATCCTGTGTAAGGGAATTAAGAAAGAAACTCGGACACGAGGGAATAAAAGCGTTTGTCCTGCCCGTAGAAGATATAACATAATAATATATTTGTTGATAATTTGCTTGACAGCCTTAGGTTTACGTTGTATATTATAAGAAAATTTAAATAGTAAAATTTTACTATATTTTAGACAGGGCCTAAAGTATCCTATTTAGTTTAAGTTACGTTAATATTGTAGAAAGTGGAGATAAGTTATGGACTGGGATATAAAGACTAAAGAAAAATTCGATACCATGATTGCCAAGATTCCTGTATTCCATCGCAGGATTACAGAGACAGTAGTTATTAAGAAAGCGCAGGAAAATGCTTCAGGCCGCAAGGCTGACTTTATCGAGGATATCGATGTCGTGGGGGCGTTTTTCTCTGATGTGCCATCGCCGTTCTATAGCATGATGGTGCGCTTATTAGATCAGACTGGCTTTGATTACAAGAAATACGGATTTCCTAAAACACAGATTACGCAGATTAGAAAAACAGATTAACGCAGATGAGCTCCGTTACAAACTTTTTTATAACGGGGTAATTAGGAGGTTTGTAACGGGGTGAAAATCGCAGTAATCGGTTCCGGAGCTATTGGCTGTCTTGTTGCCGGATACCTTAAAGATAAAGGCGCGGATGTTTCTTTAGTGGGGCATTCTGATTCAGTCAGAGCGATACAAGCAGACGGTCTTTTGATAAGCGGGGTACGCGGCGATTTTAAGATTAAAATAGATATTGATACCAATTTAAGCTTTAAGCCGGATTTAGCAATATTGGCTACTAAAACACAGGATATTGATTCAGTCTTCAAGGATAATCTCGATCTTTTAAAAGAAAGCATTATTCTTACCACCCAGAACGGGGTCCAGGCCGATACCATAGCTGCCAAATATATCCCTAAAGAAAATATAGTCTCCAGCATTGTTATGTTCGGTTCGACGTATTTAGAACCGGGCAAGGTTGTGCATAATTTTGACCGCGCCTGGGTTCTGGGAAGGATCTTTGGTGCGAATGATTCAAAGGTCAAGGAAATAGCTGAATTATTAGGTATGGTTTTTTCGGTTATTGTTGCCGAAAATATTATCGGCATGAAATACCTTAAGATATTTGCTAATTCCAATAATTGCATCACGGCAATTTTAGGTAAAAGTATGCAAGAGGTATTTGTTGATCCGCAGATCAGCAGTATTAGTGT
>CAYXSY010000043.1:0-4052 GCA_964467905.1 uncultured Planctomycetales bacterium | reverse complement strand
GTTTATGATGTCTGACCATTTTACTGTGTCGTCCTTTCCCTCAAGGAGCATTTCAGTTTCAGAAATGTTTGTGGATCTCTGGATTCTGTGGGGTGTGACATCGACGGCGGCAAATGTTGGTTTTAGTGTGTCTGGAACTGCACCTGTTTCTGTTACATCACCACCTGTGGTTAGTCCTGCGGCAGTGATTGCCCTGTAACCCGATTTCCAAGGCTTCTTTGGAAGTATGGAAAAGGCGTTTGCCTCTGTAACGACTTGTGAGTTTAACGTTGCACCGTATAGGATATTCCTTATTCCTGTTGTGGATGTTATGACTGGTGCGTTTTCTTTTCTGATTTCAAAGCCATCAATGACCTCATCAAGTTCGCTTATCTTTGATGCTTTTTGTAAAACTTTGACATCAAAACCGGAATCTTTTAGAGGTTTCCAGTAATAATAGTCAAGCATTGCTTCGTAACTTTTAAATAGTGGTGTTACCATTTTTTTCACCTTTATTCGAATTTAATCCTTGATAGGGATTTAACAATCTCGTCAACCGTTGGTTCTTTTGCTTCAACATCTGCTGATGTCTGGACTGGCTTGAACTCATCCCTGAACTTTTTGAGTTCCTCTTCCAGTTTTTCGACCTTTATTTTGAGCCCTTCGCCAGATTCAGGTTTTGGTTCTTCCTTTGCGACTTGTGGCTCCTCTTTTGGTTTTTCCTCTTTCTTTGCTTTGAGTAGGTCGTAAATCTCATCAATCTTTGAAAGAGGCTCAAGCTTTGATTGCATTTCTGCTTTGTAGGTTTCAAAGTCGGACTTTGTGACAAATTCGACCTCGACCTTTGTTTCTTCGGTTTTCTTTGCTTCCTCTGTCATGTTATTCTCCTCTTTGAGGATGTCAAACTGTGCAGCCGGATTTGCTCCATTCTGGCAGATTGTTACTGCCGATAAATTTAGATCTGAAATAATCCTTGCACAGTTCTCATCAGACTTGCATGGCCGAGAGTTGACCACGTTGCCTGAAATTGAGTATGAGCGGTATTGGCCCTTTTCAATTGCCTTTCTAATCTCTGAACAATATTTTGTGTCGTTCCATATTTCCGCAAGGACAAACAACGCCTCTTTTGCCTTCTCAAGCTTGCTAAATTTTGAAAGCTCGTCGTCTGTGGGCAACCGAACCTCTGTCTTGAAGGTTGAATCAGCCTTGGTGTAGGACTCGATTATCTCGCCCACGATCTGATCCTTGTGGTCAACTGTAACCCGAGCCCTTTTCAGTAGCTGGGGTAACGCCTTTTTTATGGCATCAATCTCTATTATGTCGCCTTGCGTGTCAAGAATTTCGGCTGATGCCGGACCATAGATAAAAAGCCTGTCGTTTTCGTCAAGCTTGTAAAATTCCCCTGTGAAAGTGAAGTCCATTTACTCACCTATTAGTTTCAATAATTTCTGCGATATCCTGTCAATCATCCGGTCAACTTCTTCCATTGCCGAGTTGTATAGATACTGCGTCCTTGTCATTGGCCTTGTCATTGGCACACCGAGAGGAGGCGGTTCGACGTATTTTGCGTAGTCAACATTGGCCGAAACTTCAGCACCAGTTCCGTATCGGTAGCCCATTATAGACTGGGCCAAATTTCCAGTCCTGTAAGGTGCCCTTCTCTTTGCAAGGTTTGAAGTTCGAAGTGCCCAAGAGTGTATCTCGGATTGAACAATCTTTGCAGCCTCGGAAGGAAACTTTGCGAGTATTTCCCTAATCTTGTCCTCGTGAACCTCAATCCTGAAGTATATCATGCTCCCCCGTAGCCCTCCTCTTTCATCTCTTGCGTCCTGTATTCGTAGTAGCAGCGGCAATGCGGGTGAAACGGTATGTCGCCTTCAGGTATTGATTCATTTAGGCCATGCCATCCCCTTCCGGCAGCGTCGGCACAATCCTCGCAACCAACGTCGTCGTCCCTGAAAATCACCCTCTTCTCTGAAGCACCGAGCTCTGTTGCGGCGGCATTTCCGGAATTGATAAAAGCCCTTGTCCCTTCTGTTCGGGCAACCATCCGCCAGTAGTAAGAATTTCTTACCTCAAAATATTCCGATAATCTTTTCTTGACCTTTGTCCAATTGTAGCCTTCAAGAGCCTCTTCCTCGATAATTTCGAAAATCTTCTGCTTTTCCTTTGTTGTCCATGTCTTCATGAAAGGCGTTTCATATCTGTCGAAGTATTCCTGCAAGTAGGCCAAAGCGTATGGATCAAGGTCGGCCTTTGACAGCTTTTTGTTGTATTCCCTGAATATCTTCAGATAACCGTCTTGGAATATCGGGAAAAGGTAATGCTTCAATGTTGCATCAAAGGCTTTCGCCGAGTCCATTATTTCAGCTTCAATCTCTCGTGTAAGTTTGGATCTGTCAAGTGACTGTGATTGTGAAGTGATGATGTCTTGTATATTCTTCCCGTATTTGTTTGAAATGGACTCTAAGGCGGCCATGATGTCGTCAAGCAGCTTGTCAGGGATGTAATCGTGCCACGACTTCTCTAACCCTTTTTTTTTACCGAACTGAAAGAAGTTGAGAAAATCATCAGGGACTTCTTCCTCGTAGACAATGCGCTCCGCTTTTGTGGGCTTGAACTTCCCGTCTGCCGAAATCTCAACGTCGTAACCGGCGTTTGCGTAGATGGCGTAAGTTTCTGCCTTCATCTTCTCCAACAACGCCTTGTGCTCGTCATCCTCGACCTCTATCTCGCAGAATGAGAAATACCAGTCGGTGATTCCAAGAGGTTGGAGAAGTGTCACGTTGAAGGGTTCTTCAATTAGTTTCATCCATGCCTTGGTCGTGTCTGCCATGACATCTATCTGAAGCATTGGGTTGTTTCCCGCCTTGCCCGATTCAACCGTCCCTGCAAATACTGGGGTAACCCCATAGTTTGACAACAGGATATCACGATAATACCTGTGCCATTCAAGCTCCTGCAATTTGGAAGGATCGGAAAGCACGTCGTGGACTTCGACCTTTCCCTTTGAGTTGCCCAAGAACAGGTTGAATATCTTTGACTTCTTTGACCTTGATTTCTCAGCCATTGATGTGATGCTTCTTTGGAGCTCGTTGACCTCGTCCTGAGTGTAACCCTCAAAGGCAAAAATCTTCGCAAGTGTCCCCTTCTCAAAGGTGTCCCGCTTCAACAGGTCAAGGTTCATTGTGGCCTCAATCTGATTGATACAGGCGTTTAGGATTGGTGTCCCTTTGGTGTTGGGCAGCATGAGGTTGAAGTGGCCTTCGATAATCTCTTTCTTGGAGTATCGCCTTTCAGTTCTTCCGCCGGTTGTCAATGTGTAGGCGGTCTTCCATAGCTCCTTCTTGTGTGTCGGGCAAACGCCCGTTTCTTTTGAAGTGTGCTTCTCGCCTGTGAAGTTGCAGATTGGGCAGAAGTATTCATCGTCGCCTGTGTGTGGTTCGATAAAAAGGGCATTTTCGACATAGAGAGCCTGTGGCGTTTCCATTATGACGAAGTTGCCTTTCTTGTCCTTTCGGATATAAGAAACAGAAATGTAATAATCATCAATCGCAAGAACCCATTTCAACGCCGACCTGATTATCTGGTATAGGTCGTGGTCAGGGTTTGGATTGTCTATAAAAGTTTCCAATGTCTTTTTTTGTATTGGATCAGGTTCAACAACGGGGATTTGGCAGTAAGGGCACAAGCCCTCCGTTGATTCATCTTCCCCTTCAGGTTCCTCGTCAAATGTTTCCTCGCAATTCGGGCACTTGTAGTTGAAAAGAGGTTTTATTTCCCAGCCGGCATTTGTGACTTCCCTTATTATCGCATTGTGTATCGGCTGGACTATTGCAGAGTGCTCGCAGTATTGGAGTATTTTGCTCTTTGACGGGGTGGCAAACTTTGATTCGTATTCCTCCACGATGTAGCTGTTTGTTCCATCGCCGACGAGCCTAAGCTCCTTTTCAAGCGATGTCACCTTTGACTGCAGCGAGGCCAAGGTTTGCCTTGATGGGAAAACCCTCTCAAGAAAAGAAGACATCTACTATATACTTATTACCTAAAATCTTTTATATACTTTACGGTAA
>CAYXSY010000042.1:0-4350 GCA_964467905.1 uncultured Planctomycetales bacterium | reverse complement strand
GCATTAGGAGCAACTGAAGTAATCCAGTTTAATTCCACTCCTTTACCGGATATCTCCGGACCTGCGGAATTTGAACCGTTCGAACCAAAAAATGGACTCATCAAATAGTGAGTGCCTGGAGAGCTGATTAAACTTATTGATCCATTGGGAAGAAGCTTTGCCTGCCAATCATTAATACTGGTAATTTGAATTTGCGGCGCATCAACTTTCATCCCGTCTAGAGTCCCACTGGCCCACTTGCTTATATCAGGAGCCTTTATACCCACCATTGACTCCCAATATGTCCCAGAAAGATTTTGGGCTGAATTCATTTTATTGCCTACATAAAAGTTCTCTGCAAAAATGCCTGCGTTACTAAATCCTGCTTTAAATAAAGAATCTCCTTTGCTGGGATCAAAAACTCTTCCTTCAAAAGCTTTCGTATCCCCTATCATAGATACGGCTTGAATCATTCTCTGAGGTAATAAATTTCCTGAGCGATCTTTATAGTTCTGTCCGAATCCTGCTCCGATAATCTGCCCGTCCTGGATTCTTGCTCCAGACAAGTTAATTCCTAACGCTCCTCCTGCAAAAGGAATTATATCTTTATGATTTCTTAAGGCATCAAAGGTGCTTAAATTAAATTTCTCATTATCTACAAAACCCTTCTGCCCTGCCAAGCTTAATCCATTTATCTGATCAACTCTATTTGTCCAAACAAAACCATTAGTAATTGTACTGGTGATTTTTGTTAAATCCGGGCTTAAAGTTGACATCTGCCAAAGGCCTGTGTTCTTCCCTACCTTCTGTCCGCTAAGTAAAAGATTTTGATTCAGACCTGTACCCGATTTTGTAACATTAAATGTACTCAACAAATTGCTACCAAAAATATTATAAGTATACGGGGCTGCTCCTGCGAATCCAGACCCCATATTCATATTATCAAAATAATTTCCCGGTTTGCTTACTATACCCTTGGCGAGTTTCGGCTCAAAGAAACCAAAGAAATCTGTATTCTTAGGCGTTGCTAATGCTAATTGAGGAATATTGTTGCTGTTAATTTTATTGGTAAATTTAACTGGATCCCATTGATAAACTTTACCGGTGGCAAAATCTTTCCCATAGACACCCTTTGCAGCTATATCTGGCGTCTGAAGGAATAGCCCGGAAGAATACTTTCCTGCATCGTCTCCAAAAGGCAGATGCGCTAAAGTATCGCCTAATCTTATACCTAAGGTAGGAGCCATTGGAGTAGAAGCGATAAACTCCGGGCCGTTTTTAGTATGCACCTTGATGCCGTTCTCAACGGGCGTCATTTTATTGTATACCGAATCTGCATTTAAGTTCCATTTACCCTGGTCCCATTTACCATTATTATAATTGGTAAACCCGGTAAAATTAAGTTTACCCCAAGTATCCCAACCACCCTGCAAGGAGGGCTGTGTCTGTCCGGATCCGTTACCTTTACCTGCATTTCCTAAATTAACCAAAGAATTAAGAAGTAGTGCGTCTGGACGAACGTAAGCTTCTGTAAAAAGCTGTGGATGCAAAGATTCGGTATGAGTCAACGCTGAAACGCTAAGATAATACGGGTTACTTCCAGGGGTAGCGAAAGTAGCAGCTTTAAATACGCCATTGTTTTCAAAAACGCTCTTACCGGGAGTTATGCCTACATAATAAGGAGCGATTATACCGGCGTGCTTCTGACTAAATGTGCCCATATCAATATTTCCCGCTCTCAAAAGATTACCCGAACCAACAACCATAGTAGGGGTAGAATTACCTATTGAAAGATTATAAATGGGGGCGTGATCTATAAACTGCTTATTGAAAACTGTCGCTGCCCTGGTAACAGGAACACCACCTTGTTCGCCAAGATTAGTAGCAAACCTTGTCTGCCAATAATTACCGCTGATAAAACCCTCTGTAGGCGATACCTGCCTAAAGCGTCCCACATCATAACTACCCCAATCAAGGACGTTGCCACTCCTATCTCTAAAATAAGCACTGTTAGCAATTTGAGTAGCGGGTTGATTATTTATAGTTTTAATAGTATACCCTGTTATGTTATTCCTACCTGTGAGTATCAGGCCAGCGCTATTATTGGCCTGACCATACATAGGGCTGAGCTGCAAATTAAATGGTTGCCCAGATACGGGACTAGACGTTAATACACCCGAACCTTCCCACGCTTTCTGTTGTGCAGAACTACTATTTTGGTAAAGCCCTGTTCTTAATGCTTGCGTAAATGCATTGTGATCCATCCCTAGCTGTTTAGAGATATCTTGGGTATTCGCATGTAATTTTCCGGCAGGGCCACCTCCAAAAGTAGCGTTACCTCCTGCAACAGGAAAAACTCCGTTACCACTAAAATTCGTATGCTGGTTGCCAGACATAAAACCTTGACCACCACCTAGAGTCACATATTCAGGAGCCTTGCCTTCAGCAACGTGCATATTTGCTATAGCCCCGAAGTTATTCGTAAAATTACCGATAAGCCGCTCTACTCCTACTTGAGTAGGATTCTGATCCAAAGGTTTAAAATACGTATTCACTAAGTCTCTTGCTTGCGCTTGTGTAGCACCCCTACCTACTAAAACGTCTGCCACCCAATTCTTAACTACTGGAAGATTCTCTCGGACATTTTGCCCATTAATCATATTATTGGCGGCTGTTCTAACGGGACCAGCAGGGATTACACCAAGCGCTTGTGAAGCTAATTTATGATCTTCTTGTATTCTAGAATAAGAGGTGTAGGGCAAATTCATACCCTGCCTGGCAGCAACACCTCCAACAGTAAGCTGGGCGGATTTATAAGCGCTTGCCTGATTATTCATGTTTGGCTGCCAATAATCAAAACCTTTGAGAGTCAACCTGTCAGGCCTAGTTGTAGGGGCCTGGGTAGCGGCTGGATTATTCAAATAATAATCCGGCCCCCTAAGAGTAAGCTTCTGACTAGTGTTTACATTGCTAAGGCTTGAAGTTGCGGGATTAGGAGTACTATAAGAACGGGTGGTTGAAGGAACGGGATTAGACCCGGGCATTCTAAGTTGCAGCTGTGTAGGCGTAGTTGAATAAGAACGATTAACCGGAACAGGATTAGTAACTGAAGTCGGAAGGCTGCGCGTAGGCGTAGGATTTCTTGTAGCGGTTGAAGGTAAATTGTAGCCCTGGCTAGCTAAAACCCTTCCTGTCTGCAGCTGCCCTGACGTATTGGGCGGTAATTGCACAGGAGCGCTATTATTAGAATTAAAACTATTTCCTAAGGTTAGTTTCCCGTCTGTCTGGATATTGTTTAATCCCGAAGTTGAACTATTTGCAATGGCTGGCGGCGGAGGCGGAGGTGGTAAAGGTGGGCCCATAACATTCCCGGCCGCCCAATTATCATAACTATAATCATCCCCTGCGCCCATAACAACTTTGGCTTCTTTATCAGACAAAATCTGCGCTGCCGGGATAACTTTAGCGCTCAAGGCATAACCGCTGAATCTCTCTAAGAATTTATTCAACGGCAGGAATTCTTCCTTATGTTCATCCGAGAAATAAACTTTCTCTTCATCTATCTTGGTAACTAATACATAATGATCGCCGTTTAAATGCGCGATAAACGGAACTAATTCGGATAATTCCTGGGGCTTAGCTAAACTTAATTCTATCTTAACTGCATTGAGTTTCTGTCCGAAAAACTCTGCGGTGCGCGAAAGAGAATAAAGCGAGTTCTTGATAACCTTTGGCTCGCCTTCTGGCTTGACTACCCCGTTTAAGATATCAGCGGTCAAGGCCATGACTGCCACATCCTGCTCTGCTACATTAAGTGAACGGTAGCGCAAATAATCATATATAGCTTTTGAACCGCAGGGCTTACCCTTTAGCCAATCATAGATTTCTTCAATTCTCTTCTCGCTTAAATTTATGGGTTTATCTAACTGTAAGGTTAAATTTGAGGAAAGTTTTACTGCGTTGATTTGTTTGCCTGATAAGTCCTTGAGGATATTCTTGACTGCCTGCGGGATATCGAACTGATTCTGGTTGAGGTTTTTTAAATACCCCGGAGAGTATGTACCCGGCTGGGCCCAGAGTATTCTCCAGTCATACTGGGCTGCCTGGGCAACCTGCTCCGGTACAAATACAACCACCAAGATAAAAGCTACAAGGCGAATCCAAGCCTTAAATGAAGACTTAAACTCTCCATCTGTCTTTTGGACTTGTCCTTGTATTTCTAATTGTGGCTGGATTTTTTCTTCCATCATTCTCTTTTTATATTTTACCTATATGAAAAAGAAAAAGCGTAGTTCTCCCCTTACCCCATTTTGTTTCTATTCTTCTAGCGCTTCGGTTAACGCTTTGCATATTTGTTTATTAAGTATTTTT
>CAYXSY010000041.1:0-4460 GCA_964467905.1 uncultured Planctomycetales bacterium | reverse complement strand
CTGACTTCGGTATTAATCGAAAACGGATCTGCGCCTGTTGGCTGCGGATAATCATAGCTGAAATAATTAATCATTTCCTCAATTCTTACCGCGTCTTCCGGAGGAAGTTGATTATTATTCAGGAATCTGCGCACATTAGAATAAGAAGCAGTATCTACATCAATTGAAAAAGTAGATAACGGATTTTCCTTGGTTAAAAGAAAATCGTTATCATATATACGGCTGTATTCCTCTTCGTAAAACTCACTCTGCGGCGGATACTGCCCCCCCGGATAAACCATACTTGCATCGCCCACTGTAAAAGGCATGACTGCAGATCTGGAGCTTTGCAAATAATACGGCTCATATTCAGCCGAGAGGCGCGAGTCCCTCAAGGTTTGTTTGGAAACAGAAACCGCCTTAGACTGCATGATTAAATTGGGCGCGCCTTTAAACTTTTCTGCCAAATGTTCTATTTTTACAGGAGAGGTAGCTGTATTCTTAGTCAATTCATTAATCTGTATCTTAGTAACATCACCCCGAAAATACATCTTACCCACAAACAAAAATACCAATAAACCCACGAGCACGCCCGCAGGCACTAAAATAACCGAAGGTTTTGTTTTCATTTTAACATCGCCCCTTTCCATTTCCCAGGCAACGATCTTGTTCTGTACAGAGCTCTCGAAACCCTCTTTTGCATTGTGAACCTGCCATGCCTTCAGATGCTCACGCAGCTTACGTAATTGCTCAATTTCAGCAGAGCACAAAGGACAAGCCCGCATATGTTCTTCAAACTTTTCTTTTGCTGCGGCATCAAGGCGGCTGTCCAAATAGTCGTTAATTTGTACGGCAAAATGGCATTTATGCATTTTTCCCTCCCCTATCCCCTTCTATACGAGGGAGAAGTTTATTTTTCAGGTTTTCCCGAGCTCTATAAATCAGAGTTTTGATTGTGCCTAAAGGTTTTTTAAGAATTGCTGCTATTTCTTCATATTCCATCTGTTCATACTCACGCAGAACCAAGGCCTCTTTCTGGAGAAAGGGAAGGTCTTGAATAAAACTTTTTACTGCTTCTGCTAATTCATTGCGCTCTGTTTCTTCGGCCGCAGACAGAGCCGTGCTGACAAACTCAACCGGATCATCATCAGATTCTTCATTGTTTTTATGCGGCCAGGCTACTAACCAACGCCTTTTTCTTAGATTATCAATAAAGAGATTATGCGCGATGCTAAAAATCCAGGTACTGAATTTTCCGCTTGGAACATAGCTTAGGCGGTATTGGTGCACCCTCAAGAATACCTCCTGGGCGATATCCTCTGCTTCAGCCTGAGCACGGCAGAGACGAAGCAGAAAGCGATAAACCGGATTTTTGTACCTGCGGATAATCTCATCCATGGCAAAACCATTTCCTTTTTTGTATTCACACATCAGCTCTTCATCACGTAAATGCTGCATCGTATTTGGCCCTACCCTCTCTCCACTATGTTAAACGCACAAAAAGCCAAAAAGTTTCAGGTTTTTTTGTATTTTGTTATGGTGGACTTTTTAATCAGCAGACACCTGTATTAATAACATGGATCATTTTATAGAGCCTACCGTAATCCCGCCGGTTAAAATGCATCGCCAAACGCGGCAACTCCAGGAATTCATCCTCCTGTATTTCTTTCTCGGTAGGAGAGCAAAAGCGAATATCTGAATCTATGAGTATATCGGCAAACTCTTTGTTTATAAACTCTAAGGTGCCGGGAGAAATCTTGTCTTTTAGCCTTATTATAGTAAGTCCGGAAACATATCTTATTGAATGATACACCCGATAAAAACTTTCTATATAATCTATGGCTTCATTAACACTCTTAGCTATATGAAAAAGCTCGAAATCATCTTTCTTAATAAAGCCGCTTTTGAATAAATGATTATTAATATATTTCTTCCACGCCGACCAATAGAAAGAACCTTTCGGCTCCATTAAGATTATCGGGCGCGGCTTAGACTTACCGGTCTGAACCAAAGTGAGCATCTCAAAGCCTTCATCATGAGTTCCGAATCCCCCCGGGAAAAGTGCGGTAGCATCGGTTTCCTTAACGAAGGTGAGTTTACGCGTAAAAAAATACTTAAAATTTATTATCTTGTCTTTTTCATCTATATAAGGATTGGCCTTCTGCTCAAACGGCAGATGGATATTTAAAGCGAATTCTTTTCCTTTTTTAGCCCCCTTATTCCCTGCCTCCATAACCCCCGGGCCGCCTCCGGTTACAATCATATAGCCCTTTTGCGTCAGCCTTCTTGCAAATTCCTCTGCCATTTTATACTCTCCAGACGTCTTCGCTGATCTGGCTGAACCAAAAATTATAACCTTTTTTACGTTCCTGTAGGGAGCAAAAACCTTAAAAGAATACCTCAATTCCTTAAGCGCATTATTAACCAGCTTAAGATCCCCCTTATCGGATGACTCAAGCCCCAGCTTAACAGCCGTAGTGATAATTTCCCTAAAAATCTTGCTACACTCTGCAGTAGCAGTTTTCTCAACAAGATCATTTATCAAGGAATCTATGACCTTATCGCCTGTTTTATATTCATGCAATACCTTATTCATAATCTTCCCTATTTATTCAATGATAAGCTCTTTCCTAAGGCAACGGCTTTAGCATAGACATCATCTCTTTTTCTGATGTCTCCCGATACTCCGGCGTTAGGCACTAAAAAAGAAGTAAACTTCATGCCCGTGTATTCTGCAGTTAAAGCAAACGGCTTCTCCAAAACATCCAATCCTACATCCTCATAAGCAGTTGCTAATAATACCAAGGTTTTCCCAGCCAGAGCCGTCTTCATGGACCCATTTTGGTTATCCCATTTATAAAGCGAAAACATTCTATCGATAACAATCTTGAGCTGGGCGCTTGCAGAGAAAAAATATAAAGGCGTAGCCATAACTATTATATCCGCATGAGGCATCTTTTGTAAAAGCAGGCTCACTTCATCATCTATAATGCACCTATATTCTTCTATCTGCTGGCACTCTCGGCAAGAAGTGCACCCTGGCACTTTACACTTTAGATACGCAGCATGCGCTATTTCAATCTGCGCGTTGCCGACACGACAACCTTCACAAAACCACTCCATAAGCGCTGCAGTATTACCATCCTTCTTCGGGCTTCCTGAAATTACTAATATCTTCTTAGGCATTGTATAAAGTTATCCTTGGTCCTCGACCCCTTCAACAATTATCCACTTACCTTCGGACGACTTAAGCCGATAGGGTAAAATTGCCTTGTACTCGCTGGATTCAAAACATTTCTTTGCATCTTCGGCCGTCTTGAATCTTATAACTATAATACGCTGCGGACTCCAATTACCTTCAGAGGCAATAATCGGGCCTCCCCTAACCAGATACTCTCCGCCGTAACTATGCACAATCTTATGCACTTCGCTAATATAGCTCTTAAATATACCTTGATCGCGGACTTCCAGTTCAGCTATAAAATAATAATATTTTTTATGCATTTTAATTAGATGTACCGCTGAGGATAATAAATAGTATAGTCGCGGTTACAATCGTCACAGCCGCAACAATATGAAAAAAATACTTATGCTTTATCATACGCTTAAACAATTACTTCCTCCTTTTTATAAGCTGCAGCCAGAAAGAAGCTCGCGCGCTCCGTTTTTGTCCTGGATATAAACTTCAGGGATAAACTCAACCGAATTCGGGATAAGATTATTTATAACTACCTTCAGGCGCTCCTGCTGCAATTTGTTATCTGCTTCAAAAACCGGGTTTTGACTCAAGTCGTTTAATAATAAAATAACCGGTTCATGAGGAAACTGAAAATCAGATAAAAGCCTCTTAACCAGAAGATCCAGATAATCCGACTTATCATCAAAAACATGCATTGCGGACTTAAAAACTATCTTTCCCCAATCCTCCGTAACGACCTTCTGCAGAAGCGCATATACAGAAGAATATCTGATTAACCTGGTCTGGCCGGGAGATAATTTGATGGCATTATTAACAATAACCCCGGATAACTCTGCGTGCTTGAATGTTTTAAGTTCCTTATGGATGTCTACCGTCAGGATATCAAAATTATACACGCCATGAACGCTGGATGTGGCCTCGATAGTGCTACGTTTCAGGAAATCCTCTATTGCCTCCCAGAGTATTTTCTCGTCCTTACGGATAAAATTCAAAGCTAAGAACTGACAAGGTTGATCCTCGCGCACCGCGATATATTTACGCACTTTATCCTGATTTATGCCCTCATAGTTTATCTGGTCAAAAAGCGGCATATGCGTAAAAAGATTCGAATGCTGAAATCCGAATTGAATTAAATCCATAGTTTTATACGGTAATTAAAATTATTGTTGCGCCAAACTCTACACTATCACCTGCATGCAGCTTACGGCGAACCCGCAGCTCAACCGTTCCATTCACCTTGGCCAAACCTGCCTGTATCTTCTGCTTTGCCTCTGCGCCGTTT
>CAYXSY010000040.1:0-4984 GCA_964467905.1 uncultured Planctomycetales bacterium | reverse complement strand
GGCCTGTTTGAAAGATTCCTTAAGAACTATCCTTCCTCAAATAAAGTAGGCGGAGTTTACCTTTTAATCGGCCAGTGCTATTATCATCAGGGCAAACTCTTTGAGGCGCTCAATAAATTCGAAGAGCTTTATCGTCTTCCTGCCGGCAGCAAAATTCAAGATGCGATAATATATTGGATAGCCGAAGTTCATTTCAAAGGCAATGATTTTACCAAGGCATCGGGTTATTATCAGAAAATAATAGACGACTTCCCGAAATCTTCTTATAGACTGGCCAGCTATTATTCTTTAGGCTGGTGCTCTTTTCAGGAACATAACTATAAAAAAGCGTTGGAATATTTTGAGATTGCCCAAGATCAATACCCGGGTACTCAGCAGGCGCAGGATGCTTCCTATAAAATAATCGAATGTCTTTATAACCTCCAGGATTATCAGCGCCTAAAAGAAAGCATACAAAATTATCTAAAAAAGCTCCCTAAAGACTCGGGCAAGCTCGACTATTTATATTTTTATCTTGCCGAAGCGGATTATTATATGAATAACTTTTCTGCGGCAATCAGTGAATATTCCAGGGCCAGTTCCCTTACTAATGATGCAAAAATAAAGGTTTCCGCGGATTTAGGCATAGCTTGGTCGTATCTGCGTGCAAAACAGTATAATAATGCCCAGGAGGCTTTTGCAAAGATTAAAAAAGAGTCTATCGACAGGAAAGCCCAAGATGCTCTTTTGCTTGGCCAGGCGATATTAAATTATGAAACTCAGAGGTTGCCCGAGGCCCGCAAAATATACGAACAGATTATCTCCGAGACCCAGGATAAAATAATTGCCCTTCAGGCCTATTTAGGCAAGGCTGATGTTGTATATAATATGGGCGGTTATAAAGAGGCAATTTCTGTATATAAGGAAGGTCTGAGTAAGGTTGATTCAGAATCCCCGGCAGAGATAACCGATAAATTGCATTACGGCTTGGCCTGGGCCTACCTTAAGGAAGGTGAATTTAAAAGCGCCATAGATGAATTCCAAAAGGTTGTTAAATATAGCGACGATAAGATTATTAAGGTGGCCGCTTTGTGCCAGATAGGCGATGCTTATCAGGATTCGGGAGATTTTGATAAAGCAACCGAAGCCTACGATACAATACTCAGAGACTATCCGGATAGCCTGTACGGAGATTACATACAATATCAGTTAGGGCTTACTATGCTTAAGAAGGGTAATTATGACGGCGCTATACTTTCTCTGCAGGCTCTGAAGCATAATTTTCCTAATTCGCGGTTATTGGATGACGCTAATTATGCTTTGGGATTGGCTTATTTCCAGAGAGAAGATTATAAAATGAGCAAGGAGATCTTTGAAAAATTTTATGAAGAATTTAAAGATAGCAATTTGCGATCTCAGTCTTTGTATCTTTGGGGAACCAGCCTTTATAATATGGGCCAATACGCGCAGGCAATAGAGGTATTTAAGAATATAATACGTCTCTATGGCCAGGAGGCGGAGCTTCTCCAGAAAGCAGAATATGAAATAGCCGATTGTTACTATCAGATGGGAGATGAGAAGGAGGCTATTAATCGCTTTAGATCATTGAGATCCAAATATCCGGCTTCCAGCCTTACCCCGGAGATAATATGGTGGCTGGGAGAGTATTATTACCGTAAAAACGACCTTGAGCTTTCAAGAAGGTATTTTTCCTCTCTTATCCAGGATTTTCCCAAGAGCAATTTAGTTGCTTCTTGTTTGTATGCAATAGGCTCTACATATGCCCAAGAGGATAAATATAAAGAAGCCATTGATAATTTTCAGAAAGTTATCGAGTTTGGAAAAAGCGACTTAAGCGGAGAGGCGTTAGTCGCCATGGCAGATATCTATGCAAAAGAGAATAATGTGGATGGCGCCTTAAAGGCCTATAGGGAATCATTAGAAGATTATCCTAATCTTGCTATTTTAGTTTATCCTAAGATGGCTGATGTGCAATATAAGATGGGTTCTTACGATGAGGCGCTGGATCTTTACCGCAAGAGTCTAGATATTGTTCCTGTGGGCAGCTTAGCAGACATCCAATTTAAGATTGCAGAAACCTTGCAGGCTAAAGGCAAAACCGGAGAAGCAATAGAAGAATATCTGAAATTAACTTATATGTATTCAGACAGCCCTAATCTTAATGTAAAAGCTCTTTTGAGGGTCGCTTCAATTTATGAGAATGAAGATAATTTTAAGGAAGCGCTTAAGATATATAATAAGATAAGCAGCATGAATACCGATGAGTCTAAGTATGCACGTGAAAGAGCGAATTGGATAATAGAGAATACCAAGAAAAAATAAGGAGGGAGTATGGATTTGTATAAAATGGGCGTATGGCAGATTTTTCTCGCTGGTGGTCCGGTTATGTGGCCGATTCTTTTATGTTCTATTTTTGCCTTGGCAGTGGTAATAGAGAAATTCTGGTATTTAAATAAGATAAAAATAGATACCCGCCAGTTCCTTGATGGCATCCTCGATAAGATTAAGCGCCATGAGATAAAAGAGGCGCTTAGCGTATGCGATAATACAAAGAGCCCTATCGCCAATATATTAAAGTCCGGAATATTAAAATACGATCGCAGCCGTCCCCAGATAAAAGAGGCGATAGAAGATGCTGCGTTGTACGAAGTGCCTAAGCTGGAAAAGAACCTCTCTGTACTTGCGACTCTGGCGCATATCTCTCCGCTCCTTGGGCTTTTAGGGACCGTTACCGGCATGGTAAGGTGTTTCCAGACTATCCAGGCTAAAGCTACTTCTTTTCATCCTGTTTCACCCGGAGATCTGGCAGGAGGCATATGGGAGGCGCTGTTGACTACCGTTTTGGGCCTGGCAGTTGCTATACCGACATTTGTTGCCTATAATTATTTGGTTAACAGAGTTAATAATTTCATCCTTGAATTAGAGAAGGCCTCTACCGAATTAGTAAACTTTCTTACAGAATAAGAAGGAGAGCAGGATGCATTTTAGAAGACATATGGAACTCGAGCACGGCCTTAAGGAGATAGACATAGCTCCTTTGATAGATGTGGTATTCCTTCTGATTATATTTTTTATGCTTACCTCAAGTTTTGTAATGCAGCCGGGTATTAAAGTTAATTTACCAAAAGCCGTTACTAGCGAGGTGGTTAAGCAAGAGCGTATAGAGGTAGTAGTTTCGGGAGAGAACGTTACTTATTTTAATGGTAAGGTAGTTACTTTTCAGGAGCTAAAAAGTCTCATAAAACAGGTAGCTAAAAGGAATCAGCCTATTCTAATAAAGGCAGATAAAAGGGCTTCTCTGGGCAGGGTTGTAGAAATATGGGATTTATCCCGTGACCTAGGAATAAGCCAGATTAACATCGCTACCAATCAGGAATGATTAAAGATAATTTTAAAAAACCGTTTACCTTTTCTGTATTGAGCCATTTATTTGTGTTTGGTTTATTTAGTTTTTCTTTTGGCTACAAGATCCCACAGGCTAATTATGCGCAGGTTTATTTTCTCGGACGCATATTAAATCCACCTGATTTAATCAGCAGGCGTATCTCAAGCCGTAAGATTCCGGGAAGCTTAAATAAGAATGATGTTTTAAAGTTAAAAGCGGTCGATAAAGATGAAGTATTAAAGTTGCCGTTTTATCGTAAGCCAAAGACGGATATTGTTCTGGTAGATGATAAGGGTGTTTTTATCCCGCAGGACAACAGGCTTAAGCCGGCGTTACCTGTGATAAGAAGGAAGGCGAGTGTCATGTTCTATCCGCGCCTGCCGTATAACTTCCTGCTTTATTTTAAAGACAGGCAGGTGGCACATATTGAGCTTGCGTATAAGCTAAATTCTTCTGGTGACGGTTTGAATATAGTAGATATAAGAAGGCGGGTTTCTTCAGGCAGCCTCGAAGTGGATTTACTAAGTATGCGTTATATAAGTCAGTATCTTTCTATACAAAAAATGAGCCCTACTGCAGAGAATTGGCAGACAGTAAGAATAGAGCTAAAGGGCACAAGGGAATGATAGTAATTAATTTTTACTGGGCAGTAGCTTTATTTAGCATACTATTTATATTGTATATTTTTACTATATGGTTATGGCGCAGGAAGGAAAAAGAAAAAAGTATATCGCTGGATCCTAAGTTTATCTGGTTTTGTTCCGTATGCACCTATACCTATATTAATACTAAAGAGGACGCTGTTTCTACATGCCCGCGCTGCGGCAGTTATAATTCTAAAGGCAACTACCACAAATAGTTTTTTATACTAGATTTTTCTTGACAGTTGGTTTATTTGTTCTAAAATAAATTTACAACGGAGGATAATATGATTATAGAGATAGGTATTGTAGCCGGGGATATCTGGCATTACCTTGATGTACATGGAGAAGTTTCGCTTTCTGAATTAGTAAGAGGCATAGATAAGCCGCGGGATAATGTATTAATGAGTTTAGGCTGGTTGGCCCGAGAAGGCCACGTATTATTACAGCAGGCAGATAATGACTATAAAGTGAGCTTACGCAGAAATGATTAGACCTCTTGGGAACAGAGGCGCAGCTCTTGCCGTAATACTAGGCACAATATTAGTTGTTGTTGTTCTGGCTAATATTCTTCTTAATTTTATGCTTAGCCAGAACCGTTTAACCCACCACCAAATAAGCCGCATACAAGCCTATTACGCAGGTATAGGGGCAATGAATTATACCCTTGAGAGACTAAGGAAAGGAACCTGGGTTGCAGGCACTGATTGTCTCAACGCCAGCGGCGGATGCGCAGTCCACCAGTTAATATATTCTTCCAGCGATTTTTATCCTTCGGTAATTAATAGCATCAATGTTGTTATTACCCCCAATGGCCAAGCCTTGCCTTCCGGAGCAACTTGTAATCCCCCCAATGATACAGAAGCTTGCGTAGATATCACCACAGATTATACCTACACACCATAAAGTATTCCCCAGAAGAATATCATAGAATAAGTAAGTTTATTATAAACTTACT
>CAYXSY010000039.1:0-5747 GCA_964467905.1 uncultured Planctomycetales bacterium | reverse complement strand
GCACTATTGCCTTAGCAGCAGGTGAGATGGTGCATGTGGATATCTCCCCTGCCGGTAGGGTATCTGTTGCCATAGATAAGGCCCAGGCCAAGCAGGTGTTAGACCATCAGGGTAAACCTATAACCGACCAGATTAAGAACACCGGTACCTTGGCTGCTGATGGAGGTGTAGTGCTATTTAAGGCCTCCTCTGTAGGAGGTATCTTTGAGAAGGCAATAAACCTTGAGGGGTATATACAGGCTAATTCAATACAGGAAAATAAAGGTTTAGTCAGCATTATAGCAGACGGCGGACAAGTAAGACTTGCCTCCCAGACAAAAGCCAGCAACATAGAAATAGGAAATACTACTGATAAACCCAGAGAAATACTTATCGAACAGGCGTTACTGCAGACAGAAGAAAATTTAACTATGCTAGCACAAGAGAAAATCTCGGTTGGCTCGGATATAACTGCTGATACAGCTACCCTGGATGCAGACATAGTTGAGTTATTAGGCGATGAGCCGGTATATTTAACCGGAGATATGGTAATACACAATTTAAAATGTGACGTAAAAAACAAAACCATATACTTTGGCGCAGGCAATACCTTTAAATTTATGGATAATGTTTATATTAAGGGTGAGCGCGGATACGACGGCTTGATTAAACTCTTCTCATCCAGTGAAGGCACGCCATGGTACGCAGACTTTTCTGAAGCGCAAAATATAGATATTAGCCTAGTTGCTTTAAAAGACGCTTATAACTTAGGTGAAGTTGTTAAGCTCAAGCCTGCTACCAACTGGGGCAACTCTTTTAACTGGGATACGGATCCGACGTGGGTGGCTCTGGCAGCAGGGAGTTGGTCAACTGCAGCTAACTGGGATTTAGGGGTTGTGCCTTCAGCAAATGATGCGGTAGTCTTTGACGGATTATCTTCAAACCAAGACTGCCTTATTGATGATGTTACAACCGGAGCCCTTCCCTGGTCAGGCGGAACATTCAACATGAACGCAAATTATGAAGGCGAGGTAACCTTAAGCCCCACTGTCGTGGTGGCCCCGGGCACGGTATTTACCACAGGAACCTTTACTTTAGCTGGCGGGACATTTAATCAGGATGCGGAAATGGTTGTAGACGGCAACTTTGGACTCGGCGCAGGCGCAACCAGCGGAACAGGAGTTTTTAACGCTAGCGCAGAGGCCTTAACTGTATCCGGAACATTCAGAATAGAAGAAGGCTTGGGTGGAGATGTTACATTTAATCAGGGAACAGGAGTAATCACCGTAGAAGATAACTTCGCCTTCTTTGGAGACGGAGACCCTACGTTTAATAAAGATGCGTCCGGTTTAATTGTATTTGCTAAAGGTGGCGCCCAAGAACTTAACCCCGGCAATATGGATATCGGCAACATCCGTATATCAGAAAATCCGGATACTTTAGTTGATACCACGCTTACCATTAAATACCATCTTAACGCTGATGATATAGATATCGAAACCGACCAATCCCTCTCTGCCTTAGACGGGCTGACTTCATGGAATATCGAATGTGCAGGTGACTGGACTAATGACGGAGGTTTTACTTTCGGAGAAGGAACAGTAACTTTCAACGGCTTAAGTAACGACCAGGATATATCGGGTGCAATAGAACCGGAATTCTACAATCTTACCATTACTAAAGATAGCGGCACAGTTAATCTGCTAACAAATACTATAGTAAACAACCGGGTTGTTATTTCTGACTCCGCAGGAAGCACAACATTTTATCTTACCGGACAATTGGAACTTGGCAATGCTGCCCAAACCGGCTACCTAACCTTAGGAGAAAATTCCACCCTAGGTGGTGGTAATATATATCATTATATATGCAATAATAACGTTACCACTTTAGTGGTAGATAGCACAAGTAGTATCGAAACCGATCAATATGAATATATGATCTATGGAGACCTGTCCTCTGTATTGATCACTCCAACTAATTACGGCAGCGCCTTAATTATTGTATCTGAAACAGGAGATGCTACTTGTTATCTAAACAGTAATAACGACCTTACTACGCTAAACGGCGCAAACGATACTCTTATAAACTTAGAGGCCAATCTTGGCTGCAGCCTTAACCTGGACTTAACCGGATATTCCGGATCAGTAAAAACCGGTACCTTTGTTCTGGGAAGGATACCAAGCTCCGGGGCAAATCTTATTTGCGACCCTACTAACACACAAAATTTCGATATCGGTTATTATGCAGGATTAAATTACGGAGTTTATATCGGAGACTATGGCGCCATTTACAGCGGATTATCAAACTGGAACATAGAGGGAAACTGGGATAATTACGGATTCTTCGATGCCGCCGGAAGCACCATAACCCTTGATGGTGGGGATGCCGATATTTCCACCGGAGGGATAGGCGTAGGAAATAATTTCTATAACCTCATAATAGATGCTACGGGTGATAAAAGCTTTGCTGATGACACGGGGATAGATAATAATCTTACTCTTGAAACTTCCGGGACGGTCTACTTCTCTGGATCATTAGAAGTTGGCGGAGATTATGAACAAAACGGCGGTATATTTACGGGGCCAGGCGGAGTAGATCTTGGCAATTTCTTAGGGAATTGCACTATTAACGCAGGTACTTTTTATTTCCCGGATATATTTAACTTAACAGGCAATTATATACAAACCGGGGGATTTTCTAGCGGACAATTCTCAGGCACACAAATATCTGTTGGCGGAGATTTAACTCTTGATGGCGGAGAATTATGGACAGAATTCACTACTGCTATTTCCGGAACGTATACCCAAAATGGCGGCACAGCAAATTTATCCAGACACGGGGCTTTTACTAATAGTATTGGTGGAGATTTTAGCTGCTTAGGCGGTATAACTAACATCGGCCCGGGGACATTCAATGTAACCGGAAATTCCGATATCACTGGAGGCACCGTAAACATAGATGAGACTGGAACTGGCTTCGGCTCCACTGGCTGGACCACAACTGACCTTACTATCGGCGCAGGCGGAACGGTTAATTGCGGCGGAGTATCGTTAATTAATGTTAGCGGAAACTGGGATTCCATAGACGGAACGTTTAATAGCAACAATAGCATTGTTGACTTAACCGGGACAGGCTCAATAGCAACAGGAATCTCCGGTCCGCTTAGTCTGCCGACATCTTTTTACTCCTTAAAAGTAGCAGGCAATAATCAAACTACCACAATGTTGACTTCATTAACTACTACCTACCTAACTGTGGGAGATAATACTGCAGTATTGACCGACTTAGGCAATGGCTACTTTATCCACGTCTATAATAGTGCCGGCGACATCTTCACCGACGCAGGGGCAAGCCTAGAATTAGGCTCAATTCTTATCATCCCCCAAATACAAGGAAGTTCGCTTACTATCCCTACCAGAGACTATACTTTTACTACCGTGCCCGGAGGAACAGGATTAACAACTCTACAAATAGAAGCCTCTAGTGGCTCTGTAGCCGATACAACCTATACCCTTACAGGAGACATAACCACCAATAATCTGGTTGTAAATGTTAATAATACTACCGGCCAAACTAATACCTGTATACTTGATACCGACCCTCTGAATAATTACAACATCACCGCCAGAGGAGATTTAGTCTTAGGCATTGATGGGAAAGAGAACGAACATGGACAGATTAATGCTAATGCATCAACTATTGCCGTAAACGGCTCTGTAATAATAAACCGCTCTGATAATTTCGGCGATAACACTATAAATGCTGGGTCTTCCATCTGGAACGTCGGTGGTTCATGGATTAACCGCGATATATTCAATGCTGGAACTTCAACGGTTAACCTCACTACTGCTGCAGATGCGGCTATTTACGGCTCAACCACATTCTACGACTTAAACTGTGTGGTGCCAGGTAAACGCCTTACATTTGAAGCCAGCTCAACTCAAACTATAGCTAATAGTTTAACTTTGACTGGAGGAACTCCAATTGTCCTGCGTAGCTCTGTTCCCGGGCAATACTGGTATCTTGATACTACAGGAGCAACGCGTAATATTCACGATGTTGATGTGCAAGACGGCTTTAATTTAACTCTTCCTATAATTAACCCCTACAGCTCTATAGATTCCGGCCACAACGTCAACTGGTTCTACTATGACATCTGGACCCCTGATCCGGAGGAATTTGATCAGATAGGCAGCTTCTGGTATGAGGAAGGCCAACGCAAACGCCAGCGTTATCCTAAAGGCAAATATAGAACTATAGTTGTAGTTTACGAGGGTAAGGTTGTAATGACCCCTTATGATGAGA
Organism: uncultured Planctomycetales bacterium; assembly: GCA_964467905.1. GTDB lineage: Bacteria > Omnitrophota > Gorgyraeia > Gygaellales > Profunditerraquicolaceae > CAYXSY01. The sequence continues at coordinate 1,460 of CAYXSY010000039.1, read as the reverse complement.
CAGGCTTAAGGACGGATGAGGCGGTTACCTTAGTTGGGGGGCAGTCTTCGGCACAAGACGGGGAAGTAAGGTAAAGATACTAAAATAAAGATTTGAAAAACTTAAATACCGACTCCATAGGCCCGGTTTTTTCTTTTGCGCTATCTTTAGTCTGATAAACCTGGCCTGAAGAAATTCTGGATAAATAATCCTGCGCTATCTTGCTATTGGGGTTTATCATCAAGGCCTTCTCAAATTCAATGCGTGCGTCATTATTATCGCCGCGCTGGTAATAAACAACACCTAAAGAACAAAGATACTCTTCGCTTTTGCTGACAAATTCACCTTTGTCTAACTCATCTCTATCCTTATCTAATTTTCTGTTCGGTACCGGCTCGTCCTTACCTTTTAAAAATATATTCTGGATATATTTCTTTGCTATTTTATTGTTGGGGTTAATCAGCAAAACCTTATTGAACTCATTTAAGGCATCGCTATACTCGCCTTGATTGTATAATTTTATTGCTCCTTTACATAAATAATCTTCTGTTCTGCTTAAAGAGCCGTCTTTATTATCTTTAGCTAACATCTTCTGCTCTGCCTTCTTCTCCCTTGATAACTCCACCCTTGCCTTATTCTCGGACTTAGATAAAGAAGACTTTAACTGCGGTATTTTAGTTAACAATCGCGCCTGTTGATATTGCTCTATTGCCTCCTGAAGCTGCCCCTTATGGTAAAGCACATCTCCCATCTGGGCATAGACCATAGCCTGGCGCTCGTTTTCATTATTAGAGTAAAACGTCCCGTCTTTACGCATCTTATTATCTATAATATTGATGTTCTTCTGTGCCTCCTCTACGTATCTTTTGAGATTAAACATAAAAGAGGGCATCTTTTTGGAAATAGTCTCTGGGCTTAAGGTAGCTTCCTGCCGGGGAGAATCACTTTCAACATATTCGGCTGCCCGGGCATAAGAGAAACCGGAAGCTAAGAATAGAATAATTATAAATACCTTAGTTAATTTATTTATCATCAGTAGTTTAATATTCAAAAGAGGCGGGCTCCAATTTGGCCTCGCCTACGACCTCACTTAACAAACCCTTGGCCTGAGAATACCTGCCGTCATTATAATACTTCTGGGCAAGCTGAATCTTCTCTTTCATTTCTTTGCCCTGCGAAACATAACTCCTCACATACTCCTGCGCCTGCATTAATAGAGAATTAGACAGCTGTATCCCCTGCTGATAAAAACTTCTTGCCTCTTCAAGCCTATTTTCTTTCTTGGCGGCTTCAGCCATAGCAAAATAATAATTTAATTTCTCTCTTACCGGGCTCATCGGCTGCGATAACTCAAGATCAACCAATTGCTGAGACCATTTTTGGATATTCTGCTCTTCTACTATCTTCTTTATACGCTGAACTTCTTCCGGCAGCATATCCTGAAAATTCACCGCAAAATGAAAATGGGTCTTGCCGCTTTC
>CAYXSY010000038.1:0-5995 GCA_964467905.1 uncultured Planctomycetales bacterium | reverse complement strand
CTGGCCATGGTATAGACAGAACATCTGGGCTTATGTTTGATGATAATGCAACCCAGTTGATCGGATCCATGAAGGTAACATTCTAAGCAAAGTTAACGACAAAACCCCCGGAGAAGCGATTCTCCGGGGGTTTTTTTTGCCTTTTTATAATAAAGGAGTTGACATATCATTAAAGTTAGCTTATCTTATTAACTAAACACTTAAAATATCGTTACGCGAGTTCATAATTTTTCCAATACTAATTCGATATGCTCTACCTTGCTTTTATCTACCATATGCACCAGCCGTATTATAACAACCTGCTGACAGGGGAGACCGACTTCCCGTGGGTGAGGCTACACGGCTCTAAAGACTACCTTGATATGGTAGAAATCTTAAAAGATTTCCCGCTCATACATCAGACATTTAATCTTGTCCCCTCACTAATAGAACAAATAGAACAGTATGCGCAAGGCAAAGTAAAAGATAAGTTTCTTGAAATGTCATTGAAGCCGGCTGCAGAGCTTAACAAGGAAAACATTGCTTTTTTGCTAAATAATTTCTTTAAAATAAACCCCGACAAAGTAATCAGTACGCATCCTAGGTATTATGAGCTCTACTTTAAGAACAAAAACAAAAAAGAATTCACTGCAGAAGATTTGCTGGATTTGCAGGTATGGTTTAACTTAAGCTGGATTGACCCGTCTTTTAGAGAAAGCATCCCGGAATTAAAACAGCTGGTCTTCAAAGGCAGGTTTTTCAATGAAGAGGATAAGCGCGTAGTTTTAAATAAGCAGCTGGAGATTCTAAGCCGCATAATCCCAACTTATAGAAAATTTGCCGAATCAGGCCAGATTGAAATTACATTTACGCCGTTTTACCATCCTATACTCCCGCTTCTATATAACACAAATATAGCAAAAGAAGCTAACCGCAGAACGCTCTTGCCGGCAAGAAATTTCTCTTTCCCGCATGATGCTTTTGAGCAAATAAAAGAAGCGGCGATTCTGGCAAAGGATAAATTCGGCTCTCTCTGCAACGGCATGTGGCCTTCGGAAGAATCCGTATGCGAACACATTATAAAATATTTTATCCAAAACGAAATTAAGTGGATAGTCGCTGACGAAGCCATATTATACAAATCTCTTAAGAAAAAAACGCGCGATACCCGCCTCCTATATCAGCCTTTTGTATTAAAGAGGGAGGAGGGGGAGCTAAATATAGTTTTCCGCGATAGGAATCTTTCTGATTTAATCGGCTTTATATACCATAACTGGGACGCCCAGGATGCGGCTTCCGATTTTATGAAGCACTTAGAGAATATTGCCAACGCCTTTAAAGATCAAGATATATTACTTGTAATGGCCATGGACGGAGAAAACGCATGGGAATATTTTAAAAACGATGGCCATGACTTTTTAAAAACGCTCTACAAGAAGATATCCGATGCAAAGTTTATAAAGACTACCGCAATCAGCGAGTATTTAAAGATTAATCCTCCGAAAAAAGAAATTAAACGACTTTCTGCCGGTTCATGGATTTACGGTAATTTTGACAAATGGATAAACCACCCTTATAAAGCTCGGGCATGGGAATGGCTAAGCATAGCCAGGTCTGAACTCCAAGAGCTGCTCGATAATAATACTTTGGATGAAGCTAAAAAACAGTTAGCCATAAAACAGATGCATATAGCAGAGGGCAGCGACTGGTTCTGGTGGTATGGGGAAGACCCTGATGGCGATTTTGACCGCTTGTTTAAAATGCACCTGGGAAATTTCTATGACATTATAGGCAAAAAAACTCCGGATTACCTCGTGAGATGACCTCTCAAATTAAGTTTACTTTTTCTGCCCCTAAAACACACATAACTACTTGACATATAAGGTTTTTTCTGTTATAAAAATATAAATATTCATGCAAATTTATTGACCTATTTTTTAATAATTAAATACCCTTGATTCTTTAGAAATGGATAAAAAGGATATATACGAACACTTAGCAAAAATCTACCTAGACGCCTCTTCCAAGAAGAAAAAGAAAACAAAATACAACTTAAAATCAACACATCTTATAGTTGTTTTTCTGTTCTCGGCAGCCATATTATCTTTTGGCCTGTATAATTTCTACCAAACGCACAAAGAGAGAAACACGCCCCTATCAGATACTTCACTTTTTATAACGCTGGATGCCGCAAAGATAAACTTTAATTTTGATCCGGCTAAAAAAGAAACATATTCTCTGGACCTCAATAAATTAAACTTATCCGGCTTTAAAACCGTATGCTTTTCTGTGAGAAAAAAAGATAATACCGGTAAAATAGCGCTGCGCGTAGACATGATAAATTCCTTCAAAGAGAAATCTGAAGTTTATATCCCGGATATCAAACACAAGTGGCAGGACTACAAAATAAATCTTTCTGAATTCAAACATATAAATGATTTTTCAGAGATGCAAAATATAACATTCAGTGTCGAAGCCTGGAACACTAAAGATGATAAAGGCGTTGTCTACATCGACAATGTAAGATTTGTGCGTTAAATAAATTATTCAAAACCCTAAAAAGGAGAACAGCAAATGCGCATAATATCCATTACCAATCAAAAAGGCGGATGCGGAAAAACCACAACGGCAATAAATCTTGCGGCATCATTAGCTGTGAACGGAAGAAAAACGCTTTTGATTGACCTGGATCCCCAAGCGCACACCACTTCCGGACTTAATATAGAAAACGCACTTAGCATATATAATGTCTTATCAAAAACCACCCATAAAAAAGCAGCACTTAAGGATATAATTAAAAACGTAAGCCCAAACTTTGACCTGGCTCCTTCAAGCATAGTATTAAGCACACTGGAGCAGGAATTAGCCAGCGAGATAGGCAGGGAGGCGCGCCTGTTGGATATTCTAGGTAATTTTAACCACAATTATGACTATATATTGATAGACTGCCCGCCGAATCTCGGCCTCCTGACAATAAACGCGCTCAGAGCAGCTGATGAAGCAGTAATACCGGTTGAGGCATCGCGCTTTGCCTTAGAAGGATTATCACAGCTGATAGACATACTTAACCTGGTCCGCGATAGATTATCACATAACATAACGCACAGAATATTAATTACAAACTTTGATTCACGCCTAAGACACTCTTTTACCATGCTTGATAAAATACGCTCCAGCTATAAAAGCAAAATGTTTGCCACAATAATACACGTAAACGTAAAGCTAAAAGAGGCCCAAAATAGCGGCATGCATATATTAGGATATGATAAGTACTGCCGGGGGGCAAAAGATTATTTCAGCCTGTCACGCGAGATAATTATGAACGAAAAGCCGGCAACACATAAAGCGCATGCAGAAACACCGATGTCGCAAATGGAAGAAAAAATGCAAGAGATACTCAAAAAAGAGCTGCCAAAACTAAAAACAATTATCTTCTCGGTAGATGCCCCGGCAGCAAAAGATGTCTACATAGCAGGCGAATTTAACGACTGGAAAACCGACGAATCAAGCAGGATGAATATTGACACAAAAGGCACCTGGCACAAAAGACTAAATCTTGAAAATGGCTCATACCGCTACAGATTTGTTATTGACGGCCAATGGATAGAAGACCCCACTAACCCGGAAAGAGAAAAGAATCCCTATGGTAATATGGATTCAGTAATAAAGGTATAATGGATACCCGGGAAGCCTTAAAAAGCCGCCGCAGTATACGGATCTTTGATAATAAAACAATCTCAAAGAAAGAAATTGAAGAGATAATTGATGCTGCTAGATATGCGCCTACAGCAAGGAACATCCAACCATGGCATTTTATAGCCATAACGGATAAGGATAAACTTAAAGAAATAGGCCGCATAGCATCGGATAACGCCAGCTTCATAAGTGACTGCGCTGCCTGCATCGCTGTTTTCTGTCAGGATTCTAAATATTACCTTGAAGACGGATGTGCGGCTACGGCAAATATCCTGCTTTGCGCGCATAGCTTAGGCATAGCAAGCTGCTGGGTAGCTGGAGACAAAAAGCCTTATTGCAACTTTATATCTAAGATAACCCAAGCACCTGAAGATCTAAAGCTAGTCAGCTTAATTGCGCTGGGTTATCCTAGAGAACCTAGTAATAAACAACCCGAGAAAAAACCACTGAGTGATATTCTGCATTGGGATAAATTTTAAGAGGAGGTAAAAATGGCCATAAAAAAGAAACAGACTCTTAAAAAAACAGCCCCAAAGAAGAAAATAACAACCAAGAAAAAGATACTTTCTAAGAAAAAGAGGCCAGTATCAAAAAAGAAAACACCTGTAAAAGCAAAAAAGACAACCAAAAGAACTAAGTCGGAAAAGATTATCGGGGTCGTAACCCATTATTTTCCTAAAGTTAGGGCTGCGGTAATCAAATTGAAAGCTCCGCTATCTGTAGGAGATACAATAAAGATAAAAGGACACACCACTGATTTTACCCAAACTATCTCTTCGATGCAAATAGATCATGTTTCGGTAAGCCAAGCAAAAAAAGGCCAAGAGATAGGACTATTAGTGAACTCCAGGGCCAGACAACACGACATAATGATAAAAGCTTAAAAAACTCTTATAACCTATCAGGAGGACAAACATATGCGTCTCTCAGAAATCGAAAAGAAAGCAAGAAAAATCGGCGTCAAAGACACCTGGAGACACTCCAAGAAAGAACTAATAAAGGCCATACAACGCGCAGAAGGTAATTTTGACTGCTTCGGGTCAGCATCTGCCAAAACCGGGTGCAATCAAATATCCTGCTGCTGGAGAGTTGACTGTTTAAGGTAAGCCAAAACTCATACTCCACAACAAACGAGGTAAATAATGAAATACCGCTGCCGCATATGTAACCGCGAAATTGATGATTTTGTAAGTATAAACCACATAAAGACCGAAGAATACCTGATAGAGTTAATCTTAAAAGACCATCCGGAATGGAAACATGATGACAAGGCTTGCCAGAAATGCATAGAATATTACCGCAAGCTGGTCAAAGATGCTGAAATCTAAGCATTTTTACAGTTAACAGAAGGAGGCAACAATGAACATAATGAGTGGATCTAACATGCAAACCGCTTTGCTTCTTATTGCTCTGTGTGCCGGGTATCTGGTACTATCAGTAGCCAATAAAGAGAAGCAGAATATACGTTCCACCGGCTATGCCATAGGTATCGGGGTTATTGTTTTAAGTATACTCCTGATTATAAGCTCAATGCTAATAAATATGCGCATACTTGGCGAAATGAATATGGTGGGTCCGCGCGGTAGAGTTCCCATGCATCAGATGATGATGAACAAGGGACAACTTAAAGGAAAATTTACTCCAATGGCCCCAGCCAAAGAGCAGCCGGCAACAAAGAAAACCCAAGAAAGCTGCCCAAGAGCGGCCACTTCAGGTCAATAAATATACTGCAAATTTAAAAGGCCTATTTAAGCACAAAGTAGGCCTTTTAAAATAACTATTTATGGGTATATACTCATTATAAATACGGCGTTAAAAGTAAGTAAATCCCGTTAGAAACATTATTTAATAAGTAAGAAAACAGGTTTCTAACGGGATAAATATATCTAAAAATACTCTAAAAAGAGGTAAAAGTAAGTAATATGAGGCCCCGGGGAAGACCTAAGAAATACAGAATAATAAGGCAAGATCCTAAAATTACCCAATTTAGCCCCAGAGGCAAGCCAGGGAGACCAGATGAGCTAAGCCTCTCAATGGATGAATATGAGGCAATAAGACTCACAGACTACGCAGGAATGGGGCAAAAAGAAGTAGCTGAATCTATGCGCATATCGCAGCAAACCTTCAGCCGCATATTAAAACAAGCCCGCAGGAAGATAGCGAATTCTATTGTATTAGGCAAAATAATAAGGATCCAGGGCGGCTATTATATAATAAGCACAAAAACATCCTAAAACTAATCACAGCTTGAGCTCAAAGAAGCTGTATTCGGATATCTGGCTAACTTCCTATAATATATCTTATGTTAACTTCAGCATAT
>CAYXSY010000037.1:0-6346 GCA_964467905.1 uncultured Planctomycetales bacterium | reverse complement strand
GCAAGAAATAAAAGGTAAAAACGCGAGGAATCTGCCCCTATAGCTCATAAGGATAGAGCAGCAGTTTCCTAAACTGCGTGCGGCAGGTTCGATTCCTGCTAGGGGCATAAGCTTCGAAAAGGATAATAAATAATGGAAGCATTAAGGACATATCTTAAGGAGATAAGGGTAATCCCGCTTTTAACAGCGAAAGATGAAATTGAGTTAAGCAAAAAGATAAAGCGCGGGGACGAGCAGGCAAGGAAAAAGATGATCCGCAGCAACCTACGCCTGGTAGTAAATATCGCCAAACGCTATATGTATTTAGGGATACCTTTTCTGGACTTAATAGAAGAGGGCAACTTAGGGTTAATGAAGGCGGTTGATAAATTCAACCCGAAAAAAGGATTCCGCTTCTCAACCTACGCTGCCTGGTGGATCAAACAAAGTATCACCCGCTCCATATCCGAACAGGGGAAAATGATCCGCATGCCGGTTTATATGAGCGAGATGATAACCAAATGGAAGAAAACAAAAGAAGAATTGTCCCAGAAATTCAAAAGGCCGACCTCCGACACCGAAGTAGCAAAAAAGCTAAAACTGCCCCAGGATAAGGTTGAACAGATAAACTTCTGGCTTTCAGCAACTACTTCATCTCTAGAAACACCCATAGGCGAAGAAGACGAAAACGAAGTAATGGACCTGGTTGAAGACCAGACAGCAATACAACCTGATGAAAAAATAGAAAGCCTTCTTGATAAAGAGCGGGTGGGGAGCCTTTTAAGCATAATGGGAGAAAGAGAACGCAAAGTGCTTGACATGCGCTTCGGGCTTGAGCAGGAAAAACCCCACACCTTAGCTGAAGTGGCAAAAGAGCTTGGAGTGTCAAGAGAACGGGTCCGCCAGATAGAAGAAGCGGCCTTAAAAAAATTGCGCAAATTTGCAGAACAAAACGAAAAGGGGATTTTAAAATGAAGGGGATAGACTTAAGAAATTCTGTGCGTAGTATTCCTGACTTTCCAAAACCCGGAATCTTATTCCGCGATATCACAACTTTACTGTCAGATAAAAAAGCTTTTCGGTGCGCAGTAGATTCGCTGGCAGATAAATTTAAGAACAAAAAGATAGATACGGTAGTGGCGGTAGAAGCAAGGGGTTTTATCTTTGGAGGAGCCCTTGCGCATAAGCTGGGCGCAGGATTTGTGCCGGTAAGAAAAAAAGGAAAGCTGCCATGGAAAACCGAATCCGTAACATATGACCTTGAGTACGGCAAAGATACATTAGAGATTCACCGTGATGCCATAGCTGCTAACAAAAAAATCTTAATAGTAGATGACTTGCTTGCTACAGGAGGTACCGTAAAAGCAGTTACTGACCTGATAAAACAATTAAAAGGCAAGATCTCGGGGATAGCTTTTTTAATTGAATTAAAGGACCTAAAAGGTAAAAATAAACTAAAAGGCTACCCTGTCTATTCACTGATAAAATATTAAATCCGATGAATTATCCTTATAACCTTCACGCTCATTCATTGCTTAGCGATGGAGAACTACTACCATCTGAAATAGCAGTACGCTACATGAGCTTAGGCTACAAAATAATCGCAATCACTGATCATGCCGATTATAGTAATATTGATTACGTAATAAACTCAATACTTAAATTTACCAAACACTGGCCGAAAAGCTACTCCCTCAAGGTATTACCCGGGATAGAACTAACGCAAGTGCCGCTTGAACACTTTAGGCCTTTGGCAAAATACGCTCGCGGAAAAGGAATAAAAATAATCGTTGCCCATGGCCAGACTATTGCCGAGCCGCTGATAAAAGGCACTAACCGCGCAGCCTTAGAAGCAGACATAGATATCTTAGCGCATCCTGGCTACATAACTGATGCGGACACCAAGTTAGCAAAAGAAAAAGGCATCTTCTTAGAAGTTACCAGCCGCAAAGGCCACTGTCAAACCAATAGCCATGTCGTAAAACAAGCTAAGAAACACGGCGCCAAGCTTATCCTTAATCACGACAGCCACTCGCCTGAAGATATTATAAAACCTTCAGAATTAACCAAAATAGGGCTAAAATCCGGCCTAAAACCGCAAGATATCGAGAAAATCTGCTCGGATATCAAGAAATTCCTTTCTAAGATATAAATTTATACCATGTCTTGTTTTACGATTTAGCGTATATTTTACACTTTCTATAATCAAAAAAACTCTTGACAAATATAGGGTTATGTGTTAAAAAGCTAATAATTGGTTATACCACTGGATATGACTTTAATTTTAGGCAAGAAAGGAGGAGAGGAAAATAAATAAGCCTGAAGTCAACTAAAATTCCGGTGATATACATATATAGAGATAATTCTAGGAAATTTTTTAACCTAGTTTGATATATTTTCATACTTTTTATAAATACTTTTTAGGAGGAATAAAATGAGTAAACGCTTGATGATATTAGTTCTGGCGGTTGCTATGTTGGTCAGCTTCACAGCTGCCGCATACGCAGAAGTTCAGAACGTTAAGGTAAGCGGCGACTTGCTTATGCAAGGGATTTCCCGCAGAGGCTTCACCTTGACAGAAGATACAATAGGTGCATTCAACATGAACTATAAAGCAACTGGTTTAATCACCCATGCGCGCGTAAGAGTTGATGCTGACCTTACTGATAATGTTTCCGCAACAGTAAGATTGTTAAACGAAAGATCTTGGGGAAACGATGGTTTCACATCAAACGGTGGCCTTTTACCAGTTGATAACACCGGTGATGAAGTTACCATTGATTTAGCTTATGTAACATTGAAAGAGTTCCTTTACTCGCCTTTGACCTTAACCATAGGTCGTCAGGAGATGAGATTCGGAAGCGGCTTAGTAGTTGGTGACGTAGATACAAACCGCGTAGCCAATGAATGGCAGATTCCCGGAGATTTATCTCTAAGGAAATCTTTTGATGCAGCAAGAGCAACATTGAATTATGATCCTATCGTAGTTGATGTGATTTATTCCAAGATTGAAGAGAACGATATTTGGTGGAACCAATATGGTGCAGGACCAATCGGTCATGAAGCAGAAGATACCAATTTATACGGTGTTAATATGCGTTATGACTTATCCGGTCTTGGCTTCAAAGGCGCAACCGAACTTTACTATTTCGGTAAAATTAGCGACTTTAACAGCGGCGTTGCAGTAGGTACCGCTATGGGCAAAACCGATACCGTTCACACAATAGGTATATTAACCTATGGCCAGATCATCAAAAACCTTACTGCCAGCTTAGAAGGTGCATATCAGTTTGGTAATGATGCTCAGGTATGGGGCTTAAGCTATGACCGTTTGAATGCTTCACGTTCTGCTTGGGCAATGGAGTTTACTGCTAATTATGATTTAAAAGATATTAACATGATTGGCAAGTATTCTCCTAAAGTTACCGGTATATATGGAATCCTTTCCGGTGACAAGAGCAACCCGGCTGGACGCACCAGAATGTGGGATCCGATGTTTGAAGATAAAACATGGAACTCCGTAGTTAATGCTATCTTCTTAAACACCAACACCCGCTATGCTGGTGTATCCGCAAGCTGCAAACCGATTGATGACATCACCTTATCAGGTGTTTATGGATACTATTGGTTTGACAGAACAGTTGCTGGCGCACCATTCTTAACAACATATTCAGGTGCCTTGAATACCTATGCTGCAGATGGTGACAATCAGATGGGTCAGGCATTTGATGTGACAGCAACCTATGACTATACCGAAGATGTTCAGTTTGGTTTAACCTATGGTTATTTCCATCCCGGACATGGTATAGACAGAACATCTGGGACTATGTTTGATGAAGATGCAACCCAGTTGATCGGATCCATGAAGGTAACATTCTAAGCAAAGTTAACAACAAAACCCCCGGAGAAGCAATTCTCCGGGGGTTTTTTATTGCCTTTTTATAATAAAGAAGTTGACATATCCATAAAGTTAGTTTATCTTATTAACTAAACACTAATAAATTATCTATAAATTCCTGATTCTATCTGCTACTAAATCAATATGCTTTATCTTGCTTTTATCTACCATATGCACCAGCCGTATTATAATAACCTGTTGACAGGGGAGACTGACTTCCCCTGGGTCAGGCTGCACGGCTCAAAAGACTACCTTGATATGGTAGAAGTATTAGAAACATTCCCGCTCATACACCAAACATTCAATCTTGTCCCTTCATTAATAGAACAAATAGAACAATATGCACAAGGCAAAGTAAAAGACAAGTTTCTTGAAATGTCGCTAAAGCCGGCCACAGAACTCAACAGAGAAGACACTGCTTTTCTACTGAATAATTTCTTTAAGATAAACCCTAACAAGGTCATCAGCGCACATCCTAGATATTATGAACTTTACCTTAAGAATAAAAATAAAAAAGGATTCACCACAGAAGACTTGCGGGATTTGCAGGTATGGTTTAACTTAAGCTGGATTGACCCGTCTTTCAGAGAAAACATACCGGAGCTAAAACAAATAGTCTTTAAAGGCAGATTTTTTAGCGAAGAAGACAAGCAGGTAGTCTTAAACAAACAAATAGAAATCCTAAAGCGGATAATTCCGACTTACAGGAAATTTGCCGAATCAGGGCAAATTGAAATTACTGTTACGCCTTTTTACCACCCTATACTTCCGCTGCTATACAATACAAACATCGCTAAAGAAGCTAACCGCAGGACACTTTTACCGGCAAAGAATTTTTCCTTTCCACAGGATGCTTTTGAGCAAATCAAGGAAGCAGCAATTATGGCAAAGGATAAATTCGGCTCTCTCTGTAACGGCATGTGGCCATCAGAGGAATCAGTATGCGAACACATACTAAATTATTTTATTCAAAATGGGATTAAATGGATAGTTACTGATGAGGCAATATTATATAAGTCCCTGAAGAAGAAGGCGCGTGACACCAGCCTACTGTACCAGCCTTTTGTGTTAAGAAGGGAGGGAGGGGAGTTAAATATAGTTTTTCGCGATAGGAATCTTTCTGACTTAATCGGCTTCATATATCATAATTGGGATGCCCAAGATGCAGCCTCTGATTTTATGAAACATTTAGAGAATACCGCCAATGCTTTTAAAGACCAAGATATATTCCTCGTAATGGCTATGGATGGAGAAAACGCATGGGAGTATTTCAAGAATGACGGACACGACTTTTTAAAAGCGCTTTACAAAAAGATATCTGATGCGAAATTCATAAAAACTACCACAATCAGCGAATATCTGCAGAACCACCCGCCGAAAAAAGAAATTAAACGGCTCTCTGCCGGTTCATGGATTTACGGTAATTTTGACAAATGGATGAACCATCCATATAAAGCGCGGGCATGGGAATGGCTAAGCACAGCCAGATCCGAACTCCAAGAATTACTTAATAATAACGCCCTAAATGAAGATAAAAAACAGCTGGCTATAAAACAGATGCATATAGCAGAAGGCAGTGACTGGTTCTGGTGGTACGGAGAAGACCCTGACGGTGATTTTGACCGCTTGTTTAAGATGCATTTAGGCAATTTCTACGATATTATAGGCAAAAAAACACCGGATTATCTCAAGAGATAGCCCTCGAATCAAAGCTGGATTTCCTATCGTAAAATATACATAACTACTTGACATATAAGGTTTTTTCTGTTATAAAAATATGAATATTCGCGCGAGTTTATCGGTTTAATCTTTTTAGTAATCAACACTTTTGATTCTTTAGAAATGGATAAAAAGGATATATACGAGCATTTAGCAAAAATCTACCTGGACGCCTCTTCAAAGAAAAAAAAGAAAACAAAATACAACTTAAAATCAAGCCATCTCATAGTTGTTTTTCTGTTCTCGGCAGCCATACTGTCTTTTGGCCTCTATAACTTCTATCAAGCACGCAAAGAAAAAAACGCACTCCTATCCGATACTTCGCTTTTTATTACGCTGGATGCCGCAAAGATAAATTTCAATTTTGATCCAGCAAAAAAAGAAACCTATTCAGTAAATCTTAATAAATTAAACATATCTAATTTTAAATCTGTAAGTTTCTCCGCGAGAAAAAAAGACAATGCCGGAAAGATAGCACTGCGCGTAGATATGATAAATGCCTTCAAAGAGAAATCCGAAGTTTATATCCCGGATATCAAACACAAGTGGCAGGATTACAAAATAAGCCTTTCGGAATTCAAGCATATAAATGACTTTTCAGAGATGCAAAATATAACATTTAGTGTCGAAGCCTGGAATACCAAGGATGATAAAGGTGTTGTTTACATAGATAACGTAAGATTTGTGCGTTAGATAATTATTCAAAACCCTAAAAAGGAGAACAGCAAATGCGCATAATATCCATTACCA
>CAYXSY010000036.1:0-6799 GCA_964467905.1 uncultured Planctomycetales bacterium | reverse complement strand
CCCTTTTCAGGGTGTATCTCATCTATTGTGCCGTTAAAATTAACAAACGGGCCGTCTGTTACCCTTACCTGCTCGCCCGCTTCAAATACTATCTTTGGACTCGGTTTTACCTGCGTATCTTCCGTACGCTTAAGTATACTTTCAACTTCATTCGGGGGCAGAGGCATCGGCTTCTTGCCTAAACCTATAAAACCCGTAACCCCGGGGGTAGTCCTGATGATAAAATAAGACTGCTCTGATAAATCCATCTCAACCAAAATATAACCTGGGAAAAATTTTCTTTGAGATATCTTTTTCTTTCCGGAACGGACTTCTGAAACCTGCTCGGTAGGAATCACAATCTTGCCGATCATCTCTGTGAGTCCCTGCGTGTTGACTTTATTTTCAATATAAGACTTTACTTTGTCTTCAAGTCCGGTCTGTGTATGTACAACGTACCAATTCTTCACCCAGCTCTTCCTTTCAACCTATATCCCAACCTTGGAAGGGCTGGGTTCATTTAAACAATAAACTGAGCATTTTGGAGAGGACGATATCCACCACACCTATAAAAACTGCGGAAATCCCCGTGATAACCAGCACTACTACCGTAGAGCTAATCAACTCCTGACGTGTCGGCCAGGATACTTTCGATAACTCAGTCTTAACCTCCAATATAAAAGTTTTTATCTTAGCAAAATTCTTAAAAACTACAAAGAGCAAAAAAGCACCCAGCGCTGAAATAACTATTTTACCAATATTGTTTATTACAAAATCCATTTTTAAAATTCCCAAAAGAAAACTGCAGGAGCGGCAGGAATCGAACCTGCAGTCACGGTTTTGGAGACCGTTGGTTTACCAATTAACCGACGCTCCTATAAAACCATGTTACTATTTTATTTCCTTGTGCGCGGTATGCTTGTGACAAAATCTGCAGAACTTACTTATCTCAAGCTTATCCTGATGCTTCTTCTTATTCTTAGTATTTGTATAATTTCTGTTCTTGCAAACAGTGCATTCTAAAGTTATTATCTCGCGCATAAAACTCAAAACCTCTTACTTTATCCCGTCACTCCCTGACTTAGTTATCTTTTCTAAGCTGGAGACGGGAATCGAACCCGTGACCCCGTCCTTACCAAGGACGTGCTCTACCAACTGAGCTACTCCAGCATCAGTGGCATATCCTTCAAAAATGCAAAAAAAACTCCACCCAAAGAATTTGCTATTCTTTGCTATGGATTACACTACGAAATACTGGCTAGAAATTAATTCTAGGGGTTATGTAGATAAAGAAATATACATCACAAACCATTGATTGTCAAGACTTTTTTTAATTATTTTTTAAAAATTTTGCAAATTCAAGATAGGTATCTAAAGAGATGTTTTCCGGGCGGGATTTTTGGCTAATTTCTTTAGAGCTAAGGAATTCTTTGGTTAACTGATGACTAACAATACGCTCTATGCTGTTAATAAGAATTTTTCTTCTTTGCTGAAAAGCAGTTCTTATTATTTTAAATAATAGCTCTTCCTGGCCTCTGGATAAGTTGCCACGCCTTGAAGGCACAATCTTTATAAAACTGGAATCAACTTTAGGCACAGGATAAAAAGATGTCCTCTTAATATCAAATAATATCTGCGGCCTGCTATAATATTGCACGAAGCAGCTTAACGAACCATACTCTTTGCTGCCTTCACAAGCCACAATTCTCCTGGCGAATTCCTTTTGTACGGTAAGATAAACCTCGGAAATCTTATCGGTATTTTCTAAAAGACATTCAAAAATAGGTGTTGTGATGTAGTAAGGAATATTACCGAAGATTTTTATTCTTGTCCGAGAATCAGGGAAATAGCGTTTAAAATCAAAATCCAGGATATCGCCTTCTATCAATGTAAGATTTCGGCAATCTGCTAATTCTTCTTTTAGTTTAGCGGCTAAGTTTTTATCAAATTCCACAGCGATGATTTTCTTTACGCTTTTTGCTATAAGCACGGTAAATGCCCCCGTGCCAGGGCCAATTTCCAGGACTGTATCCCTATCGCTGAGATTACACGCCGATATTATTTTGGCCTGTATATTCTTATCAAAAAGAAAATTCTGCCCTAACTTTTTCTTAGGTTTAATGTGCATAATGCAGAGAGTTTTACGGATTGTATTAAAGAAGCGGGGCTGGCTATAAACTTGCCTGCTATATCAAAAGCGACTCCGTGTAGCGGAGAAGTCCTGACAAAGCCCAAGCCTAAAGTCAAATTTACGCCGGTTGAGGAATCCGATAACTTCAGTGGGATTAAGGCCTGATCGTGATACATCGCAATTATACAATCATATTCCGAATGAGCGCCGAGGCTGGCTGCCACATCGGCAGGTAACGGGCCGTCAATAATAGAGCCGGGATTGTTTTTCCTGGCGCGTTTTAACGCCGGATAGATAATTTCTTGCTCCTCTGTTCCCAGGAGGCCGTTGTCGGATGCATGAGGATTCAGCGCTGACACAACCAAACGCGGCCTTTTAATTAGAAACATCTTTTTTAAAGCTCCGAGCGTAATATCTATATTATCTGCTATTTTTATTGAAGAAAGGTTTTTAGATACAGCTTTAACCGGCAGATGTTCAGTAACTAAGCTAAAGCGCATGTATCTGTTGAGCAGCATCATAACATGTTTTTTAGCCAAAGCTTTTTTCGCCAGATAGGAAGTATGTCCGCTAAAGCCCGATAATCCCGAATCGCTTACGGCCTCTTTAGAAATAGGACAGGTAACCAGGCAATCAATACCCCCTTGCCTTATCAAATCAAGCGCCGCATCCACATATTCAATCGAAGCCCTGCCGTATTCAGCCCTAGTCTGCCCGAATCGAAAATTCTTATGTGCGACATTGTTTAAATCGATAAAACTGATATTATAATTAGTATTCTTAACTTTATATTTCCCTAAAACCCAGGCGTCTCCGATTATAACTATATCGCCAAATCTGCCTAGCTCATGAAGAGACTTAGCAATTATTTCCGGGCCGACACCAGAAGGGTCGCCCATAGTTATGCCTATCTTGATCTTAGAAGACTTTGATATATGACTTTTTCTTGAGCTCATCTAACCAAGTTACCATTTTATCCTGCATTTTTTGGTTATAGAGAAGGTTGTAGATTTCATCCTGTACATCGCAAAGATTCTGCTGACTGGCGGGGATAATCTGATTCAATTTAAAAACATAATACAAATCCTTAAAAGGAACCGGCGAAGAAACCTCTGCGACACCCAGCTTCATCATAGCCGATTCTATGTTTTTATCCAGTTGCCCGGTTTTGGAAACTGCTATCTTATTAACAGAAAGACGGTATTTATCCGCTGCCTTTTGAAAATCGCCTTCCTTTTTTACTTCATCGGAAAAATCCTTAGCAATATCCAATTCGGAAGTACTGACCACCAGGAACTCCTTCTGGTCGCCGATTTTAAACTTATCGATGTTCTGCTGGTAGAATTCAGTAACCTCCGAAGGGTTGACTACTATCCTGCTTTTGATTTTATACTCTACCAGAGTATACATCATCAGCTGCTCCCTCAACCTGTTCTCTAAATCGGCAAGGCTCAAGCCCTGCTCTAGTAAAGAATCTATGAAATATTTTTCTGAAGGATACCTGCTTTTTAAAGCATCTATTCTTGACTTAACTCTGTTCTCGTCAATGTTAATCCCCTGCTTCTTAGCCTCCTGAATAATCAGACGGTCTTCAATAAGCCTGTTAACAACGTCTGATTCTATATTTTTAAGGTTCTTCTCAAGCTCGCGCTTATCGTCAATCTGCTGCGTAAGCTGCACGCGCATGAAATTTACAAAATCATCGACATCTTTCTGGGTTATCGCCTCATTATTAACTACAGCGACTATCCTCTCGGCGGCAAAAGCTTCAGGCAAGAAGTTTACCATTGCTACCTGTAACATGCCGAAAAATAATAAGAGAAAAGTTATGCTTGATAAAATATTAATTATGCTGCGGTAAATTTGTTTCATTAATAACACCTGCTTTCTTAAAATTACTTATTGCCTCGCGCAATAAACGGCAATACAGATCAAAACCTATTGAAGCTATATAACCGTGCTGCTGCTCACCCAAAAGATTGCCTGCGCCCCTTAGTTCAAGGTCTTCCATAGCTATTCTAAATCCCGAACCCAGCTGGGAATACTGCTGTATGGCAGCCAGCCTTTTCTTTGCTTCCTCATCAAGAATATTGCTGCGAGGAACAAGAAAATATGCGTAGGCATCGCGGTTAAATCTCCCCACACGTCCTCTTAGCTGATGCAAATCAGCCAGCCCGAACATATGGGCATTATTAACTATTATAGTATTGGCATTAGGGATATCAAGTCCAGCCTGGACAATCATGGTAGAAATCAATACATCAATGTTGCCTTTTAAAAAATTCAGCATAACTTTTTCAAGATACGCCGACTTCATCTGGCCGTGGCCTATAGCAATGCGTGTCTGGGGAGGAAGCACTGCGGATACCCTGTCTTTTACCTTATCTATATCCTCTATGCGGTTATGTACAAAATAAACCTGCCCGCGCCTTGCAACCTCCTTCATAATTGCCTGGCGGATTAAATCAATATCATATTCTACCACAGATGTCTTTATTGGCAACCTATTTTGAGGAGCAGTATCAATTACAGAAAGGTCCTTTGCCCCCATTAAACTCATGTAGAGTGTACGCGGTATAGGTGTTGCTGTCAAGGTCAGGATATCGCAATTTAACCTTATGGATTTAAGCTTTTGTTTAGACCTTACGCCAAAACGCTGCTCCTCATCAATGATTACCAGCCCCAGATTCTTAAACTGCACATCATCGGAAAGAAGCCTGTGCGTGCCTATAACAATATCAACCCTGCCCTCTTGCAGGCGCACAATTAAATCTTTCTGCTGCGCATGCGTCCTGAAACGCGAAAGCATGTCTATAGTAATAGGAAAATCCTTAAGCCTAGAAGAAAAACTTTGATAAATCTGCTCGACCAGTATAGTAGTCGGGGCCAAATATACAACCTGCTTATTATCCATCACCGCTTTAAATGCTGCACGCATGGCTACTTCTGTCTTGCCGTAGCCGACGTCACCGCATAAAAGCCTGTCCATAGGATGAGCACTCTCCATATCTTGTTTTACATCCTGCAGAGCCTTAATCTGATCAGGAGTCTCCTTAAAAGGAAAACTCTTCTCAAACTCCCTTTGCCAAGGCGTATCGGCAGAAAAAATAAATCCGTTCATGGTTGAGCGAAGCGCCTCCACAGAAATAAGCTCCCAGGCCAACTTCTGGATGCCCTTTCTGGTAATATCCTTTATTCTGCCCCACTCTTTACTGCCAAGCTTGCAAAGTTTGGGGCGCCTGGCCGCAAAAGCAATATATTTCTGCACCAGATTCATATCTTCAACAGGTACAAAAAGCTTCTCTTGCCCTTCATACTCTATTATTATGTGATCCTTATATTTATCCCTCACTTTAATTTTGTCAAACCCCATAAACCTGCCTATGCCATGCTGATTATGCACAACGTAATCACCGATATTTAAATCAATGAAACTCGAAAGCGGGAACTCTTCCTTAAACGGCAGGGTTTTAAAATTCTTGGTTTTATTAACGGGCAGAATGATAACTATCTCATGGCCCCAGAGAATCGAACCATCGAGAGGATCAAATGTGTTTATAGATAGAGGTGTGTTTTCTTCAAAACTTATGCGTATCGGCAGCTCAAAACTAAAAGGGAAAATATCGACTACTCCGCCCCGCCGGGCGAAATCGCCTTCAGAAGCAACCGCATCCTGCCTTTTATAACCAAACTCTACCAGCGTAGCAGTTACGCTTTCGGGGTCAAGATCCCTTCCTTTATATATTTTAAGCGATTTAAACATATAACTGCCAAACCTCAAATAATAAAATTATACCGCAAAAACGCAAAATCTTTGCGCCTTTGCGGTATAAGAATAACACTGCTTTATTATTTCGCGCTTTTGCGTCTGGAGCCCCAAGCGAGCACGAGCGGCGAAGCAATATAAATTGTAGAATACACGCCGCTGATGAAACCGACTATCAGCGTAAAAGCAAAATTGCTCAAGACTTCTCCGCCATAGAAAAAGATGGCAAAGACTACCATCAAGGTGACAAAAGTAGTCAGGATTGTCCGGGATAACGTTTGATTAACGCTTAAATTAATTAACTCATAAAGGCTAAGTTTACGATTCAGGCGGGCATTTTCTCTAACCCTGTCATAAATAACAATAGTATCGTTTATGGAATAACCTGCAATCGTCAGGAATGCCGTTACGCTAAGCAAATCTATCGGGCGCGAAGTCATAACTAAAAACCCGAAAGCAATCAAGACGTCATGCAAAAGCGCGACTACGCCTGCAACAGCAAAATTAATATGCTTAAACCTGAAAGCCACATAAACCAGTATACCGATTAAAGACCAAATAAGCGCATAAATTGCCTTGGTCTTTAAATGCTTACCGGCAATCGGCCCGACGTGTTCGATGCGCAGAACCTGCACATCCTGATCCGGAAATTTCTCTTTAAACTTGGCAGTAAGGACATTGCTGTTATCTTCCTGAGTCTTTATCAGGATTACCTTGGGGTTGTCCTTAAATTGCTGAATAGAGGCATCATTCATATTGGCTTCCTTTAAAACTTCCCTCACCTTATCTATAGAAGGAGCAGTTTTAAAACTATATTCCTGCAATTGGCCACCGGCAAAATCAATTCCATAAACATCCTTACCTTTTTTAAAATATGAAAAAACACCGCATAAAATTAAAATCAGCGATAACGCATAGAATAT
>CAYXSY010000035.1:0-6838 GCA_964467905.1 uncultured Planctomycetales bacterium | reverse complement strand
TTTAGGGCCATTAGCTCAGCTGGTAGAGCAGGACACTCTTAATGTCAAGGTCGTTGGTTCGACTCCAACATGGCCCACTAATTCGCCTAAAGCGGGTTAGTCCCGAGCGCTATTCCTACTAACCGCAAGGGACAGTAATATGGTTGATTATGAAATAATCGAACATACCGCGGATATCGGCATCAGGGTTAAAGGTAAAGACCTGAAAGCCATTTTTAAAGATTCCGCCCTCGCGATGTTTGCTATCATCGGCCAGGCAGTGCCAAGCCCTTCCGATACAAAAATTAAAAAAACCGGGTTAAAAATAAAACAGAAAGCAGGGGATTTAGAAGAACTTCTGGTGAATTGGCTTAATGAGTTGTTGTCTTTATCTTCGGCTAAAGAGCTGATGCTGACGGATTTTGTAATTCGTAAACTAGATAAAAACAACTTGGAGGCAGAAGTCTACGGCGAAGATATTAAAAATTACAAAGTAAATACTGAAATTAAGGCTGCGACTTATCATCGGCTAAAGATACAGGAAAGCGATAGCGGTTGGCAGGCAGAGGTGATTTTCGATGTCTGAAGTAAAGCTAGAAAAAATTGATAATTATCGCTGGCGTCTGTCTAAAACCTATAAGCCGGGCATGCGCGTTGAGGGAATTGTTTACGCTGACGAGAAACTACTTAAAGATATTTATCAGGATAAGGCTTTGGAGCAGGTAGCGAATGTGGCATTTCTTCCGGGTATAGTAAATGCATCTTTAGCTATGCCTGATATCCACTGGGGGTACGGATTTCCTATCGGAGGAGTGGCTGCAACCGATATCGAAGAAGGAGGAGTGGTTTCTCCCGGAGGGGTTGGTTTTGACATAAATTGCCTCGGCGCAGACTCTTATATTTACAATGAATTGGGATACAGGATAAAGATTAAAGACTATGCGGAAAAGATAGATAAAGATAACTTAGTTTGTGCGGATTTTAATAAAGAAAAGGTAGAATACACAAAAATATTGAGATTCTTGAAACAAAAACCAAAGGTTTCCGTTCTGAATATCGTTACTGAAACAGACAGGCAGATTATCGCGACAGGAGATCATCCATTCTACACCAAGGATGGGATGCAAGAAATGCGAAGATTGCGGAATGGCAAGGAGGTGGCGATTTTCCCTTTCGAGGGAGTTAATTATGAAGAACCAGAGACAGAGATTATTGTTGATGAAAATAACATTGAAAGGGCTCTTTTTAAATTAGGTAAGAATAATAGGGGTAATGAGGTTAACCAAACCCTAAACTATTTAAGAACAAAGAATCTCTTGCCTTTAAGATATGACTCTTGGCAATTGCCGTATCTTCTCAAAATTATGGGTTACTGTTTTGGCGACGGCACAATTTACTTTACAGGAACAAGAAAAAGAGGGGCGGTCTGTTTTTATGGGCAAGAGGAGGATTTAAAGAAGATAAAACAAGATTTGTTAGCGATTGGATTTAAATCTGGAATCTATTCTAGGAAGAGACATCATAAAATAAAGACATCCTATGGCACATACAAATTTGACCAAAAAGAAAATTGCCTTAAATGTCCATCGAGCGCTTTAGCTGTTCTAATGTTTTCTCTAGGCACACCTATCGGAAACAAATGTTACAAACCATACGCATTGCCGGAGTGGATTTTCAAAGCTACTCTTTGGCAAAAAAGATTATTTTTAGCCGGGTTATTTGGCGCAGAATTATCTTCCCCTAAAACAATGACCGGGCACGGATATAATTTCTATCCGCCTGTTTTATCCATGAATAAAACTCTTGATACTATCGTTTCGGGGAGGCGATTTCTTTCCGGCATCTCAAATATATTAGAAGAGTTTGGAGTTAATACCTTGAAAATAAGCCAACGGAAAGAATATACAAACAAAGATGGCTTAACTTCTTACCGTTTACGATTAATATTGTCAAACAAAACAGCGGACTTGATTAATCTCTACGGTAAGGTGGGCTTTGAATATAATGAAAAGCGTACATATCTAGCTAATGTAGCAGTCGGCTATTTGTGTTTAAAAGAATCTGTCTTAAAGGAGAAGAGAGAAGTTGCCGTGTTGGCTCCGGCATTACATAGTTCAGGGGAATGGGATAAATCTTGTCTCTTTGATTATCTATCCAGTTCTCCTTATATCACTGCAAGATTTATCGAGCGTTCGTTATATGAGCCAAGAAAAACAGAGCCGCGTACATGGGGAAATTTTCCGGCATTCGCAGAATATATCGAGTCAAACACAAAAGGGTTAGGGCGGTCTGGAATGGTATGGGAGCGCATAAAATCTATTTCCGATATAGGATATGACGATTACGTCTATGACTTTACGGTTGAACATCCGCACCATAATTTTATCGCTAACGGATTTGTAGTTTCAAATTGCGGCGTAAGACTGATTAAGACTAATCTTGAGTATGAAGAAATAAAAGACAGGATTAAAGATCTGGTTTTTGCGTTATTTAATGATATCCCCGCCGGTGTAGGCTCTAAGGGGCAGATAAGAGTCGGTCCTAAGGAAGAGAAAGAGATTCTGGTTAAAGGCGCGCGCTGGGCAGTGTCTAATGGTTATGGTACACAGGATGATCTTGAATGCACTGAAGAAAACGGGGCAATCGAAGGCGCTGACCCCGCAGTAGTATCAGACAGGGCTTATGAAAGAGGTAAGGCGCAATCCGGGACCTTAGGCTCCGGGAATCACTTTCTGGAAGTGCAGGTAGTTGATCAGCTTTATGACCAGAAGCTTTGCGATGCTTTTGGCCTTAATTTAGGCCAGGTTATGCTGATGATTCACTCGGGATCGCGCGGATTCGGATATCAGGTATGTGATGATTATGTAAGGAATATGGTGCGTTGCCTGCAGAAGTACAATATTAATGTTCCGGATAGGCAGCTTGCTTGTGCTCCTGTTAATTCGCCCGAAGGAAAACAGTATTTGGCTGCGATGAGATGCGCGGCTAATTACGCCTGGGCTAACCGCCAGTGCCTGATGCATTTGGCTCGTCTTAGTTTTGAGAGAGTATTTGATAAGTCTTGGGTTAAGATGGGGATGGAATTAATTTATGATGTTGCCCATAACATTGCAAAGATCGAGAAATATACGATTGATGGCAGAGAGAAAAAACTCTGTGTTCATAGAAAAGGCGCGACTAGGGCTTTCGGCGCACAGCATCCTGCATTGCCTGAAAGATACAAGAATGCCGGACAACCGGTGATTATCCCGGGAGATATGGGTAGAAATTCTTATTTACTCGTCGGTACTAAGAAAGCAGAAGAGGAGACCTTTGGTTCGACATGTCATGGGGCGGGGCGCGTTAAATCGCGTACTGCGGCTATGCGTTCCATAAAATTAGATGTGTTATTGAAAGATTTGGAATCTAAAGGTATAATAGTCAAAGCTTCCGGGAGAGGCACTATTGTTGAAGAAGCGCCCCAAGCATATAAAGACATTAACGATGTGGTTAGTGTGGTTCATAATGCCGGAATATCAAAACGAGTTTGCCGGATGCGGCCACTTGGCGTAATTAAAGGTTAATGAGCAGAAATTCTACGGAGTGCCGCAAAACGTGACGACGTAAAATTTAGTCCGTACGTTCTTCAATATGGACGTCTGCGAATTAATCCCGAAACCTACCCGAAGATTTTTAAAGAAAATTTTCGGAGTGCTTAGGTTTTGGGAAAGGAAAGAAAATGTTAGACATTAAATTTATCAGAGATAACTTGGAAGTAGTAAAGCAGTCTTTAGCTGATCGTAACTTAAAGCTTGATTTGGATAGGTTTATTTCTATTGATCAGGGGCGTCGTAAAAAGCTAACCGAAATAGAAGACTTGCGTTCGCAGCAGAATAAGGCAAATGATAAGATAAGTGCTATTCTTAAAGATAAAAAAGATGCCAGTTCTGATATTGCAGCGATGAAAGATATCTCTTCGCGGGTAGGCTCACTTGAGTCAGAGTTGCGTCTTTTAGAAGACGAATTAGGCAAGTTAGCCCTTACTATCCCGAACATTCCGCATGCGTCTATCCCCAGAGGAGACCCATCTTGTAATAAAGTTGTCCGCAGTTGGAGAGATCCACGTAAATTTGATTTTAAGCCTCTTACGCATATAGATATAGCAGGGAGCTTGGATATTATTGATTTTTCCAGGGCAACCAAGATAACCGGAACAAACTTTATTCTTTATAAAGGATGGGGCGCAAAACTAGAACGCGCATTGATTAATTTTATGCTTGATATGCATACCAAAAAACACGGTTTTACCGAGGTCTTTCCGCCATTTTTAGTTAACAGGGCTTCGATGACCGGCACAGGACAACTGCCGAAGCTTGAAGACGATATGTACCGTCTTAAAGATGATGATTTATTCTTAATCCCCACGGCAGAGGTCCCTGTTACTAATATCTTCCGCGATGAGGTATTGGATGAAAAAGATCTGCCGGTTTATTATACGGCATATACCGCATGTTTTAGGAGAGAAGCCGGTTCTTACGGCAAGGATACAAAAGGCTTAATGCGCGTGCATCAATTTGATAAGATAGAGATGGTAAAATTTGTCAGGCCGGATACTTCTTATGATGAATTAGAGAAGTTGGTAGCGAATGCCGAAGCTGTTTTGCAGGCTTTGGATATCCCTTATCGTGTGATTATGTTAGCTACCCAGGATTTAAGTTTCTCTGCAAGTAAGTGTTATGATCTTGAGGCTTATGCTCCTGGCATGGATAAATGGCTTGAAGTTTCAAGCTGCAGTAATTTCGAGAGTTTTCAGGCCCGCCGGGCAAATATAAAGTTTAGAAGAGTTGATAACAAGAAATTAGAGTTTGTGCATACTTTGAATGGATCAGGTATAGCGCTTGCACGCACGGTAATAGCGATTGTCGAAAATTATCAGCAGAAGGACGGCTCCGTAGTTGTCCCGCAGGTTTTGAGGCCCTATCTGGATGGCGCAGAAGTAATCGGCGTAGTAAAATAGAGGAGACGCGATTATATGGCTAGAAAAGAATCTCTTAATAAGGAAAATATAGATTTCGATTCTTCTCCCAAACGTTCTTCCAGAAAAGCCGCCAAAGAAACGCCTCAATCTTCATCAAAGGTTCTAGGAATAATCAAGTTTCTTTTGGGAGTCTGCCTTTTGCCTTTTGTTTACGGCATCAGTCTGTCTTTCCTGAATGCATTAAGCTATGTGGATAAAGCGCAGCAGTCTTACTTTTGGGCTGGATTAGCCACTTTATTATTTGTTTATTTCTTTGTTTGGGAACCTGAACCGCTATATAATGCCGGACATAAATTGCTAGAAGCATCTTTTAGTTTTATGCAGCCTATGGTTAAGGTTGCCCCGCATCTTATCCCCATCTATACAATTGTATTGCTTGCAGTTTATAATATCCTGTCAATCTTTATACATGATACATGGCTTAAGGGGTTAACAATATTTTTAATAGGTTTTAGCATTACGTTACATTTGATTTTTTCTGCCAGGTCTCTGCGGTCGAAAAGCGATGATCTGCTGAAGTCTAATTATATATTCGGATTTTCTTTTTTCTATATTGTCAATCTGGCAATATTGGGTCTGGTTTTCGGTTCTGTATCACAAGACTTTTCTTTATTCAATTTCTTCTCCGATTTTATTCAAAACGGGTCAGCAGTCTTTGCCCTTATCTTTAAGCAGTTATTTTATGTCGGCTAAGTTATTGGTGGGGTGGCTGAGTGGTTGAAAGCGGCAGTATTGCGACTGATCCGCCGCAGGTGGGAAGGAGTCCCGCGAAATGAAATAGAGCGGGAAAAACTGCTTGCTAAATTAAGGTGGGGTGCCAGAGTGGTCGAATGGGCCTGTCTTGAAAACAGGTGAGGGCGTAAGTCCTCCGTGAGTTCAAATCTCACCCCCACCGTTTTGCCTCTTTAGCATAAACAAAGGAGAAGATTATGCAATTAGAAGAGCTAAAAGGTAAGTTAGTATTATTCAAATTTTCTGAAGAGATTAGAGGGGACTTGTCATTATTCCAGATTTATAAGGATGAGGTTTGGGCCGTTGTAACCGGCATCGAGAATGAGGGATTGTGGATAGAAAATCCTGCTTATGAATTGGGAATTTGGTGGAATGATAAGGGGGAGTTGATACCTCCGAATAAGCAGGTTAAAGAAAAAGTTAAGGCTAACATTTTGGTTTCTTGGCGCTACATCAAAGTACTTATGAGTGTTAGCGATGAGCGTTTCCAGAGATCAAAGAATGAGCGGCTTCCGGGGTTCCATGCGTATAAATGATCTCTAGAACAGAAAGGATGGCGCGTATGCTTAAGAAAACCATATTGGTCATCGATGATGAGGTAGATTTTGTAAAGTTGATTAAATTAAGGCTTGAATCAAACGGGTATGAGGTTGAGTCTGCCTTCGATGGTGAAGAAGGGTTATCTAAAATTGCACAGAAGAAGCCCGATGTAATACTGCTCGATGTTATGATGCCCAAGAAAGACGGCTATACAATGCTTCATGAATTAAAAAGTAAAGAGGACCTTAATTCCATCCCGGTAATTATTATTACGGCTAAAGCTTATATGAAGGATCTTTTCGGAATAGAGGGCGTGGCCGACTATATTGTTAAGCCTTTTGATGACGATGATTTATTGCTTAGGATTAAAAGGGCATTAGCGGCTAAGGATGCTAGCTAGTCGGTTTGTTTAAATAGAGTTTCGGCGCGAGTAACTTGGAGAGTTGGCAGAGCGGTTGAATGCGGCGGTCTCGAAAACCGTTGTCGCGCAAGCGACCGGAGGTTCAAATCCTCCACTCTCCGCCAGGTTAGATACGGGGCGTCAAGAAGGAAGCCCCTATAGGGGCTTCC
>CAYXSY010000034.1:0-7235 GCA_964467905.1 uncultured Planctomycetales bacterium | reverse complement strand
AATAAATTACGATGGTGCGCTAAAAAGCATTCGAACACGATTATAGGCGCACCGCTGTTTCTACCTATAGCGAAAAACCGTTAACCCGAACGGGAAACGGTTTTCCGCAACATAAAGAAAAGAAACAGCGGCACTGCCGAAGCTCCGTCTGAGGCAGTGCCTGCCAGCAGCTTAGAAAAGAAAAAACGGTATTGGTGCGGTTACACCCGCACCAATACCTAAAAGCATCTGATTAGCTCTGGCTCCGTCTGAGGCAGTGCCTGGCAGTTAGTGAGAGAGGCTCCGCTAGGATAGATAATTATTGTTTTGTCGGTTGTTTTCTGCTAAAATATTTATATAGTCAATGGTGATGTATAAAACGTGAGGTTTGATATGGGTATAAGCCCACAGCCGCGGCAAACCTTCATGCGCCACTTAATCTAATAACCACGTTCAATGTGTTTTTAATATTGTGCGTGGTTTTTTTTGTTTTTTGCGGCATAAACTATATAATAAATGAAACATAAACTAGGGGATATGTTTAAGGCCAAACGTATTAGAAAACCGGCTTTTGCTGGAGAAAAGAATATGTCCGGATCAGATGGCAGCCTACATCTTGAGAGCGATAGAAGGCTACGCGCTATATTGGATAATTCTTTTGAATTTATAGGCCTTTTAGACGTTGATGGCATATTGATAGAAGTTAATAAGGGTGCTTTAGATTTTTGTGGTTTAGATATATCAGAGGTTATAAATAAGCCATTTTGGGAGACTGCCTGGTGGGTGCATTCTAAAGAAATGCAGAAACAGCTGCGGGAAGGAATAAAGAAGGCAGCACAGGGAGAATTTGTGCGTTTTGAAGCTACCCATCTCGATAAGAATAAAGTCTTATATCATATAGATTTTTCTTTGAACCCGGTAAGAGGTAAAGAAGGCGCCGTTATCTATATTATTCCTGAAGGTCGTGATATAACCGAACGCAAGAAGCGAGAAATGGAATTAGAAACTTACCACCATAATCTTGAAAAGCTTATTAAAGAGAGGACTGCGTTATTAGAATCGGATATCGCTCAGCGTAAGAAAACAGAAGAGTTATTACGCGAATCTGAAAAGCGCTTAAACGATATGTTTGATAGCGCTAACGATGGCATACTTATTGCAGATATAGAAAGTAAGAGATTTATCATTTGTAATAATATGATGTGTAAAATGCTAGGTTACAACAGGAATGAGCTTCTTGCTTTGGGGATTTATGATATACATCCGCAGGAAGATCTCCCCGTTATTATTGATAAATTCGAGAAATTAAATAATAAGACTATAACCATAGCCAGAGATATACCCTTAAAAAGGAAAGACGGTAATGTCATTTATGCTGATATTACCAGCTCTTCGATTATTATTGAAGGTCGCAGATGTTCTGCCGGTTTTTTCAGAGATATAGGTTATAGGAGAGATTACGAAATAGCATTGCGCGAGAGCGAAGAAAAGTTCAGGAGTATTTTCGAGGGCTCATCCATTGGTATGGCAATCGCATCAATAGAGGGGAGATGGTTACAAGTAAATGAAACTTTTTGCAGAATGCTTGGATATGCGCAAGATGAGCTCTTAAGTAAGTCTATAAGCGAAGTTACACACCCGGAGGATATAAAAAAGAGCCTTGAATATATGCAACGTATGACCCTAGGCGAAATTAAGCATTACCAGCTGGAAAGACGTTATTTAGATAAGTATGGCAATGTTGTCTGGGCTATATTAAATGCCTCATTGATAAGGGATGAGGAGAATAAGCCTTTATATTTTGTAGGAGTAATCCAGGATGTAACCGAGAGAAAAAAGATGGAGCAGGCTCTTTCGGAGGCAAAAGATAATCTTGAGTTGCGCGTGCAGAAACGTACTAATGAATTGGCGCTTAAAAATGTAGAGCTGCAGGAAGAAATAAGGAGCAGAGCAGAAAAGGAGGCGCAGATATCAAGCCTGCAGAAGCAGGTAGAGTTTATATTGGGGGCTACCAATACAGGGCTTGATATTATAGATAGTGATTATAATATGCGCTACATAAATGCAAGCTGGGAGAAAATTTACGGGCCATATCAGGGTAGGAAATGCTATGAATATTTTATGGGAAAGAAATTCCCTTGCCCGGGTTGCGCTATAAAAAAGGCCCTAGAAACTAAGAAGAGTGTTGTCAGCGAGGAAACGCTAGGCAGGGAAAATAACAGGCCCATAGAAGTGACTACCATACCTTTTCAGGATCAAAATGGCGAGTGGCTGGTTGCCGAAATTAATGTGGATATCAGCGAACGTAAGAAACAGGAAGATGCCCTTAGGCAGAGCGAACAGCGTTATCATAATATTATTTCTACTATCACTGATTATATTTATACTGTGCATCTTTGGGAGGGGCAGACTATAGGCGTTGTTCATGGCGAAGCCTGTTTAGCGGTAACCGGATATAGCGCAAAAGAATTTGATGACGACGCTTATTTATGGATTAATATGGTTTTTGAAGGTGACCGCGCGATTGTACAAAAGTGGGTTTTGGATATAACAACCGGTAATAAGCCGGGACCGATAGAGCACCGCATTATACGCAAAGATGGGCAGATGCGTTGGATAAGGAATACGCCAGTTTATCACTATGATAATCAGGGTAAGTTATCTTATTATGAAGGAGTTGTGCAGGATATTACCGAGCATAAGCAGGCTGAACAGGAGCGCATAAGGCTGGAGGCCATATCTTCTATTATCGAAGGTATGCCCGATGCAATCTTAGTTCTTGATAATTCAGGTAAAATTATTGACTTTAATCGCGCCCTTACTGTCAACTATGGCATAGATAGAGAAATCATAGGCAAAGATTTTGAGCTGCTACTGCCTAAAAAATATAGGAAATGCTTAAAAGACGCTTCAGGACGGTTTATTTTTCAGGATGCTCATAGTAATATTGAAGTCGCTCTCATAGGAAAAGATAGGGTTGAGATTCCCGTTTTAATAGATTCTTCCTCATTTTTTAATCCAAATAGAAAAGATTACAACGTAATAATCGTAATTACTAATATTACGGAGTTAAAGAAGATAGAGAAGATGAAAGATGACTTTATGAATACCATATCGCATGAGTTACGTACTCCTTTATCAGCGGTGAAGGAGGCGGTTACCTTAGTTGCGGATGGGATAACAGGCAGCATAGATAATGATAAGAAAGAGTGTTTGGAGATAGCAAAATCTAATATCGACAGGCTAGTTAGGCTTATTAGCGATATGCTCGATATGCAGAAGATTGCCGCAGAAAAGATGCCTTTGGATTTTACAAAAAACAATATTAATGAAATTATCAAGCATGTTTATAAAAGTATGTTGGTGCTGGCGTCTGCTAAAAAACTAAGGTTAGCCTTGGAGTTGGATGATTCAATACCAATGTTAGATACCGATAAAGATAGAATAGAGCAGGTCTTGGCAAATTTGCTTAACAATGCCATAAAATTTTCTAATAAAGGGGAAATCAGGATATCAAGTTTCCGTAATGGTGATTGTGTCAGGGTTTCGGTAAGCGATACCGGCATAGGGATAAGCAGTGAAGATTTACCGAGGTTATTTAAGAAATTTGAACAAATAAAAAGCCGTACCCAAGGTACAGGGTTAGGTTTGGTTATCGCTAAAGAGATTATTGAGTTGCATGGCGGCAGAATCTGGGCTGAGTCGAATTTGAGTAAGGGCACAACTATTACTTTTGAGCTACCCATAAAATAAGGAAAGAATAGATGAATAAGAAAATACTTGTGATTGAGGATGAGGCTGATATAAGTAAATTATTAGAGTTGAGGCTTAAATCTCTTGGGTTTAAGGTGTATGCTATAGCTGACACCAGTAATGCTTTATCGGTTATAGAAAAAAACAGTCCGGATTTAATTATTTTAGATTTACTCTTGCCGATAGAAAGAGGAGAGGTATTTTGCAAACAGCTTAAATCAGACCCTAGGTACAAGAATATTCCGGTAATACTTTTTACTGCCAGTTCCTGTAATATCCTTGATAGGGTTAAAGATGCAGGGGCAGAAGACGGCATTATCAAGCCTTTTGAGCCGGATGAGCTTATTTCTAAGATAAACAGGTTTATCAGCTGACCCGCCGGTTATAAAATTAATAGATAAACTTAATCTTTTTGGTATAATATTTACCGTTAGGCCCTCGTTGCTAATCCTGGTTATTAGCATTCGTAGGTTTGCTCCTGCATTTAGTCTTTGAATAATTTTCTTATTCCCATTCTCGGGGAGTCGCAATAAATTTCTGCTTTGAGATTTTATAAATATATGGAGAGGTGGCAGAGCGGTTGATCGCGCACGCTTGGAGAGCGTGTTACCAGCAATGGTACCAGGGTTCAAATCCCTGCCTCTCCGTTTTTTCTACTTTGAGCGAAAAACATCTATCCCGAAGGGAGATGTTTTTCGCAACATTTACAAAAGAAAAAACGGTATTGGTGCGGTTACACCCGCACCAATACCTAAAAGCATCTGATTAGTTCTAGCTCCGTCTGAGGCAGTGCCTGCCAGAAGCTCAGAAAAGAAAAAACGGTATTGGTGCGGTTACAGCCGCACCAATACCTAAAAGCATCTGCTTAGTTCTAGCTCCGTCTGAGGCAGTGCCTGCCAGAAGCTCAGCAAAGAGAACAACGGATTCCGGCGCGGCTACGTCCGCACCAGTACCTAGTACATACAAGCTAACTTTTTCTAAAACCATAACACAAGGAGGAGGTAAATAATGCATAGAAATAAACATGGCAGAAAAATATTCTTTATAATCGTCTTCTTTCTGGCTATGTTATTTTCTATTTGCGGATGTGCCTCTTTAAAGACGTCAGGAAATAAGACTGATGTAAAAATAATTGATACCCAGTCTTTAGAAAGTGCCGGATTAAAAGAGCTTGAAAATAAAGAAGAACAGACTAAAGCAGCCATTGAACAAAAGCAGGAGGCCTTGGAAAAGACCCAACAGGAGGCTGCTGCTGTTGCTCAAAGTAAGGAAGAGCTCCAGAAACAGGCGCAATTAAAGAAAGAAGAAGCCGAAGCTAAAAAACAGGAAGCAGCAATATTAAAGAAAGAAGCTAAAATTAAGAAAGATGCGACTTTACTTAAAGAAGCCAAGACCCTTACAAAAGAAGCCATACAGCTTGAGCAGGAAGCTGATGCGCATACTCAAAGGTTAAAGGACATAGAATCAAGAGAGCAGGTTACACAGAAAAAGCTCGATGAGCATCAATCACAAATCGAGCTGTTAAGAAAGAGCCTGCAGGATATTAAGCTTAGTCAGGCTGCAAAAAGAGGCTTGGTTGAAAATGCGAAGAGATCCGTGCCGATTTTATTAATCGGTATTTTTATTTTTATTATCTTAAAAATGTCACTTCGTTCTTTTGAAAAGATGTTGAGTAGAAAAGAAGCAATCAGAGAAGACGAAGTTACTTTAAGAATGAAGACGTTGAGTAAGCTTATTAATTGGTTGAGTGGTATTGTTATTTTTATTATTGTAGCATATTTTATCCTTGAGAATTTCGGATTCAGCGTAGCGCCGCTGCTTGCAGGGGCAGGTATAGCAGGCATAGCTTTTGGTTTCGGCGGACAATATCTGATAAGGGACCTTATAAACGGGATTTTTATTTTGCTGGAAGATCAATATAGAATTAATGATGTCGTCAAAATTGGCGATTGCAGCGGTTTGGTTGAAGAGATTAACTTAAGAATAACTACGTTAAGAGATTTGGATGGAAGAGTAATTATCATTCCTAACGGCGAAATCAAAACAGTTATTAACTACACAAAAGGTTATGCTCAAGCGCTTTTGGATATAAGGGTAGCCTATAAAGAAAACGTGGACCGGGTCATGGAAGTGATTAAGAAGATAGGCAAAGAATTAAGGGGCGACGCTTACTACGGCAGACTAATTATAGGCGACTTAGAGATGTTGGGGGTTGATGATTTTGCTGATTCCGCCGTGGTAATAAAGTTCCGCATGAAGACTCTTCCGATAAAACAGTGGGATGTCATGAGGGAATTTAGAAGACGGCTGAAGAATAAGTTTGATGAGCTCGGTATAGAAATGCCATTCCCACAGAGGACGCTTCATTGGGGAGAGAACCAAGAAAACAGAGCGTCAGGTAAGAGTTAACAGGCATAAATGCAAATCAACCCATTTGATTTTTTAATAGTTACATTATTACTTTTGGTTTATGGCTGGTGCCTGGTAGTAAGTCTGCTTTTTGCCTTTGCTTTTAAAACTTATACCCTGCTTAATGAGAAGCTTAATTTCGATATTATAATAATCCCGGATTCTAACCCCATAAACGTTGAGAATGATAAATTTGACTCTTGGCTTGCCGATAACCATGTTTTAGTCGGGATTGTTTTAGCGTTGTTTTCTTTATTGGAATTGATAGCCTCTTTTGATATAATTAATAACCTGTAAAATTCGCCGATAAGGTTTACGCGCCCATAGCTCATCCCCGCGAAAGCTTCGGGGATTTCGCAATGAAGTTTAACGCGCCCATAGCTCAATTGGATAGAGCGTCAGTCTACGGAACTGAAGGTTGCTGGTTCGACCCCAGCTGGGCGCATAGTATATGACTAAGATAGATGGCATTTATATGATGGAGGCATTAAAGGAAGCGCAGAATGCCTTTGATGAAGATGAAGTACCTGTTGGAGCGGTAATTGTTTATGATGGTAAGATTATCGCCCGCGGTCATAATCAAATAGAACGCCTCAAGGATCCTACTGCCCATGCTGAAATGCTTGCGCTTACTTCAGCAACCAACTATTTAGGTTCAAAATGGCTTAATGAGGCAGTTTTGTATGTTACGGTTGAGCCCTGCAGTATGTGCGCCGGAGCTTTGGTTTTGTCCCGCATCAAGGCTGTTTATTTTGGGGCAAAAGACCCTAAGACAGGAGCGTGTGGTTCGGTTTTTAATATAGCAAATAATAAGAAATTAAACCATCGCATCAAAGTAAAAGGTGGTATACTTAAAGAAGAGTGCGCAAGTTTATTAAAAGATTTCTTTAAGAAGAAGAGGAAGCGATCATAGATTGTAAGGATTAGGTTCTTATAGAGTTATAAGGTACTTCGCCCCTTTGGGGCAAAGTACCAATTTTCAATCTTTGGATTAACTGGAAAATTGGAGAGGTGGCTGAGTGGTTGAAAGCAGTTGCCTGCTAAGCAATTGGGCTGGGTAACTGGCCCCCAGGGTTCGAATCCCTGCCTCTCCG
>CAYXSY010000033.1:0-10641 GCA_964467905.1 uncultured Planctomycetales bacterium | reverse complement strand
GGTCAAAAAGATTCCTGGTTTTTCTTCCGGTATAATATTTAGACATTGATAAAAAATGATTCTCCTGTTAGGCTAAAACATATACATTTTACTGCCAAAGTTAAAGATTTTCAATCTATCTATACATATAAACTAAATCCACCCGCATAAACAGAAAGCACAAATAGTCTTGGCATCGTTGATCTTTCCTGTTTTAAATAAATGTTTTACTGTTTTTTTGGTAACAAAAATATGTTCTATTATCTCATCTGCCTCGAGCTTCTTCCCTGCCGGCCTCAATCCTAATGCCTTATAAATGATGATTTTCTCCGTCGAATATCCGGGAACAGGATAAATATAACCGGACTTAACCAATTTAGCTGCAGAAAACCCGGTCTCTTCAATCAGCTCTCTGCGCGCACAAGAAATTGCCGGCTCGCCTTCTTCAAGGGTCCCCGCAGGGAGCTCATACATATACTTTTTTATCACCGGCCTGTATTGACGCAATAAAACTACCTTATTACTGGAAACAAACGGGATAATCAATGCTGCCCCGGGATGTTTAATTATCGGAATATTCTTAGACATGATATCAATTGTTCTTATTCGATAAAAGTGGAATCTTAATTCTTACATATTTATGATCTGCAGCATGCGGCAATTCATCTGCGTAGAAACTTAATACAATATAGTTATCCGCGATTACCTCTACTGCCTGCGTAAGGATAGTTTTTATTCTTTCCGAAGGATCGAAATAATTAGTGACAAAGAAATCCTTACGCGTCCAACTATAATCTTTAATGCTCGCATTACCGGACAAATCGTCATTATAGACATTAACTGCCGCGCATTTATCCGTGGAACAGCCAATTACCACCGGATGGCTGCCGAAATAATCCGCGCCTGTCTCCCCCCAGCTGGTAACAAAGTATCTGCCTATGCGCTGTGCTTTCTCAAAAATAAGCGGCCGGGGATAACCGATAGATTCAGGCACAACAGGAGCGAATTTATAAATCATTCTGGGGCCCTTATATATCTCCACAAATGACTGCGGCTTGCCTGATAAAGTTTTGGCTACGACGCGATAACTTTCATTGAATATAATAAGGCTGGAGACTACGATTACAATAAATAAAACTATAGCGCAAGATACGATAAACACATTCTTACTTTTCATCGCTATTTCTCTTAGAAACAGAATATAATGATATTTGCGATAAAATAGAGTATGCCGATAAGAAGCTCTTTGGGGCTGCCGGATTTAAAAAACCTCATTAAACCGGAGGCCATAAGCAGAGACGAACCTACTATCGCCAAAATCTGATATAAACTAAACCTCATCCTAACCTCTTCTCCCATGTAAATATTTACACCAACTAATCCTTGCAAATTATCGCCCGTTCAGCAGCATACGTATTTTACCTCAAAAATAATTTGCTGTCCTTATTTTTCTTGCAGTCGAGCGCATAGGCGTTATAATTAAAGCATGAAAAAACTAGCCCCTGCCTTAATCGCGACAGCCTTTCTTATCCTTTCTCTATTTATAACAGCAGCAATATATCTTTCCTTAAATTACCGAGGCATACTTGAAAAAGTTATAGGCGAATCGCTTAATGCCGCCGTAGAGATAAAAGAAATCGATTTCGACAAAGTAAATAACGCCATAAAGTTAAGGAATGTATCTATACATAACCCGACAGGATTCAACCAAAAAGAAATCCTCGCGGTAATCCCGGAACTAACCGCCTATTATGAGCCTCACCATCTGTTAAAAAACAACAAAATCCGCCTCAAGAATCTTGTTGCCTATATAAAAAGTATTACCATAATAAAAGGACTTGACGGTAAATTGAATGTTGAAGCCCTTAAAATCTCAGATACCGACATCAACCTTCTGCCTGTATGTACTGATGAGTTAATCTTGACTCTGGACAACGTCATTTATATACAACTCAAGCAGAAAGGCTCGCCGCATGTTGAGATATTCGAAGTAAAAATAAAAGACAAAAGTTACCGGGACTTAGAAGGCATCGACCATATCGCCATGAGGATTGTTCTTGATGCCGTTGAGAAAACAACGATAAAGGGGACAATGTTTTATGCATCCGCGACATTACTTGGCTTCTCAACCGGCGGGGCAGGGCTTCTTACC
This sequence comes from uncultured Planctomycetales bacterium, assembly GCA_964467905.1. Classification (GTDB taxonomy): domain Bacteria; phylum Omnitrophota; class Gorgyraeia; order Gygaellales; family Profunditerraquicolaceae; genus CAYXSY01. The sequence continues at coordinate 8,510 of CAYXSY010000033.1, read as the reverse complement.
GGCACGATGGTCTCAAAAAATAACAACAGCAAAACAGATTTTAAAAATAGCTTCGATAATGTCTATAGCGCATCCCTGGAAACTATAAAAGACATAACTGGCTCTTTCAAAGAAAACAAAAAAGGCGGCGTCATCAACACCAGACTTGACGATACCGCCGTAGTAATTAAAATAAAAAAACTCGCTCCCGATAAAACCCGAGTGATTGTTTATGCCTCTCAATCCCCTTTTATGATTCCAAAACCCAGGACAGCAAAGGCGATACTATATCAAATCTCGCAAAAACTTCCGGGGGAATAAAGCTGTGCCGACTCGGATTATTTTACTCCAATTTTCTTCAATATCCACATCATCGGGCACCAATCAGTAAATGCCGACTGCAATAAATTCAACCCCACAAAAGCCGTAAACCACAGCCAATTTGGATTCACATAATGAGCCAGCAATAAACTTGCCAAAATAAAAAAGCCCGCTATGCCGCGCAATAACCTGTTCATCGTTCCTCCTTTACTAAAAACTATACCTGACTCTTACATAAATATTTTTGTTCTTCTTCATCTGCGCAAACTCAGTATCATCCCCTGCCCCCCAAGGGATATTAAGTCCGCTGGTTAACTTCCAATGATCGGTTATGTCATAATCAACTGAAAATCTTACGTAACCGTCGTTGTTAGAAGGAGAATAAAAATTAAATAGTGACATTCTAACTGTCTGGCTTTTGAACAATTTTGTCAGACGCTGCGTTATAATGTGCTCGTCTCTGTCAAAAACAATATCCTGCGGCAGGAGTGACCTTTTATATGCACCATACTCAAGCATATCCTGGTAATAATACTGCAGGCCTATCTTAAAATCATTGCCCAAATCTTTATCGTATCCGACCATAAATCTCATTGAAGAGTTTTCAACAAGACGGTTGTCGCCGCTGGCATCTTCGGGCGAATGCAAATAGCCGCCTTCAATATTAGCAATGCCGCCTAAAAAACTGCCTCTTAAACTTGCTCCAAAAACATCCTGACGCTCATAGTAAAGCTGCCTGGCTGCTTCGTTCTTATAGCTGCGCGCTATCTTATCAAAACCCCTATATAGATATACTGCGGCTTCGGTGCCGTTGAAATTACGATACAGACGTCCCGCATATTCAAAATTCTTAACCTGGAACCCCGGCTCAAGTAAATCCCTATCCGAATTACGCCCTGCGATACCACCCTGAAAACTATCATAAAAAGACAACCTGTCTCCTTCGGGCATAGTATTTGGCGTAAAATATGGGATCATCACAAAATCGAAGTTAGCAAATTCAGGATAAAAAGAAGTCTTAATCGCGTAAGAAGGTTTCTTCAAATACTCATCATCCCTGCCCATATAAAACGAAACATAATCCTTTGGAAAAACATCATTAATAAAAAGATAATCTCCTGTACCCCAGGTAAGCACCTGGCTCCCGGCCTTTACATCCATGAACTGAAAAGGCGTAAAAGAAAGACTCGCCTCACGCAAATCAAAATCAGTCTTGCCTGAGAAATACTCATCGACTATAAAATCTCCCTTAAAACGGAAAACCGCCCGCCAGCGCGATAAAGGATCATCGCCATCAAAGCTATACTGGTTTTTCAGCTGCAGACGCTGCTCTGCCATATCGTAATGCGGATGTTTAGTAGGATTATCTTCGCTGACTACCCCGCCGAATGCTCCCTCAACAAAACCATGCCAATTAGAAAGCCCGGCATAAGCCGCCGCGCAAGAAACAAACATAAAATAAGAAACAAAGGTCAAAACAAGGAATAATCTTCTGGTCATATTAGCCTTTTATCCATTGCGCCGGAGGATTACGCAGATACCTTTCTGTAAAGATATCATCTTTTATCCCGATATCATAAGACACATCCGTAAAATCAGCTACCGTTGAGGAGCCGGAATTCAAATCCTTAACTTTCATTTCTACAATAGTAGGATACCCCTGTACATCTTCTGTCTTGCTCGCCTCTATTATCCTGTAAAGTTTACCCTGCTTATCATAATACTCCGCCTTCGCAGGGATAAAATTGTTTTTATTCACCCACACCTTATAATAAGAAAATTCTACCTGGTCTATGTCTTTAGGGGTATTCTTCAGAATATAGCTATCTGCGTCTTCCGACAAAAGCTCATGCGTATCTAAATTCACGCTGCGCCCAGAGACATCCTCATAAAAGAAATTAGTTCCGGCAAAACTGGAGCGCTTATCGGAAGCAGCGACGCGGCGCACAAGGTCTAAAGCAGGCAGATAAAGCCACCTGTCATCATCCTTACCTGAATGCTTCCAAACAATATAAGACATGCCTTTAACATCGCTTGGTTTATAAAAATAGACATAATATTTCTGGTCTTCGTTATCTTTGATATTATAACGCAGTATGGTCATCTGGCGCTCCCTGGTTCTGCCCTGGGCGTCAGTTATAACCATACGCACGCTGGACTTACCGTCCTTGCCCTGATAATATGCCATGTGGCTGGACTTTTTGGCAATTTCATCGGCGCTCATCTGCGCATAGACAAAGCCTAAGTTCATAGCAACTAATAAAACTACTGCCGATAATGTTCTTCTCATTTCTTATCTCCTTCCTTTTTGCTCCCTGTTAAAAAACAGCCTTTAAGTTTAGACAGAAAGAAGCATAAAACAGACAGAATGCAAACACTGCCTATGGCTGCCAGTGTTGCTATGTTCCATTTCGTAGATGTATATGCTACAAGCACATATGCAACTGCCGCGGCAATAACTAAAGACATTAAAAGACATTGCGGACACGAGCGCAAGAATTTATTCGACGGCTCATAAAAAATTACTCCCGGATGCATAGATACTATAGCAGGCATAATAATAAGCGTGCCTATACTGGCAAATAACATAATAGCAAACATAAAGAAACCAACGGTATTATACGGCACAAGCGGGGAAACAAAAAGCGGCAAGAATCCTATTGAGATGACAAGGGCATTGCGTAAAATAGCCCGGTATGGAGTAAGAAACATTTCTTCCGAGGTATCCTTCCAATTACCTTTGACTGCATATATAGCTTTAGCACGCTCCACGAAATGAATCGCAAAATCTATCGCCAGGCCTAAGGTAAGAGCTGATAAAACCGCTACCGGCATATCATATTCTTTACCCGCCAGCCCTAAAGAGCCGTAGATAAAAAGAACCGTTACTGTTAAAGGAACCATAGAAACAAATGCAGCCACTACCGAACGAAGCAATATTATCATCATGATAAAGACAATAATAAAGCTCCCGATAAAATTCCAAAGCATACCTACCACCATTTTATCCTGCCAGACCATATTAATATAGGTAAGCCCCGACCAATTATAAGTTACATCGTAAGGCAGAGGGTTGTCACGCATGAATTCTTCGGTATCGCGCTTGACTTTAGCCATCACCTGATTATCGCCGCTTTTTAACTGCAACCAAAGATTTGCCTTCGAATAATCTGTATTTACAAAATGAAAAAGGTCGTCCGGCTTATGAGAATTCTCAAATGATAGAAGGCACTGCGCCACCGCCTGCCTGGTATCAGGTATAGTATAGTAAGCCTTATTTGCACCCATAAGCTCAAAATAAACCTTCTTAGTTATATCCGCTAATGAGGTCGACTTACCAACATTGCCCTCTTTATAAAGATAATCCTGCAGCTTCTCGATATAAAGAAGCATCTTCGGCTCCTTAAAAATCTCCGTATTCTTATCTTTGGCCTGAAAAATAAGATAAACACTGTAAGTGCCGCCGAAATGTTTATTTAAAACGGTATCGGCGATGCGGATAGGATGTCTTTTGGCAAACCATTTCGTAGGATTATCATTAATATGAATCTTAGTAATGCCATAAATCGACAATGCAATCACAAGAACCGTCCCTAACAGAAAGAGCGGCCAGCGCCTTACCGTAAGACGCCCTAACCCTATGAGAAATTTCGAAAACCGGCTGTCCTTTAATTCTTCATGAGTAGTCCCAAAACCCTCTAATTTCTCTTCCTTTAAGAGAGCTACGTAAGCGGGGATAAATAAAACAGTAGTAAGCCAGGCTATGCCCACCCCGACAGCCACAAAAATACCAAACACCTGTATAGGCGGAATAGGAGCAAAAGACAGAGAAAAGAAACCCGCCATAGTAGTAATAGAAGTAAACAGATTCGGAATAAAAAGCGTCTTTAGAACATGCGATACAGTCCTGTTTTTGTCTTTTGTCTTTTTATACTCCTCGAAGAAATCGCTTAAGATATGGATGGAATCCAAAACACATATCGGCAGCAAGAATATCGGGATCATGGAACTCATAATATGTATGGGAAATCCCAAACCGACCATAAGGCCCATGGTAAGGATAACTACATCCATTGCCATAAGAATCGGGATAAGCACCATAGAAATATTCTTGAAAAACCAAAGCATGAGCAGGAAAATTACGAGTATGGCCAGCGGGGCAGAAATGCCCATCTGCACAAACATTTCTTTGCCAAAAGCGTCTTCCGCAAGCGGTAATCCGGTAAGATAATATTGTTCATCGCCTTTATAGGTCTTCAGGATATCGCTAATGGCACGCGAAACTTTATAGCTAAGATTCTTTTCTTTAATCGGGACATAAATACAAAGCGCCTTTGAATCCTGGGAAATTAACGTATTATAAAACATCGGATTAGCTAACGCCCTCTCTTTAATACGCAGGGCGTCTTCATTAGTATATGGCGGCTTATCCATCAACCAGCGGAAAACAACTTCACCCGGAGCCCCCTGGCTTATATCATCTTTATTGCTCAAGCTCATTAATTCATAAGGGACAACTCCATCTATTCCCTTAATAGCCTGTGTAATATTATAAACTTTCTCTAAGGTCGCGGGATTAAATACCCCGCCTCTATCCTTCTCATTAACTACCCCTAAGACAATATAATCATAAAGAGCGAACTCTCTCTTGACTTCCTTATGAAAAACACGGACAAATTCTTTCTCCGGAAGCATATTTTCAGGATCGGTGTCTATCTTTACCCTAAAAAATTGTAATCCGGAAATAAGCGTCAATACTAAAGTAACGGCAAATACAACCTTGGGTTTACGTAAAGCAAAATTAATCATTTTATCAAACATTCTTAACGCTCCTTATTATAAATGTAGTTTTAGAATTTCAGCCTTTACGCAAGGCCTGCATTAAACCTTTGATTCTTTTATCCAGAATACGATAACATGACTTTGTCCCGGATTTACGTATCTGCAGTATCCCCCGCGACCTTAAAATGCCCAAATGCTGAGAAATGGTAGACTGAGGCAATCCCAGCGCCTTAACCATCTTCTGGACATTGCATTCATTCTTCGACAAAAGGCCGTCTACTATCTTCAAACGTACTGGATGGCCTAAAGCCTTGAGCATCTCGCCTTCTTCTGTATAGTTTAACATGCTGCCCTCCTTAATTATCCGCATTAATATCTATTAATCGTAATATTACAATATAACGATTAATCTGTCAAGTGTTTTTTATAAAAAATTAATGCTTCGGATTAGTTTATCTTTTATTTTACTGCGGCTCCATCTATAAACAAGGCGGGCTTATCAGCATCAAGGGTTACAGGGACACCGATAGGAAGTGTAATATTAATATCTCCGGGTTTTCTATGCCCGGAAGGAAAGCCGTATATAATAGGTATATCTATATCTCTAAGTGCATCATCCATTATATCTTTAATGGTATATTTATTTCCTGAATCATCAATACAATCAAGCATCCTGCCGAAAACTATACCCTTAACCCTCTGGAGTTTGCCGGCAAGTTTTAAATGCATAATATAATTATCTATGACTTCCAGGTCCTCCCCTATATCTTCAATAAAGAGAATCTTATTTTCGGTATTAATATCATAAGGAGTACCTATAGCGCTTATAACCATAGACATGTTGCCGCCGATTAATATTCCGCTTGCCTTACCGGGCCTGAGCCTCTTAAGAGAAGCGCATTCTATCGCCCCCATCGGCTCAATCTGGGTAATTGCGCGCAAGAGATAATCGCGGCTGATAGGATTCATATTCGGGCGCATCTCATCAGACACCACCGGCCCATGAAAGACAACCATCTGCGCCGTTTTGTATAAATAATAAAGAAGAATGGTTATGTCGCTATAGCCGATAAAGATCTTAGGATTGTTCTTTATGACCTTTTTATCTAAATAGGGGATAGTCCTTATTGATCCGTATCCGGCGTTAGCACAACATATTGCCTTCACTTCCTTATCCGCAAACATCCGGTTAATCTGATTAGCGCGTTCTTTGTCGTGCCCAGCCATAGACCAGTATTTGCTGAATATGGCATTTTCGTATTTCACACGAAAACCCATCTTCTTAATTTCTTCGGTACCTCTTATAAAATTATCAGGATTAAACGACCAGGCGGGAGCAACAATACCGATAGTATCTCCATGGCGCAGACGACCGGGCCTCACAGGTTTTAATCTACACATTTTCGTCTTTTACTTTGATTTTCGGAAACCAGATAGCCCTATGCCCCAGAGTAAACCTCTCTCTTATATACTGGAATGATTTCTCAACCATTCTTTCGGCTATCTGAACTATCAAATCATCCGGGACACCATCCTTATATTTAGATTGCGGGCTAATCGCACATTGATCATTCATATAATCTATAGCCACGAATTTCTTGTCCTTTTTGCTAAGTGCGATTTCACAAGAAAACCAGTCTATGCGCGTAATCCTGGCAATCTCATTAGCAATACGCATCAACGGCAAAAGCTTATGCTCATCTGTTTCCCTGAGTGTAACATGCCGGTAAACATGAGTGACGGGATTCCACCAACAGGGGAAAATCTCTCCGAAAAGATGAAAAATCCTAAACCACGCAGGGTCTCCGCTTAACTCTGCCGGTTCAATAAACTCCTGCAACAAGAAATTATCTCCTTTATTTACCTGACGAGCTTCGGCTATTTCCTTAAGAGTTGCTTTTTCTCTTATAATCTTAACGCCCTTTTGGGCGTAACCTAACGCGGGTTTAATTACAAAAGGAAAACCCAAATTTTCTTTTTCTTCATCGGTAAGCCTCCTGGTAGGCTCCCAATTTCTTACCAAAACAGTATAAGGAACGGGTATTTTAGCTCTGTCTAAATCAAAATGGGTTATTGATTTATCTGCTGCCGCTTTTACATCATCTGGATCTGCCACTACCCTGGTTCCCGCATCCTTAAGGCAATAGGCAAATTTTATAAAATCATCCTTGGAATCAAAAGTCTCGGATGCCATATCAAGATAAAACTTCAGTTTGAATTCGCCTTTCTTTATCTTAGTTGTCAATGGGCCTATTGATTCTTCATCAATAAAGATGAACTTCAATTTACGTGCTTCGCATTCGGCCTTAAGCACGCTGATAAAAAACTCATTTTCATCTCCCGGCACAGGCCAGCCTACGCCAAAATCAAATTTTTCCATATGGCATCACCTCAGAAATTATTATATCACAGAAAGATTAAAGAACTCCAAGAAAATGAGGACGGTTATATTTTCCTGACAACAAGCACTAAAAAAATAAAACCGTCCCCATTATTTATTTTCTGGTATCTACCATCTGCGCGATTTCAACCAACCTGATGAAATCAGCCCTATATCCATCGTTATCCGGTCCCTTAGCGGCTTTTGCGCGACCCAACACATCTTGATAAGAAGCTTCTGCCTTATATTGAGAATTGCGAAGCAACAGCCCGAATTCAGCAACAGCAGAAGCAAATTCAAAATTATTAGAAGGCTTTACTACTTCTGCCTTGCTATTCACTTCTTTTAATAACAACTTGCTGACATCTCCGGTTGGCTCTTTATAGCGCAGCTTAACAGTTAACAAGTCATCACTTGGAGCTACTGCAACCTTTTGGTATTTCAAATCATCGGTTTTGGCAAATTCTTCTTTGGAGTCAGAAGGCACCACCTCATACAACGCGGTTACGGTATGTCCTGCGCCTAATTCTCCGGCATCCTTTTTATCGTCATTAAAGTCTTTGTTCTCGAGTTTGCGGTTTTCATAGCCGATTAAACGATAAGCTTTTACTTTTGCAGGATTGAATTCTACTTGTATCTTAACATCTTTAGCAATTGTGAAAAGCGTACCCGTAAGCTGATTTACAAAAACCTTCTTAGCTTCAAGCAAGTTGTCGATATATGCAATGCTGCCGTTACCTTTATCAGCTAACTTCTCCATTTTAGCGTCCTTGTAATTACCCATGCCGAAACCAAGAATGGTCAGGAATATCCCGTCATTACGCTTCTCCTCTATCATGCGTAAAAGTTCGCTTTCGCTAGTTACTCCGACATTGAAATCACCGTCTGTCGCTAATATTATACGGTTATTACCATCCTTAATGAAATTCTTCTTGGCAATTTCATAAGCCCCAACTATACCCTGGGCGCCGGCAGTAGAACCACCTGCCTGTAAACTATCAATTGCCTGCATAATCTTATCTTTTTCTGATCCCGGGACAGAATCAAG
>CAYXSY010000032.1:0-11101 GCA_964467905.1 uncultured Planctomycetales bacterium | reverse complement strand
GCTGGTTCTCCGTCAAGAGAATCAAAATCAACTCCTTTGCGAGAAAGCCCGAATGCCGCAACAAGCTTTTCCACACTATCACTCTTTGCGTGCGGTATAGCTACGCCCTGGCCTATGGCAGTAGAACCCAAAGACTCACGCGACATCAAAGCTTCGACTAATTTATTGCGGTTGCGTTTTTCTATTTCCCCGGAGTTAATAAGTAAGTCAACCAGCTCTTTTATTACATCTTCCTTCTTGCTGGACTTGATATCAGTTAGAATGGCCTTCTTAGACAAAAAATCCATAATCTTCATTTTGGTTTTCTCCTTTTAATGAGCAGGCAACTTGCGGAACTAAGTGAACACAAGTTGTAGGGCGAAGCCCGTCTGCGAATTAATCCCGAAGCCTGAGTAAAAATTTTCAGATAAAATTTTTACGCGTTTAGGCAAGGGATATAAATCATGTTTCTCCCGCCTCATAAGATGCGTCAAAATTCTCTCCGATAATTTCGACGCATTCGGCGGGATAAATTCGGCCAGACAGCTTACGTTCACTATTGTTCCGTAAGCTGTGGCCTCATTTAAGCGGGAGACGGGGTTCGAACCCGCGACATCAACCTTGGCAAGGTTGCGCTCTACCAACTGAGCCACTCCCGCATATTTCTTCAAATCTACAGTGGCGAAATCCTCGGGAAGCCTTGGTCGAGGATGAGCCACTCCCGCATATTTTTCTCAAATCTAAAGTGGCGAAATAATTTTCCTAAGCCACTTAAAAAGTTCATACAGTATATCTGCTTTCGACTAAGAATCTATTAACTTTTTTATCAATTTATCTCTCTGGCCGATTATAATCAAAGCAACGCATAATGATAGCGAAATACCGGCAAACAATAGAAAAACAAGAGCAACTATCCCAAATAAAAGGATACGACTTGCATACGCAAATATTTTAACATCTTGCATATGCGCGTATTTGAGTTTCGCTTCTAAGGGCGTAGAGGTCTTGATTCTGGCTAAATTAAGGATTTTCCCACTGTAGCTATTTTGCATTTTCGCTACCGAAACGTTATATTTCCCTGTGAAATCAATAAACGCATATATTAAGAATGCAATTAAGACAAGGATAAAACTGATCCTGAATTTCCTCATGGTCCCGCTGCGGATAAGTCGTAGGATTCGCTCTTCCCGTCGCGTAAATATTTTCTTGCCTTCCTGCAAATCAACCTTTATTCCGTCATTCATAAACTATCTCTTATCCGCACAAAAATGCGGACGGAGGGAGTTGAACCCCCAAGGGTTTCCCCAATAGCTCCTAAGGCTATCGCGTATGCCAATTCCGCCACGTCCGCGTTTAGAAAATCGTAACTCGTAAACTCGTAACTAGTAACTCGTAATTTAAATCATTGCGGACGGACGATTACTCTTCAATTACTAGTTACGAGTTACTAGTTTACTAGGGTTACTAAAATAATGAGCCTCCCGCGGCTCGAACGCGGCACACCCACCTTAAAAGGGTGGTGCTCTACCAGATGAGCTAGAGGCCCAGATTTATCTTGCTTATATCAAAAACCAAATCTTAAAGTTATGTAAGGTTAATAAGGTTGTGTAAGGTTACATAAAAAGTTGCTTTTGTGGCCCTACAAAACATCACGGAACTTTATTAAACATTATGTAACCTAAACCTCCAAAACTTCCTTCTCTTTACCCTTTAACATCTCATCTATTCTCAAGATGTATTTATCAACTGTTTTCTGCAAATCATCAATGCCGCGAAATTTATCGTCTTCAGAAATAACCTTATCTTTTTCAAGTTTTTCTAAATGCTCTTTTGCTTCGCGCCTTATGGTACGTAAAGAAATCCTGCCGTCTTCTGCCATCTTATGGATAACCTTAACCATCTCCTGGCGCCTTTCTTTAGAAAGCTGCGGCACCGATAAACGCACAAGCTTGCCGTCATTTGAAGGAGTTATGCCGAGACTCGACTTCATAATGGCCTTTTCTATCTCGGGGATAGCAGAAGGATCCCAGGGCTGTATTGTAATAAGATGCGGGTCGGGGACAGATACCGAAGCCAATTGCTTTAAAAGCGTCGGGGTCCCGTAATAATCAATGTGCATACCTTCAACTAAACCCGGATGTGCCCTGCCGGTCCTTACCTCCCCAAACTCCCTGGTAACCGACTCGAGGGCCTTCTTCATTTTATCTTCTGCGCTATGCAAAATATCCCTGGAAGTCATAACCGCCTCCTTGCTTAAATAATCAACTGACAATCGTGCCTATTTTTTCACCCATAATAACACGCTTGATATTGCCGACTTTATTCATATTGAATACGACAATGGGCAATTTATTATCCATACATAAGCTCACTGCGGTTGCATCCATTACCTTAAGCCCACGCTTAAGCACATCTATATATTTTAATTTATTGTATTTCCTGGCATCCTTTTCTTTCTTAGGATCGGCCGAATAAACGCCATCAACCATAGTGGCCTTTAATATCGCTCCTGCCTGTATCTCCATAGCCCTTAATGCGGCTGCCGTATCAGTAGTAAAATAAGGATTCCCTGTCCCCGCTACAAATATAACAACCCGGTTCTTCTCAAGATGCCTTATTGCTTTTCTTCTAATGTAGGGTTCGGCTACTCTCTGAATTTCTATAGCAGTCATGACCCTAGTAGGAACGCCAATTTTTTCTAACGCATCCTGCAGCGCCAGCCCGTTGATTACCGTAGCCAGCATCCCCATATAGTCGGCAACCGACCTGTCCATATTCAGCCCTAAAGAAGCGGTATTTTCCTGCCCGCGGAAGATATTACCGCCGCCTAAAACTACAGCGACATCAACCTTAAGATCCTTTATCTCTTTTATCTGCTGGGCCACAGAGCCAAGCACAGTCTGGTCAATCCCATGCGACCTGCCTCCCTGAAGAGCCTCTCCACTTAGCTTTAAGACAATTCTATTATAAGCTATTTTTGTACTCATTCGCCTATTTTATAACGCATGAACCTGCGGATAACAATATTTTCACCCATTTTGGCAATTATGCTAGTCAGATAATCCTTAACTGCTATCCCCGGGTCTTTAACAAAAGGTTGCTCAAGAAGACATGCTACTTTACAAAACGCCTCTTTATCTTTTTCTTCTTTTAATACCTCATCGGGAACATCCTCTTTTTTCACATAAGACGGACTACATGCAGCTATCTGCATCGCCACATCTTTAGTAAATTGAGCGAAATCGCTGTTACGGGCAACAAAATCGGTCTCGCAATCAACTTCAAGCAATACGCCAATCTTATTACCGATGTGCACATAAGCCTCAATACGACCCTCTTTTGCTACGCGCTCCTGTTTTTTAGCGGCTATTTCAAGGCCTCTCTTATGCAGAAAGTCCAGCGCTTTCTTAATATCCCCGCCTGAATCAGTTAAGGCTTTTCTGCAATCAGATACGCTGGCTGAAGTTTTATCACGTAATTCCTTAATTAACTCTAAAGATGACTTACTCATTTTTAACTTACTTCCTTCCTTTCAAACTTTAGCTTTTTTTCTTTAATTTAGGCTTTTCTTCAGGGCCTGACTTAAGACGCGCCCTTTTGGCTGCTTTTCCCGCATCGCTATCAGAATCTGTTATCTCGGTAATTTCCTCAATTTCTTTTATCTTGACTTCCTCTTCGGGAAGAATAGGATACTCCTCAGCAACAGAAGCATCGCCAAGCTTTTCTGCTTTTAAAGCCACTCCGCTTTCAGATAAATAATTCAGGAATCTCTTCCTGCCCTCGAGAATGGCATCAGTCATAACTTTAGTAACCAGGGCAATTGACTTAGTCGCGTCATCGTTACCCGGTATCACATAGCTGATAAACGTCGGGTCTGAATTAGTATCAACTAAAGCTATTACTGGAATGCCCAACCTATGTGCTTCCCTGGTGGCGGTTTCTTCCTTTTTAGCGTCAACAAGAAATATCGCCTTCGGCAAACGCTCCATCTGTACTATACCGGAGAAATTCTTTTTTAGCTTATCCAACTCTTTCTCCAGGCGGGATACCTCTTTCTTAGTCAACTTCTGATAAGTACCGTCCTCCTTCATTTTTTCTATTTCCTTAAGACGGTTTATTCTTTTCTTTATAGTCGAGAAATTCGTAAGTAGCCCTCCCGGCCAGCGCTCAGTTACAAAAAACATGCTACAGCGGACCGCCTCCTGCTTAACGATTTCCTGGGCCTGCTTCTTTGTCCCGATAAACAATACCGATTCCCCCCGCGAAGTAACATCCATTAGATAATCCCTGGCCTTGTTAATGCACTCCTCGGTTTTCTCCAAATCGATAACGTATATCCCGCTTCTTTCGCCAAAGATATACTTCTTCATCTTAGGATTCCAACGGGCAGTTTTATGACCGAAGTGGACACCTGCTTCTAAAAGCTGTTTTATAAGTTCTGACGGCACTTTTACTAGTCCTCCTTAAATAGATTTGTTTCTGTTAATCAACGGCTGGCTAAATACCAATACCTTTTTGGGATTAAACAGAAGATTTTGGGTTTTAAACAAAACTTAAGGCCTTACCTTAAATAGGCTTAAGTTAATTTAAACAGTATACCATAATTTAAACAAGATTCAATATAAAAATAGCTAAAAATACTTATTATTTCTTTTATTATCGGGTGTCAGCGGCTATTTTAGTTCCTGCATCTGATAAAGGCGCCTATAAAAACCGTCTTTTGCAAACAATTCGGCGTGAGAACCCTCCTCAACTATCATGCCCTTGTTGAGCACAATTATTCTATTTGCATTTTTAATGGTAGATAACCTGTGGGCTATAACAAAAACTGTCCTACCCTGCACAAGCCTATCTAAGGCCTCCTGTACTATACGTTCGGATTCCGAATCAAGCTGAGAAGTCGCCTCGTCAAGTATAAGAATCGGAGGATTCTTAAGCAGCGCCCTAGCTATAGCAAGCCTCTGACGCTCCCCTCCCGAAAGTTTTATACCCCTGTCGCCTATAACAGTATCATAACCTGCGGGGAACTGTTTTATAAAATCGTGGGCATGGGCTTCTTTTGCCGACCTTTCAATATCTTCCATAGAAGCTTTTAAATTCCCGTAAGCAATATTTGCCCTTATAGTATCATTAAAAAGTATTACCTCTTGGGTGACTATGCCTATCTGCTGTCGAAGCGAACGCAAAGTGACATCTTTCAGATCTTCTCCGTCAATAATTACCCTGCCTTGCGATGGGTCATAAAAACGCGGGATCAGGTCTACAAGCGTGCTTTTACCTACCCCGCTAGGCCCGACAATAGCCAGCATTTGGCCTTTCTCCACCTTCAGTTTTATATCTCTTAAGACATCATGATCAGCATATCTAAACCAAACCTTATCAAAAACTATGCTATGTTTAAAAACCGGCAAATCATCAGCCATGAATTTCTGTTTTATCGTCGGCTGAGTCTCTAATATCTCGTGAATACGGACGCTCGCAGCAAGCGCCTGCTGCATAATAGAATTCACCTGGCTTAATTTCTTAAAGGGTTTAATCAATGACAAAAATGAAGCCATAAATAAAGCAAACACCCCAAATGACAGCCTGCCGTCTATAACCTGCTTACCGGCATAGCCGATAACAAACAAAGCCATAGCCACGCCCATTAACTCCGTAAGAATACTTAGGATAAGCATCCTCTTTATGGATTTCATGGTAAGCTTATAGTAATCGTGGTTCTGCGTTTTAAACTTACTGATTTCTTTCTCTTCGGCACAAAACGCCTTGACAATTCTTACGCCGCCGAAAGTCTCAACCAGCAAAGAATTGATATCGGCCATCTTCTCTTGCGCTTTTTTACTTAACTTACGCAAAACCTTACCTACAAGAACCATGGGCACGGCCACCATAGGCAAGACAACCAGTGCGCCGAGAGCCATTTTCCAGTTTATAATAATTACTAGTACACTGAATGAAATAACCTGGAATGTCTGATAAACCAAATCCGTGATGGCATAAGAAACAGCATTTTCTATCAGCCTTACATCATTGGTTATGCGCGAAACAAGCTCCCCGCTTCTTCGGTGAGTGAAATAATCTAAAGACAAGCTCTGAATCTTGCCATATATCAAATTGCGGGCATCCCTTATAACCTTCTGCCCGACGTCAGACATAAGATAGCTCTGCCAAAATTCAAAAATTGCCCTTATTACCAATGCTCCAGGGACAACCCAAAGCATAAGATAAAGCACTTGTAAGGGCTCAAGACTGTTAAGTTTACTTAAAATATTCTGCAGGAAAAGCGGCAGTTTTGCGTCTGCGAAGGTAATGGTTTGATTAGTAAAAATCCTGTCTACCAATGGCACAATCGCACTAAGCCGGAAAATATCGAAAAATGTAACCACCCCCATGAATACCCCGGCAAGAATCAGCTCTTTGGTATAAGGCCTGGAAAACTTGAATAATTTACGGTAATCTTTCATTTTATTCCTCTTTTATCCCATAAAAAATCAGGAAGCAGTAATATAACACAAGAAAAGCTCTTTGTCGAGCTAATAAATAAGGGAAATAAATAAGGGGACGGTTCTATTTTTGTAACTCATACTAACTAGAACCATCCCCTATTCTCTTTTGGTTAAAATTTATATGCGACTGATCCGCTTACAGCAGTCTCATCAATAAAACGGCCTTCCAGGTTAAAATCCAGGTGTTTCCCAAAAATATAATCAAACCCTACAAAAGCCCCTGCCTTATTCCCAGTTTTCTCGTTTGAGCCTCCCCTATCGCTCCCCACCTTAAGGCGTGTATAAGAATATTTTCCTCCTACGTAAGGAACAAAGTTACCAATCTTATAAGCGACATACGGAGCAGCATGCCACTCCTCCCAAGTAACATACCCCCTAGCCAATGTTCTATTCTGACCTAACATACCAAAACCAGTTATATATAAATTCGTCCAAGATGAAATGTTAACACGGTTCCTATGCCTGATATACTGTGCATCGCAACCAAGCATCCAGTTAGACAGCCTGCCCGGTAGATTAACCTTACCCTTAATACCTGCTCCGTAAGCAGGGGCTACTTCACTTTGGATATCGTTAGATGCATATAGGGAACCGGGGAAACCTAAGAAAGTTAGAGGCCCTTCGCCATTTTGCCTTATCCCGATTATCTGCGCCATCCCCACCTTTACATATATATCAAGGTTATCAATAATTCCGTAACTTAATTTTACCATTTCTCTATATAAACCACCCTTAATCTCTGTATGCAGAACGGCATTATATGTTGCGATTCCTCCAAATCCGTCGTAAACATTTCTGTTCTTAAATTCCTTTTTAAATACATAATCAGAATCTATACCTATAGCAAACTTGCCTTTTCCCTGAGTAAGAGCCCCGCCAATACTAGCCGCATAAGAAACAAATGGCAAGCAAATGACAAAAAATATAATTAAAGCCATCTTCTTCATTATATACTCCGAGTTTATATTCTAAATAGTTGCGCTTATTGATTTTATTTTAATATAAACTAACAAAATATCAAGCTTTTTCCTTAACACAAAAATCGTCATAATTACTTAAGATTTTGGTTGCAACAAGGCTAATGCTTTGTTATGATTAACTCTACCATGAATAAGCCTAAAATTGCCGTTATCGGCGTAGGATACTTAGGAAGCATCCATGCCAAATTGTACAAAGAAATTGATACCTGCCAGCTAATAGGCGTATGCGACACTAATAAAAACCGCCTTGAAGAGGTATCTTCCGGTCTTAGCGTACCCGCATATACTGACTACCGCCAGCTGCTCGATAAGGTTGATGCCGTCAGCATAGCTGTCCCTACTGTATTACATCATAAGGTAGCAGAAGAATTCCTAAAACATAAAATACCCTGCCTGGTAGAGAAACCATTCACTACTAATATAGTTGAAGCCGACTCTCTCATAAGAATAGCGCAGGAAAATAAAGTTATTCTGCAGGTAGGGCACGTAGAAAGATTCAACTCTGCATTTTCTGCCACCCATAAGATTATCCGCAACCCCCGCTTTATCGAGGCTCATCGCCTAAGCTCTTTTCCTAACCGCTCTATAGACATAGGTGTAGTACTTGACCTGATGATTCACGATATAGACATAGTACTGGGGCTGGTTAACTCCGAAATAGAAAATATCGACGCCGTAGGCATACATGTATTAACCAAGTTCGAAGACATAGCTAACGCGCGCATCAACTTCAAAAATGGCTGCGTAGCCAATCTTACTGCCAGCCGTATTTCTGATGAGACTATGCGTAAAATCAGAATATTCCAGGAAAATACCTACATCTCTCTTGATTATAAAGAAGCTAAGGCCTGCGTATACAAGAAACATCTCTTATCCATCAGCAAAGAAGACCTCCCCATTGAAAAAGAACAACCGCTAAAGAAAGAACTATGCTCATTTATAGACTGCGTTGCTAACAACAAAACTCCTCTTATTTCCGGGGAGGTTGCCCGCGAAGCGCTGGCCGTAGCTATTACCATCCAGGAACAAATATGGAGAAAAACAAAAAAATCCTGATCGTAGCCGGTGAGGCATCCGGAGACCTGCATGCCTCATGTTTAGTAGAACAAATCCGTAAATTAAACCCGCGGATAAATTTTTTCGGGCTAGGCGGAGAAAAACTACAAAATCAAGGCGTAGAGCTATACTACAACATCGTTGAACTAGCAGTTGTAGGAATTGTCGAAGTGCTGAAAAACCTTAAGAAATTCCATTCTATATTTAACGGCTTGTTAAAAAAAATTGATGAAGAAAAACCGGATTTGGCTATATTAGTGGATTATCCGGGCTTTAACCTGCGCCTGGCTAAAGAACTTAAAAAAAGAAATATACCTGTAATTTATTACATCAGCCCGCAGATTTGGGCCTGGGGGTCAAAAAGGATCAAAGATATCAAAGAAAATGTAACCCACATGATCACAGTATTTGACTTTGAAGAAAAATTATATAAGGAAAACGGAATAAACGCTTCTTTTGTCGGGCATCCTCTTACAAAAACCATAAAAATTAACCTTACCAAAGACGCCTTCATAAGTAAGTTCGGTCTGGATAAAGATAAGCTGACCATTTCGCTCCTGCCGGGCTCGCGCGATAAAGAGGTAAAAACACTACTGCCGATAATGCTTGAGGCGGCTAAATTAATAAACCGCGCGCTACCACACACCCAATTTACAATCTTGAGGTCCACAGCAGTAAAAGAAGAAATATTTAATACAATAATTAAAAAACACAACCCAAAGGCATGCCTGATATCAGACATGACCCATGATGGATTAAATGCAAGTGATTTTGCCATAGTCGCATCGGGAACAGCTACACTCGAGACAGCAATTATAGGCATACCCATGGTAATAGTATACAAAGTATCGCTGCTGACCTGGATTTTTGTCAGATCTGTGATTAAAATACCCTACATCGGCCTGGTAAATGTAGTGCTACAAAAGAATTTCATCAGGGAATTTATCCAATTCGATGCCAAACCTAAAAAAATCGCTTCATATGTATGCTCGATATTAAACTCTCACGCAGAAATCACAAAGATTAAAAAAGAACTCTCCGGGATCAAATCGCTGCTTGGCCAAAAAGATGCTTCTTTTGAAGCGGCGGACATAATTTATAAGTACCTTAATTTTTAATTGGTAAAATTTACAAATTATGGTAAGATAAATTGCCTATGAAAATGAATCCCAGCAAGAGCGTCAACGAACTCATAAGCGTCATATCATTTGTCACCGACATAGAAGAAAACCGCAAACTTTACCACTGCTGGCGCGTAGCTACAATCTCTTCACTGATAGCTCAGGATATAGTAACAATAAAAAAACTTAAAGAAATATTTTATGCCGCCTCCCTCTTCGATATAGGAGGCGTAGGATTCCCTCATCACATACTTTACTATCTTAAGCGAAACGATAAAGCCAGCCAGAACATACTCTTATCTCATCCGATTATAGGCGCGCAGCTTGTCTCCAACATACCCAAACTCACCCCAGTGGCAAAATTAATACTCGATCATCACGAATGGATAAACGGCCAGGGATACCCAAGGGCGAAGACAAAAAAGAATATCCCCCTGGGTTCACAGATAATCCGCCTGGCTGATTCGATAGACATCGCCCTGCAAACAAGGCATTTTCATAAGTTATCCGATCTTAAAACATACCTTTCCGGGAATGTGAATAAGGAATTCTCTAAAATACTTTTTAACCACTGCATGCAGGTACTCGGGAACAAGAATACATTTAACCGCCTGGCCGATTCACACGCCATACCCGAGATATTCAACGAAACAAGAGAAAAAGTAGGCCTGATTAACGTCCCCCGCAGGATTGATGCTGTCGGCAATGCGCTTGAAATCATAGCCCAGATCATCGACATGAAGCACCCTTATACCTCCGGGCATTCGCTGCGCGTTTCAAGATATGCCATGTCTATCGCTTTAGCTATGAATATGGATCATGAACAAATAACCAAGATTAAATGGGCGGGCTTAATTCACGACTTAGGAAAAGTCACTCTCCCCAGGCGTATACTTGATAAAGCAGAAAAGCTTACTCCTGAAGAATATATCAAAGTAAAGCAGCATGCCGGGCTAACCAGAGAGATACTACACATGGCGCCATCTCTAAAAGAAATAATCCCGATAGCAGCTGATCACCATGAACACTTTGACGGATTAGGTTATCCCGAAGGATTAAAAGGCGAGGATATCCCTCTGGGGGCACGAATCCTCAAAGTATGCGATGCCTTTGACGCAATGACTTCTAACAGGCCCTACCGTAAGCCACTAAGCCCGCAAGAAGCCTGCAAAGAACTTGAAAAATATTCAGGCAAACAATTCGACCCTAAAATAGTAAAGCAAGCCATACCCTTGTTTAGGAACTTAGGGATATAATTTCGAGATTATATCTATTCTTTCTTTTATCGGGGGATGATCGAAGAAGAAAATCTTGATTAGTTTACCGGGGGAGGGATCCGCTAAATTCTGTGAGGCGAGCTTATTCATCATAGAAACAAATGCATCTTTTAAGGAAGTTGTTTTTACCGCCATAATATCTGCATTTATCTCAAATCTGCGGCTTATATAATTCTCAAACG
>CAYXSY010000031.1:0-15316 GCA_964467905.1 uncultured Planctomycetales bacterium | reverse complement strand
GATATTCTGCATTGGGATAAATTTTAAGAGGAGGTAAAAATGGCCATAAAAAAGAGACGGACTCTTAAAAAAACAGCCCCAAAAAAGAAAATAGCAACCAAAAAGAAAATAGCCCCCAAGAAAAAGAAACCAGCACCAAAAAAAATATCTATTAAAAAAACAAAAAGAGCAATAAAGGGCAGCAAGTCCGAGAAAATTATCGGGACTATAACCCATTATTTCCCTAAAGTCAGGGCTGCGGTAATCAAATTAAAAGCGCCATTATCTGTTGGGGATACGGTAAAGATAAAAGGACACACTACCGATTTTACCCAAACCATCTCTTCAATGCAGATAGACCATGTTCCGGTAAATCAAGCAAAAAAAGGCCAGGAAATAGGGTTGTTAGTAAGCTCAAGAGTCAGACAGCACGATATAATGATAAAAGCCTAAGAACTCTTAAAACTTATCAGGAGGACAAATATATGCGTCTCTCAGAAATCGACAAAAAAGCAAGAAAGATGGGCATCAAAGACACCTGGAAACACTCTAAGAAAGAATTAATAAAGGCCATACAACGCGCAGAAGGCAATTTTGACTGCTTCGGCTCAGCATCAGCTAAGAACGGATGCAATCAAATATCCTGCTGTTGGAGAATCGACTGTTTAAGATAAGCTAAAACAAAACTTATACCCCACAACAAATGAGGTAAATAATGAAATACCGCTGCCGTATATGCAACCGGGAAATTGATGATTTTGTAAGCATAAACCACATAAAAGCTGAAGAATACCTGATGGAGTTAATTCTAAAAGACCATCCGGAATGGAAGCATGATGACAAGGCTTGCCAGAAATGTATAGAATATTACCGCAAGTTGGTCAAAGATGCAGAAATCTAGGCATTTTTACAAGTAAAAAAGGAAGGAGGCAACAATGAATATAATGACCGGATCTAATATGCAGACTGCTCTACTTCTTATTGCTCTATGCTCCGGGTATCTAGTGCTATCGGTAGCTAATAAGGAAAAGCAGAACATACGTTCCACCGGTTATGCCATAGGTATCGGGGTTATAGTCTTAAGCATACTGCTGATTATAAGCTCAATGTTAATAAATATGCGCATCCTTGGCGAAATGAATATGATGGGTCCACGTAGCAGGACGCCCATGCATCAGATGATGATGAATAAAAGCCGCGGCCCCATGATGGCTCCGACTAAAGAACAACCGGCGCCGAAGAAAACACAAGAAAGCTGCCCCAAAGCAGCCACTTCAGGACAATAAATATACTGTAAATTTAAAAGGCCTATTTAAGCACAAAGTAGGCCTTTTAAAATAGCTATTTATGAGTATATACTCATTATAAATACGGCGTTAAAAGTAGGTAAATCTATCTAAAAATAGCCTAGAAAGAGGTAAAAATAAGTAATATGAGAGCGCGCGGAAGGCCAAAGAAGTACAGAATAATAAGGCAGGATCCTAGAATTACCCAATTTAGCCCCAGAGGCAAGCCTGGAAGGCCAGATGAACTAAACCTATCTATGGACGAATATGAGGCAATGAGGCTTACGGACTACGCAGGCATGGGGCAGAAAGAAGCAGCTGAATCTATGCGTATATCACAGCAAACATTTAGCCGTATATTAAAACAAGCGCGTAGAAAGATAGCGAATTCTATTGTATTAGGTAAGATAATAAGGATACAAGGCGGTTACTACATAATAAGCACAAAAACAGATCAGACTAACCAGAAATGAGGCTCCTGAGAAGCTATATTCGGATATCTGGCTAACTTCCTATAATATATCTTATGTTAACTTCAGCATATTAGAATTACCCGCCCCAACTGCTTTCTTGTCAATAAGATAGGTAATTAAAGTTTTTATCTGTGGATAAGTGGTTTTTGCCTTACTTCTACTTACTTAGATTTTGAAGTGCTGACATATGCAGGAAAAACTAACGGTATTTTACGGTGGGCATTCCCTTGGGGCTTTACTTAAACTTACTTAGATTTTACTTGTCTTTTTCTACTGCTAAAGAGCAAAATAACACATATATAAGCTAATATTCCTGCCAACACCCCTACTAAAATATACCCCAAAAAAGCAGGAAAAATGACCTTCAGGAATGAAACACTAAGCAGGTTGCTTAGCCTAAAAACCTCCAAGGCAGCCTTTATTTGACCTAAGACCACCTGCCAATCTATCCTTAAGATAAATGCGCCTATTTTAACGCACGCAGGAAAAAGCAATACACTAAGCCAGGTATTGGTCAAAATGCTGCCTATTAAAGCTGCTGCCCGGTTTGCCTTAAAAATCAGGGCTAAAAACAGCGCTGCCAGCGGCCCTGAACCCGGTATTATTCCGAAGGCTATACCTAAGCCTAACCCCAGGCCTATTTTCTGTGGCGTATCATTAATACGAAATAGCTTTAGGTAAATAAACCGCAAGAATCTTTCAACCCGATTCCCTTTTTTATTAGCCATTTTCTTTCTTGAGTTGTAGGCGCGGTTTAAACCGCGCCTACCTCAAAGCTTCTTTTATGCGATCAAACCGGTTTAATATTGACCCCAGCCAGGCTTTCTAAGCCGCCGCCTTCTTGAACCCAGCCATTATAAAGGCCGTAAGAATCCATGATATCCTTGGCTTTGCTATATTCAGCCTGGGTTATATGCCTTGAAAGCTCCTTAAAAGAGCTGGCCTTATAATAGGGCGCGTATTGGCTCATCAGGCTTATATGCACATTAGCTGAGAGCTCTTGTGCAATAAATGACATAATTTCACATGTGCCGGATATGCCGCCAGGCAAGACCAAGTGCCGGATAATTAGGCCTTTTTGCATAATGCCATCCTTATCAAAATAAGCTTCGGGAAGCTGCCTGAACATTTCTTTTACGGCTAATTTATTATACTCTGGATAACCAGGCGCATTTGAATATTTAACAGCTAAATCAGTGCCTGAATAACGCATATCAACCAGATATATATCAACTATGCCACTAAGCAACTTAATCATCTCCAAAAGTTCATATCCGGATGTATTATAAACTATAGGTAAATTTAGCCCGCGCTCAAAAGCAATATCCAATGCCTTTAAAATCTGAGGCATTATATGGGTTGGGGTAACCAGGTTTATATTATGGCAACCTTCCTGCTGTAGGATAAGCATAATCTCCGCTAGGTCTTGGAAACTTACCTCCCCCCTGCCTTTATCCTTAAAATAAGCCCCCTCTCTGCCGTTAGCATTCCCTAAGGCAGCTGGGTTATTATCCTGGCTAAACTTATAATTCTGGCAATAAACACAGGCCATGTTGCAATTATAGAAGAATATAGTACCTGAGCCATTCTTCCCTGATATAGGAGGCTCTTCTCCGTGATGGGGCATATAGCTAAAAACCCCCGGCAAAATAGCTGTTCTACAAAAACCCTTAGCACCGCTAAAACGGTCCACCCCGCACTTACGCGGGCATATAGAACAGCTTTTAAGCAAATCAAAAGACTCTTCTATTGCATATTTTATTCTTTTTCTCTTATCTTCTACTTTTATCATATATTTTAGGGGGACAGGTACAATCTCAAAACCGCAGACGGTACAAGCACAAAGTTGCAGACGGTGCTAAAGTTGGGATAGATAAAGCGAACGAATTTTATTAAATATACCTATATATTCTGGACTACGATAATCTGGGTAAGTCCACGGCC
Source organism: uncultured Planctomycetales bacterium (assembly GCA_964467905.1). Lineage (GTDB taxonomy): Bacteria > Omnitrophota > Gorgyraeia > Gygaellales > Profunditerraquicolaceae > CAYXSY01. The sequence goes on along the minus strand of CAYXSY010000031.1, from coordinate 11,634 downwards.
AGCTGTTAAAGGTTTTATCCTTGTAAAAAAGCGTCACTTCGGCATATATGCCACCGGCAAGATATAAACGGTGCACAAAGTCTTTAGTGGTTGCCAAAACCAGCTTTGCCGAATCAAGATAACCGGGATCAATATTAACACAACGCTTCCCTGCTTTAGATAATTTTCTTTCGATAGAATTAGTGATTAGTTTTATCTTGGGCAGCTTTTCAGGCAGGATTAGTCGCTTAAAACTGACGAATCTTCTCTTGAGTCCGTCTCCGAACTCATTTTTATAATAATCGGTATGAATAAAGGCAATATCAGAGCTGTCAAAATCAATACTCCCAAAACGCCTGTTTAAGAAGCGCAAAACAAGCTTAAGGCTAGCATCATCCTTAAATATAAAACCGACTATTAGTTTAACTTTAGTGCGAGAATTGATTTGCCCCATTTATGGCAGGTATAAATTACAGGGATGCGTTTGCCTCTACAGGCAAGAATTGTTTTAAGTATTCGGATATTTTCTGGCGCTGCTGGTTATCTATCCTGTTAAAGAATATAGCAATGTTAAAGCCGCCTGTATTAGTATTATCTTCAGTGCGCACAATTACCCCCTTACACTCCACAAAACCGATATTCGGCAGATCAAGCTTAATTGAGAGTTTAGTAAACGGCGGGACATATTTATCTATATGGCAATACGCGCCCAGACAGCTTAAGTTCTCGGTGCTGGTTGAGAAATCATAACCGTTAGCAATTACTTTTAAAGGCAAATTTGTATCTATACGCGGATAAAGCCTTTTTTCGTTATTAAAATTTATCTTTCTCATTTTTATTTATTTTCCTGATTTTTCCTTCTCCAAGAAAGCTCTCCAGCAATTCTTAGAGCAATAGAATTTACCATCGCGATAATAACGTTTTAACTTCTTTATTGGCTTAGAGCAAGACAAACAATTAGTCTGTTTCTCTACCTGCGGTTTAGCTTCTGCTGCGGCAACCTGTTGTTCTGCCATTTTACTATTTTACCTCCCTTATATCCTTAGTTTTTTAAGTTATATACTGCCCAATTGCATTGCTATATAATCATCAAGAAAGTTCTTATCCTGCTGACCTACCTCATCAAATTGCACTCCTAAACGGTATCTGTCTGAATGAGGTAACGGGCTTGCCCAGACAACTTTCCCTATAACACTTAAAACGCGCGATAATAGATTTACCTCAAGCATTATCATGGTAGAGCGCGCTACAAACTTATCATTGGTAAAGCTCAAACCCCCAGAGCTTAAATCATCCGTCAAGGCATTACAGCTCTTAGGAGAGCCTCTTAGCTGAAAACACAAAGGTGTTTGCAACCTGATGCGAGGAAAAAGCCTTTTTTCTTCCTGCGTAAATGGCATCATCACCATTTCCTCACCTAGGAGAACCGTGGCATTTCCCCTTTACTTTGTTAATAATATATCACAATAAAACCTTAGTGTCAATACCGCCAGACTTAATTAGTGGATACAGACGGCATTTTCATTCTCTGCGACATAGTAACGCAAGGGTTATCCGGGGTGCCATCAGGATGAACAGCTAAATTTATACTATTAGGATCCCAGCAGGCGGTCAAAGATACATCTATATAGTTCTGATTTAACCTACTCGTTGCATCGACCGGTTTATTGAAACTAGCGGCAGCAAACCTTGCATTTATGTCAAGATTTTCCCATGCCGAAGTAGAGATATCCGATAGCCACCAAATGTTATTATCAGAATAATAATACAGCGCGTAGCAGTCATCTATGAGATCATACCTGCCATTATCATTTTTATCTCTTACAAAATAAAGCCACGCCACATCACCGGCGGGAGTCACGCCTGCAATTACTACGCTATTTGCTCCTGTAATCTTTTCATTACCGATAGCATGGATTAAATTCTTAGACATATGCTCCAAGGCATATGAAACTAAATTCTGTAGTTCGGCTCTGCGCTGCGAAGTCCTCAGATGAAATCTGCTGAAGCGATCAATGCTAGAAACAGTCAAAACAACCACAGATAGCAGAACCACGGCAATAATAAGCTCTGCTAAGGTTACGGCTTTATTTAAAGAATTGCTCCTATTGGCCCGGCTCATTCCAATTTATGGTAGTCCTGACCTTGCGCATAGTATCGGTGTTGCCGCTAAAGTCATTGCTGGTTATATTATAATTTGCTATATATTCCCTGCGGTCAAAAGTCCTCTCTGATACAGCCATAGAGCTACAAACCGCATTTTCATCAGTTGACGGATCGCTATCGCAATATGTGATTACCCCAGCACCGCCATCATACAACGCGTTACCTGCATCATCCCAGGTATCCTGCCTTACATACATCTGGAGTGGGTCAATAAACACCCTGCCTAACTCTCCCCCGGTCATTCTTGCGCGCGCAAGGGCGATATAACGCTTAGAGCTTACAAAAAGATTGGTCAGCCCAAGCATAACTATAGATAGTATTACAGTAGAAATTATTATCTCGGCTAAAGTTAAAGCTTTATTATTACGTGTAATCATATTTTAAGGACACCAAGGAACCTTAACAACACGATCGGGGTTATGATCAATTGAGTATATACAAGGTGGACTATACGGTCCATTCTTTCTAGAAGCTCTTGCGCATGGACGATCAGGAGAACCACAAGCAAACAATGTATAATCCCACTCTTCTTCATTTAAAGACAACTTTAATACAGAATTAATAGTGTTTATATCATCTATAGTCCCTGAAGCAGGATAATATTCGCCATTTTGCATACGGTAAATCTTCAGCGCCGCCAAAATAAGTTCCATATTAGCCCTTGCCTCTCTGCCCAAAGCCCTCTCTTTGGTCTTCTGATACTGCGGATAGGCGATAGCCGCAAGTATCCCTACAATAACGACAACCGCAATAAGCTCAATTAAAGTAAAACCTTTAAAGACTTTTTTCATCGCTCTATCCTAATAAGGCGGGTTTAAGCCCGCCTATATATAAACACAAAAATATTTATTAAGAAAATACCTTTTAGGGACAAGTACTGCAAAAATCATTGGCAGACACAGACACCTGGTTACTGTCCATGCACATCCCCATATATCTGCTATCGCTGCCATTTCTTTTTGCATGCACACACCCAGCTCCCCGGCTGCCGGCAAATCCCCAGGTTTCATAATCCCATATACTTTGATTAGGAGGAATTGATAAACGCAAACCGCTATTAATGCAAGATTCGCTATCAACATTCCAGGCGCCTTGGCAATCAATATAAGCACCAGTCTCTAAATAATGCAGCCTCTGGGCGTCATGTATAAGTTTTATATTAGCCTCTGCCTCCCTATCATAGGCTTTCTCTTTTGCCTTCTGATATTGAGGATAAGAAATAGCCGCCAATATGCCTATAATGACAATAACTGCGATAAGCTCAATGAGGGTAAGCGCTTTGAGTCTCATGGCTCATAAGGCAGGCTAAGCGCTGCGCAAATATCTTGACTAGCATTGCTGCAAACTATTCTTCCGTCATCATAGATATATAAACGGTATTGCCCGTAGAAAGGCAAACGGTTCACATTGTTACGATCCACATAAGCCACCTTGCCAGAATCGTTACAAGCTGTAAGAGTATTAAAAAACTTAGGAGTCGTAATACTCACATCAAGCATGCTAATATCGCCTTCTGTTCCATTAGCATAAACATCAAATTCATCAAAATATCTCAATTGCGCAGCGCGCAGCGCACCAAGGATAGACACCCCCTCCGCGGCTCTGGAGCGCTCCATTGTCTTAGAATAGTTGGGTATTGCTATTATCGCTAAAATCCCTATTATAACTATCACAATAGTGAGCTCTAACAAAGTAAATGCTTTACTTTTCATGCGTTCTCCTGCTTATCATTGTGGGCATTCCGGGGTCTTAGATAAACCAAGCCTACCTTCACAAGCACTGCCATTAACGTCTGTACAGCTGACCACTCCAGCAGAGCTTATGCATATTATATATTGGCCAAATCCGGGAAAAGCCTGGTAATCATTCCTTTGAGCCATAGCTAACCAAATATCGCTATCATTAGTGCCAACCGGACTAGAAGCGACTAATTTAGTATTAAAATATTTTGGTTTAGAGATATTTACATCAAGAAAACCTCCAGCACTAGATCCCTCTATAAAACTGCCAGTAGTAATAAAGTTGCCCTTTTCCGAATAATAATTAATTTGTGATTTCCTTAACATACCCAAAACTGTCATTGCCTCTGCGACCCTTGCGCGCTCTATCGCTTTAAAATACAGAGGCATAGCAATAGTTGAGAGAATGCCGATAATGACAATGACAATTACAAGCTCTAATAAAGTGAAACCTCCGAAGAACTTATTTCTCATCTTCATACACCCCTTTCATTTTTAGTAAACATCCAGTTCGCCTCCTAAAACGTTATCCTGGTCTAAATAAATAGTTTTATCCTTGTTTAACCCCCTCTGCCTCGTAGCAATAGCTTTGTAACCCGGGTCACCGGCAGGAGAAGTACTGAGCTCAACATTAAATTTCCAGTCTATGGTTATGGCCTCCTCGTCCAAATTCGCCAACTCAGATACTTCATCGGTTAGCGCGGAAACAGACCAAGCGCCTTCTTCTTGGGGAACGCTAACGTATGTACCAAATCTTGATATATGTATGTTTTCGGCTTTCTTAATCACGTCTAAATATGACTTAGCGACAGCTATTTTACTTCTTTCGACTGCCTTGATATATTGCGGGATAGATAGAGCTAATAAGACTAAAACAACAATTACAGCTAATATTATTTCTATAAAAGTAAAACCTTTTCTCATCTATAAAAACTCTTTTCCCTAATTCTTCCCGCATATTATAAATAAAAAAATATATATAATACCCAGGCCCAATCTCTTAATTATAGCTTTTTAAAAGCTGTAAGGGACTGGGCCTGCCAAGACGCCAATCACGATAACAACGATGATTAACTCCATTATTGTAAACCCTGTTACACCTCGCCTTAAAAGACGGTGTTTTCTTAGAAGTAACGGGGCAAAGGCTTCTCGTGATTTAATCATATAATTATATTACGGGCATGTTGCGGGATCACCAGCGCGTATAGCTGCGTCGTAATCGACAATTACACCAGCATCAGTCATTGTAACTTTACAGCTATCTTTATAAACACCCTTTTGTCTGGTAGCTGTAGCGGTAAAAGTCCTGCCACCATCAGCTGTTATAACATCGTATTTCCAATCAGCATCATTTTGAAGAGAAGTCAATTCAGTCACTTCAGAAACCAAATCGCTGCCGTCAGTCCAGCCATCTTGCGCGACATCTACATACATACTGTTATTGGTAAAATAGATGCCTTCAGCTTTTCTAATCATATCAAGGGCTGACTTTGCACGGGTCATCTGGCCTCTTTCAATCATCTTTGTATATTGAGGCAAAGCAAGGCCTGCTAATATACCGATAACGATAATAACTATGATTAATTCTATCATCGTGAAACCTTTTCTCATTTCTTGTTCCTCCTTATAAAGTTAAAAACTTTTTAAATCTATTTTTATCTTATTAATCCCTCTTTTTTACGGCGACGAGTCATCACCTCCTTTAAAATATATAAAATTAGTATACCATTTGTTTATTTATTGTCAACCACTTTCTATCGATAAAACGCCTTTATTATACTATATTAATTAACCGCCGATTTTTGTAATCTGAAATATCGGCAAAAACATACCAATAACCATAATCCCGATTAAAAACCCCATAAAAACAAGCATTATCGGCTCAAACATCGAAGTAAAACGGCCGATAAATGTCTCTGCCTGTTGTTGATAAAACGTATTTATACGCTTAAACATCTGCGAAAGCTCGCCTATTTCCTCACCAATAGAAACCATCTGTACTACCATCGGCTCGAAAAAACCACTTTCTTCTAAGGGTATGCTTAAAGTTTTACCCTGGCGCACATCTTCCTTAATTTTTCTTATAGTATCGGCCATCAATAAATTATTAACGCTATGCTCGGTGATCTCAAGCGAATATAGTATCGGCACGCCACTCTCTACTAGAGTAGACATTTCTGATGAAAATCTCTCAATTGTCAGCGCCCGGAAAAAATCACCAAATACGGGGAGGGCAAACTTAATTGCTTCGTACCGGCGCCTGCCGCCTTCGGTGCGGATATACTGCCTTAGCATCCAAAAACCTGCTATGATAGCCCCTAGGAGCACTAGACCCTTGCTGCGAATAAAATCACTCACGCCAATTAAGACAACCGTCAAGGGCGGGAGTTCTATATTAAAGCCCTTAAAGAGTCCGGAGAATGTAGGAATTATCTTTAAGGTCAAGAATAACAGAGCGCCTAAACTCACAAACATTAGAATCGTAGGATAAATCAAAGCAGAAATAATCTTACTCCTGAAAGCTGCGTTTCTTTCCATATAGGTCGCTAGTCTCTCCAAAACTAAAGCCAAGTTACCGCTTGCTTCGCCGCTTTCAACCAAATTAACCCATAATTCCGAAAATACATCAGGCTGCTTTGCCATAGCTTCATGCAAACTCAAACCCCGCTCCATGCCTTTGCGCAGCTCAAGAATAACATTATAAAGCCGTTTACTGGCTACCTGCTGCGAAATAATATCCAGAGTTTTTAAAATCGTAACGCCTGCGCCTAACAAAGTAGCTAACTGACGGCAAAAGAGCGTAAGGTCATTTAAAGCAATGCGATAATGCTTAAAAGGCATCCTGCCACCCTTCGTAGGAATTACTGCCTTTAAAACTCCTTTTTCTTCTTTGTGCTCCGGGGTAACATCAAGGACAACCATTCCTTTGGCCTGAAGACGGCTGACCAATTCGTCCTTATTGGCCGAATCTTCATATCCGGTTATTTTTCTGCCGTTTTTATCCCTTACTGTATAATAAAGTTTAGGCATTATCCTTACTCCTTCATTCTACCCCTATAGTAATAGAAAGGGCTTCTTCTAAAGAAGTCAGCCCTTGCTCTACTTTCTTAAAAGCCGATTCCTGCAATGTCTGCATACCGTTAGCCCTAGCCAGTTCTCTTATCTTCTGGAAAGGTGCTCTTTGACTTATTAGCTCTCTTATTGCTTCGTTTATCATCATAACTTCTGAAATACAAGCCCTTCCTTTATACCCAAGCTGATTGCATTTAGGACACCCTTTAGGCCGGTATATAAGTTCTGCATTAAGCTTAATATTGCCAAGTGTTTTCTGGTCTGGCTCATATGCTTCCTTACAATCAGGGCAAAGTTTTCTTATCAGGCGCTGGGCAATAACGCAAATTAAAGACGGAGTTATCAGATATGGCTCGACACCTATATCAATAAGGCGGCTTACAGCTGACGGGGCATCATTAGTATGCAGGGTGCTTAATACCAAGTGTCCGGTAAGCGCAGAACGTATACAAATCTCGGCGGTCTCAAGATCCCTGACCTCTCCTACAAGCATAACATCAGGGTCCTGCCTTAAGAAACTACGCAAAGCAGTGGCAAAGGTAAGCCCTATTTCCGGTTTAATCTGCACCTGATTTATTCCTTCAAGCTTATATTCTACGGGGTCTTCAATAGTCATAATATTCTTAGTCGGGCTTTTAATCTCACTAAGTATAGCATATAAAGTAGTGGTCTTCCCGCTTCCTGTCGGGCCGGTCAGAAAAATAAGGCCATAAGGCATGTTAATGCCTTTGCGGATTATCTCAAGCTGTTTAGAGTCAAATCCAAGCTGCTTTAAATCCAGGACTACGTTACTGCGGTCCAATATCCTCAATACTGCTTTTTCCCCATATATAGTAGGGATTATGGAAACCCTTATATCTATCGGGCGATCTTCTATCTTCACAAGCATAGCGCCATCTTGAGGCAGGCGCTTCTCGGCAATATCCAATTTTGATAATATTTTTACGCGTGAGACTATCGGTAAATGCAGGTGTTTTGCAGGGGCAGGAATCTCATAAAGTTTACCGTCTATGCGGTATCTTAATGAAATTTTATCCTTAAACGGCTCGATATGTATATCGGATGCTCGCTCATCAATTGCCTGACGGATAATCAAATCAACTAACTTTACCACTGGGGCCTCTTCAGCCCTGGCAATTAATTTATCTAAGTTAAGTTCGTCTTCGCCGCGAGAGGCCTCTTCCTGAGCTGCTGGCCCTGCTTCAAAAGAAGCCTGAACCGCATCTTTTAACATAGCAGACTTACCATAGAAATCCTGCACTGCTTTTGTTAAGTCTGATTTTGTAGCAATAATCGGATTAACTTCGCATTGGGTCAACTTCTTAAGGTTATCGATGAGAATCAAATCTAGTGGATCAGACATAGCTACGGTAAGGGAACGAAGCGTCCTTGATAATGGCAGGGTTAAATTTTTCATTGCAAATTCACTTGGTATCAACTGGTCAAGTTCCTGATCTGCTGCCGGGCGCAACATCCCGGTACCAAGCGAGAAATATGGTATACCAAGCTGCCGGCTCAAGACATTCACCAGCTGTTCTTCGGTAACCATGCCTAACCTTACAATAATTTCACCTAAGCGACCGCCTTCCTGCCGCTGAGTACTTACTGCTTTTTCAAGTTGCGCGGGAGTAATAAGTTTCTCATTCAGCAGTAGCTCGCCTAGCCTCAGATATTTTTCTTTTGGCATTATTTCCTGTATTTATCAAAATTGTTGAGACTGGCGCTTATAGCTGACTGCCGGTCAATAGCAGAAAAGCCTGCCTGTTGTTCTCTGTCCGGCATAACAAAACTCTTTTTATTAGCAAGTTCCAAAACCGAATTGTCTTTTATAATATGCGGGGTGATAAAAACAAGTAGCTCTCGTTCGATATCCTTATCTTTATTTTTGTGCCTAAATAAGGCTCCTAATACCGGAACTTTAGCCAAACCAGGAAGCTCTGTATCAATCTGGCTCTTTTGGTTACGGATAAGGCCACCTATGATAACTGTTTCGCCGTCTCTGATGCGCACCAGAGACTTTGTAGAGCGCTCTTCAGGATCTTTCAAAGGATTTGCTGCGGTAGAAATAGAGCTAGCAGAAGTATCTCTAACTACAGGAGCAATAAACATGGTAACTTCACCTGTCTCTAAGTTAACCTGCGGGGTAACCTTTAATATAACGCCGGTTTGCTCACGCACAGCGGCTGTTGTCTGAGAAGTAAGCGAGCCGCCGCTTGACTGCTGCTGTTCATAACCTATAGCTTCATTGGTAGAAATCTTTATCTCTGCAGTTTCATTGTTTAAAGTAAGAATGCGCGGACGCGCAAGATACTTAGTATCTGTCTGAGTACGCAAATAATCCAGGGCTATTTGCCCGTTAATTACAGAAACTATTGCCGGGCCAAAACGCGAAGCAGGCCAAGCAGCAGTAGTCCATGCCGAAGCAGTAGCTGCGGCTAAATCAAGAGTCCGGGCCTGGCCTGCCGGATTATACCCCATACCTTCCTGGGAGAAAGGAAATGAAGTAGCTCTTGCAAGCCTTGTACCATCGAATGCCGCCAAAGTCTGCGGCCATTTCACACCCATCTTATCTACTGTATTCTTAGAGACATCTAACATCTCAACTTCCAGCATTATCTGCGGAACCGGAATATCTAAAGCAGCCACAACTTGTGTGATAATCGGCATACGGCTGGGCACATCAGTAACAATGAGGCTGTTTGTACGCGCATCCTCTATAATACTACCTTCTTTGGTAAGAATCTGGGTTATGGCATCTGTTATTCCAGAGGTCTCTGTATTGTCTGAACTGCTACCGGAAGAACTAGTAGAACCCTTAGAGCCCGAAGAACCTTTCGAGCCTGAAGAACTTGAGCCACTTGAAGAACCTGAGCTATCAGAAGAGCCAGTTGAATCACTTTCAAAAGCATCATCCTTTTGTTGTTTTAAGGAAGAGGTCGATACTGTGGCATATTTCAGATAAAAAACCTTAGTAACCGTCTCAAGCTGCGGTTTTCCCCAATCTTTAACTAAGAAAACATTAGAGCTCCTATCCATTTCATAGGTAAGATTATTGGCCTTAAATAGCTGATTTATTGCTTCTTCCAATGGCACCTTATCAAAATAAAGCGTGATTTTCCTATCCTGCACGCCTTCAGAAGCGATAAAATTAAGGCCTGACTGCATAGAAAATACCTTAAGTATATCTTTTAAGTCAGCATCCTTAAAATCCATAGATATAGTTATCTCATCATCCGTAAGCGGAGTCTGCTGCATAGCCCCTGCATTAGGGCAATAAAGCATAATTTGGCAGAAAATAATTACTAAAGATAAGACCTTTTTCATACTTAATATTCCTTTATTCATTTTCATCGCCTCCATTTTGCTCCATTGGCTTAGCCACTGACCCTTGGCCAGAGCCAGGAGAAGATAACTTAAACTCTGTCTCCTCGAATATAATAATGACTCCGTCTTTACTGATACTTGATATTTTTGCGCCTTCCAATTCATCTCCGACTTTCACAACTTTGCTGTTAATTATCGCCTGTGGAAGACTAGTCCCCCAAATAATGCCTTGCACCTCTAACTTCGGGGGGGTAAGTGATTTATTGCTTTTTTTCGGACCTTTTATTTTTCTCTCTTTTTCAGGCAGATAAGATTTAAAAGGATTCTTATCTCTCCCGGAAGTATATTCTACTTTCGGCCTCTGAACAATCGCTGAAGAAACACCTTTAGTGGTATCTTCTTTGTATTCTTTATTTATACTCTCTACCGTATCATAAGAAGTCTTAGCTGAGGCCAAACCCTGAAAAGCAAAAATAAAAGAAAACAAAAATATACCGGCCAAAAACAATCCCTTATAATATGTATTTGCCTTCTTCATAGCTTTAGCTAATCCTTCATCAGAATTGTGCTTATTGTTAAATCCGCGCTCAAAGAATCGGGATTTGTGTCCTCTGCTGTACGGGCTTGATAACCGGGATAACCGCCGCCGCCTTCCTGTTTTCTTATCCCAATATTCTCTACCACATATATATCGGTAGAATTTTCAAGAGCGAGCATAAACCGGGCCATCTTATAATAGCTTTCAGCTGTAATATTTAAACTAAAAGAATATTTGTAAAAAGTCTGCATATCCTCTTCTTTTTTGGGCTTAACGGAGTTTATCTTGATATTTTGCTCTTTAGCAATAGCGCTAATATTGCTTATTAACATAGAAGAATCTTTTTTATTTACTAATTGCTTCAAATATCGGGTATCTTTCTCAAGCGCGCCTATCTTCTCTAGCAACGCGTTCTTTTTAACCTCATTCTCTTTCTCTTTCATAAGAGATTTTCTTTGCTCCATCTGCTTCTTATATATATTGGATGCAATCATGAAAGCCACAACCAATACAACTACATTAAGAATAAGATTCTTATGCTTGTCAGTTAAGGATATGTTCAGATTAGCTCCTGCCATAGGTTTAAAAACCTTCCCCCTCGATATTCTTCATTTGTTTTAAAGACGGCCTACCCCCCACAGAAGACTTAGCAGGGGCGCTGCCTTTACAAGATATACTAAAACGGGTAATCTTTATGTTATCTTGAGAGCTGCTGGAGTCAACGGAAGTTATGCTGATATCAGGAAAATATTTTGCTATTCTAGAGTCAGCGCGCAGATTATTTACAAAATCATTGACCAAGCGCATTTCTTCATC
>CAYXSY010000030.1:0-16182 GCA_964467905.1 uncultured Planctomycetales bacterium | reverse complement strand
CATTCCTTCGGATACAAATACATCGGCTTTATATTAAAAGCATCGCTTAATTCTTTGCGTTTTATTTTCTCTATTGCCAAATGCAAAATATTATGCGCCTTAGGATACCAGTAATCCTTGTCAACAAAACAAGAACTCCCCGTGCACAATGCTACCTTATCTCTTAAGACCCCTACGCCGTCACCAAGAAAGACTGAATTAGCAGGGGCTTTTTTAAAAAGTTCCTGCGCATTAAGCAACCTATAAGCGCTTACCCTCTTATAAGAACCTTTGTTGTTTCTGTAAAAACAACTGTAAAAAAGCCCTCTCTTAGCATCAATTATCGGCGCTATAACAGAGCCGCTTTCTTCAATGTTACGTGAAATAATATCCAGCGTAGGGACTGCAATTACTTTTTTTCTTTTTCCCCAAGCCAGCCCCTTAACGGCGGCAAGCCCTACGCGCAATCCGGTAAAAGACCCCGGACCGACCCCGCAGGCAAAATAATCGACATCCAGCAAATCTATATTTGCCGCATCCAAGACCCTTGCTATCGTCGGTATAATCAACCCTGAGAGCTTGCTACCTAACTCCAGGTTATACTCATAAACTTTAGAATTATCATAAATACCTAAACATAAAAACCGGGTGCTGGTATCAATAGCCAGTATTTTCATATGCTCCCTTAATCAGCCTTTCGTAATGTTTATTGCCCGGTAGAAATTCCAGGCATCTTTTGTTCTTGCCTAATATTTTTATTCTTATTTTAAGCATCTCCTTAGGCAAAAGACACCCCAGCCTCTGCGCCCATTCTATAACACTTACGCCCTCGCCGTAAAGATACTCTTCATAACCAAGCTTAAGTATGTCATCTGGGGTATCCAGGCGATACAGGTCAAAATGAAACAGATCTAGCCTGCCGCGGTGCTGCCTTATTAAGATAAAGGTCGGGCTTATTATATGATCGGGTTGAATACCCAATCCAGAAGCAAAGCCTTTAACAAATACTGTTTTACCGGAACCTAATTCACCAAATAGGCCTATTATATCAGCCGGGCTTATATTCTTTGCCAGTGACTTGGCTATAGCAAGCGTATCGTTTCGAGAATAAGATATTATTTTCATTTCTAAAAATGCCTGAAGCCCGATTTTGACATAGGCATCTTCCTGCCTTTTTGATTAAATAATTTTATGCCGTAGCTTTGATCAACTATCTCCCCGATAGGGCTGAATTTAAACCGCCTGTCACGTACAATCTTTTTCGCCTGTTCGGACGAGACACTAAAAAGCAACTCAAAATCTTCGCCCATATGTAATGCTTCATCTAACCCCCTTGCATCTTTAGCAATAGGTATCAAATTACTATAAAGCATAGCCCCTACATTACTGGATGACAAAATATGACCCAAATCCTGTAATAGACCGTCGGACACATCAATCATGGAGTTAATCTTATAATGCCGCGCTAAATACTGCGCCTCTCTGAGCCTAGGGACAAAATTTAAATGTTTCCCTCTGATAGAGCCCCCAAGAGAGCCAGAAACAAAAATTATATCTTTAGGTTTAGCCCCACTTCTTAAGACCAGCGACTTTTTATCGACATAACCGATAACGCTGGAATTTAAGATAATCTTTTCTGAAACGCTCATATCTCCGCCGACTATATTCACTCCAAACTCGCGCGCCAGCTTAAGCAGGCCGTTTATCATCTTATCAAACAATTTAATATCGGTATTTTTAGGCAACCCCAAAGAAATAACCGCATAACCTGCCACCCCGCCGCATGCCGCAATATCGCTTAAAGAAATAGCTAAGGCTTTTCTGCCAACCAGCTCAAAAGAATCATCGCGAGTAAAATCTACTCCCTCCACTATCATATCGCAGCTAAAAAGCGCAAACTTATCTTTTGTGTAATCTATAACCGCGCAATCATCACCTACACCTTTTATTACTGAATGGTCTAACCTAATTCTCTTACTAAACCTTTGAATAAGCCCAAATTCACCTAACCCGGAAATCTTCATCACTAAAACCCCTCAGCTCTTACTGATTAATCTCTTAATGTTCTTTATGTAAGGCCTGCTGACTCTGCCCTTATCCGTTATTATCGCGGCAATTAAATCTCCTGGCGTCACATCAAACGCCGGATTATAAACCTTGACTCCGGCAGGGGCAACCGGCTTCTTAAAGAACAAGCTGGTGACTTCGTCAGGAGAACGCTGCTCAATAATGATATCCCTGCCTGTCTTAATACCTGTATCGAACGTCGATAGAGGCGCGGCGATATAAAATGGAATCTTATGATACGCTGCCAAAACCGCAAGATTATATGTCCCGATTTTATTTGCCGTATCACCGTTGAGCGCAATCCTGTCGGCTCCGGCGATAACTTTGGTAATCTTACCCTGGCGCATAAGTGTGGCAGCCATACTATCAGAAATTAAAGTAACGTCTATGTTCTTTCTTTTTAACTCCCATGAAGTAAGCCTGGCTCCCTGTAAAAGCGGCCTTGTTTCGCAAGCAAATACTTTTATTTTCTTACCTAACTCATCCGCCATGTAAATCGCTCCTAAAGCGGTGCCGTAGTCAATAGTCGCCAAGATCCCGGTATTGCATATCGTAAGAATGCTATCGTTATTCTTGATAAAAACCTGGGCATACCTGGCAATCATGCGGCAGGAAGCCATATCCTCTTCTATTATAGAAGATGCCTCCTTAAACATAAGCCTCTTAATATCCTTTATAGGCCGGGTTTTATTACGTATCGCAACGCTGCAAACCCTCTCAATCGCCCAAAAAAGATTCCTGGCTGTTGGCCTTGCAGAAGCAATATAGCGGCAAATCCTGTCAAGTTCCCTGCTGAAACTTAAGAAATCAACACTTTTTGACTTACTTATCCCTAAGTATACGCCGAGTCCGGCAGCAGCGCCTATAGCAGGGGCGCCTCTTACCTTAAGCAACTTTATCGCCTTCCACAGCTCCTTGATATCTCTTATGTATATATATCTGAATTCTCCCGGAAGCTTGGTCTGATCAATAAGACGTATAGAATTGTTTTCCCATGAAACAGTTTTTAATATCTTGCCCATATTTTTTATTTATTCTTATTATGCTGAACTATCTTCTCCAATGATTTGATATTAGAAAGTATCTGCTTTCTTATTTGCGTACATGAACCCGGGCTCAATAAAGATATGACTTTTTTATAAGAAGTTAAAGAACCTATGTAATCCTGAATATTATACTGGGCATCGGCGAGATTATCGTATGTAACTGCCCTCCCCGGCTCAAGCCTCAAGGCCTTGTTAAAGCATGCTATTGCCTGGGTATACTCTCCTATATTATTCAGGAGCCACCCCTTATTATGGTATATAGTAGCATAATCGTTTTCTACTTCAATGCCCTTATTAAAATATACCAGCGCCTCATCAATTAATCCCAGTTCTGCTAAACACAAAGCCTTATCGTTATAAGCGGCTCCGTCATAAGGATTATGCGCAATTGCCTTGTCAAAGTGTTCAATCGCAGAAACAAATCTATTATTGATAAGATCCAACTCTCCCTTAAAATATTCTATTTCTCCGGTAAATTTTCTTTTCTTAGCTTTATCTAAACCGAGCCTGGCGATGCATAGGGCCTCTTTTTTTGTCCCGTAAGTAATCGCGTTATCCAGTTTTAATCTTAACCTTATCAGGTTAGCGTGTTTGCCCATAAAAACTACAAACCTACTAGCTTAGCCAATGCGCTTCTTTTAATCTCTATAGCGGCCACAGGACAAACCTCCTGGCAACAGAAACATCCAATACAGTCGCGATAATTAAATGCCAGCCTCTCTCCTTTTGCGCTGATACATTTCTTAGGGCAGGCCTTAATACAAGCGCCGCATTTTATGCATTTCGTAAAAGAACTCACCGGATAATACTTTATAAAATTCCTTATCATGCGCAAGATTCCAAGCGGTATCCTGCTCTTTAGCGAAGAGGAAGGCAATAAGAAAGACTCGGGCACAATATCCCCGAGTTCCTCTCCCGATATAGACATAGAACCAACTAAAGGATTGCCTAAATCGCGGTGACTGGCTTCTTTAGTGGTCAGGACATGATATGGCTTAACCCCCATGATAAGAGACATAATCGAATCGAGGGCTACGCAATCCGAAGAGGCCATTATCAGCCCTAAATCACGAGCTCTCCCGCTTGTAGCAGGCCCATCGCCCTCTATAACCCTTATAGCATCAACTACCGTAAGGCTCGGTTTTACTATCTCATAAATATCCACTAACACTCTTGAAAAATCTTCAATCTCAAAATGATTCTTATGTATAGTAGTCTTATGTATCCCCGGGACAAGCCCAAAGAGATTTTTTATTGCCCCGCTTAACAAAGTAAAGCTGTGGGTTTTAAACTTAGGAATGTTAACTACGTGATCACAGAATTCAACCCACTCCGTAAGAGGAATCATCCTCTTCCATACTTTCTTCTCAAATTTCACCAGCTCCACGCCCTCTTCCCGACAAAGCTTACTCATTCCGGTATATTCATAAACATCATCTACATTCTCAATCTGATTACCCCAAACACTCGGGCCATCACCCAGATAAAGACGGCAATTTATCTGTTTTAATAATCTAACCACTCCTCTTACTATTTCCGGATGGGTAGTTATACCGTCGTTAGGATCTTTAGCCATAAGCAAATTCGGTTTAATCAGGACTTTGCTGCCCGGTTTAATAAACTTCTCTATCCCGCCGGATAAATCTACTGCCTTCTTAACAGAAGAAACTACCGCGTCAGAATCATAATTACTGCATTTTATAATTGATACTCTGGCAATCATGGGATATTAAAAAAACTCTTTGCGTTCATTGTGGTAACCGTAGAAATTTCGTCAAGCGGTTTCTTTATTATTGCTGCGATGTAGCCCGCAAGTTCTTTCACAAAAGAAGGCTCATTCCTTCTGCCACGCAAGCCTTCAGGAGGCAGATAAGGCGCGTCAGTCTCAAGCATAAGCCTATCCAAAGGCACATATTTTAATAATTCTCGCAATTTATCGGCTTTCTTATATGTAATATTGCAGGTAAAAGAAACAAAAAAACCCTTATCCAGACAATGCCTCAAGAATATCTCATCGGCTGAAAAACAATGAATCACTGCCTTAAGAGGCATATTTTTAGACACTATATCCAAAACATCATTCTCTGCCTGGCGGCTATGTATAACAACCGGCAATTTAAGACTAATCGCAAGCTCAAGAGAAGAAATAAAAAGTTTTCTTTGATTTTCGTGGGAAGAGAAATTCTTGAAATAATCTAGGCCTATCTCACCGATAGCAACGACTTTATCGCCAGAAGCAAATCCGCGTAACAACTCAACCGTATCCCCTCCTACCCTATCTGCCTCGTGAGGGTGGACTCCTACGCTGGCATAAATTTGTTTATATTCGGAGGCCAGCTCAACCGAGCGTCTTGAGCCATCAAGGCTTGAACCTATATTGACAATATACTCAACCCCTGCTTCTTTAGCCCTAGAGATAACTTCGGCGCGATCTTTATCAAAATCAGGAAAATCTAAATGGCAATGCGTATCGATAAGTGTTACTTTGGAATGACGGTCCATAATCAAAAGTATATACTTATTTTTTATCTGTTTTTGCGGTGTCAATGCGCGGGAATAACGGGCTGCCCTTCTGGATCATATCGCTTCCTATCTGATTTCTAATGAGGGTGGCCGTGTTAGGCATAAAAGGAAGGATGCCTTCGCCTGCCTTCCTGATAACATCTACTAACAGGCGGATAAAAGACTTCAGCTCTTCAGTTTTGTTTTCTTTGGCTAGGTTCCAGGGCTTAGTCTCTTCTACATATTTATTCGCCATAGCGATTAAATCCCATATTTTCTGCAAGGCTAGGCTAAAATCGAAACCCGAACTTAAAGGAGTATAAATTGCCTGCTCTAAAGCAGAAATTGCCTGTCTTATTCTCTCCCCCTGCGCATCTAATTTGCCTTCTTGCGGAACAGCTCCCTGGTAATATTTCTCTACCATAGTAAGTGTACGGTATACAAGATTTCCTAAATCATTGGCTAAATCACTGTTAAATCTTTTAATAATGGCTTCTTCGGAGAAATTACCGTCTAAACCAAAAGAAACATCCCGCAGCAGAAAATATCTGTAAACATCTATGCCGAATTCTTTAACCATATCAAGCGGATTAACTACATTGCCTTTTGATTTTGACATCTTGTCTTCATTAATAAGCCACCAGCCGTGCGCGAATATCGTATCCGGCTGCCTTATACCCAACGCCTCAAGCATAATCGGCCAGTATATGGCATGATGCCTTAGTATGTCTTTACCGATTAAATGCACCACATTAACCTCGTTAGCCCACCATTTAGAATGGTAATTATTATCATCATCGAAATCCCCTACTGCACTGATATAATTAACCAAGGCGTCAAACCATACATAAGTAACATGGGCTGAGCTAAACGGAAGCGGTATCCCCCAGCTAAGGCGCTCTTTGGGGCGAGAAATACATAAATCCTCCAGCTTATTATTTTCCAGGAATCCTAAGACCTCATTCCTCCTCGATGAAGGCTGAATAAAACCGAGACGTTCGGGATGCTTATCGGTATCTTTAATATAATCGATTAGCCAGCTCTGGTATTGCGATATCTTAAAGAAATAGTTAGTCTCGCTGATTTTCTCCAGCGGCCTTTTGCAATCAGGGCAGAAATTATCAGTAACCTGTAACTTAGGCCAAAAAGTTTCGCAAGGCGTACAATACCAGCCTTCATATTTACCTTCGTAAATTACGCCTTTATCTTTTAATATACTCAATACCTTCTGGACTGTCTTTATGTGTCTTTCTTCTGTAGTGCGTATAAAATCATTGTTTGAAATATCAAGCTTAATCCACAGTTCTTTGAAAGTAGAGACTACCTTGTCTACGAATTCTTTGGGAGAGAGCCCTGCCTCATCCGCAGCCTTTTGTATTTTTTGCCCATGCTCATCAGTACCGGTCAGAAACCAGACATTATCCTGGCCTAATTTATCGCGTTTATAGCGCGCCAGAGTATCAGCGGCAATATTAGTATAAGAATGCCCTATATGCGGCGAAGCATTCACATAATATATAGGTGTGGTAATATAGAATTTTGTTTTTGATACAGCAGAAGGACTATTTGCCATGCTCTTTTTCCTTGTATTCTAATTCGGTATACGTTCCATCCTCAAGCTCCACAGTAGCGGTCCTTTTAAAAACGTTTACGCTGATGACCTTACCCTTGCCTTTAGGCGTGTGAATCCGCTCACCTTCCTTAGGCAGGCCTTTAGAGAGAATCTTATAAGTCTCGTATTCATAATTAAGGCAGCACATCAGCCTGCCGCATATACCGGATATTTTAGGTGGGTTAAGAGGCAAGCCCTCTTCCTTAGCCATCTTGATGGTCACCGGCTCAAAATCCTTCAAAAACGTCGCGCAGCAAAGCCCTCTACCGCAAGGACCGAAACCACCGAATATCTTAGCCTCATCCCTTACTCCGATCTGTCTTAACTCAATACGCGCCTTAAAAATCTTTGCTAAATCTTTTACCAAATCCCTGAAATCAACCCTGCCGGCTGCGGTAAAGTAGAAGATAATCTTATTGCGGTCAAAAGAGTATTCCGCGCGCACAAGCTTCATATCAAGTTTACGCTCTTCTATCTTCTTGGTGCAAGTCGAAAATGCCTCTTTCGCTTTAATGCGGTTTTCATCGATTTGTTTTAAGTCTGAAGCGCTGGCTGTACGCAAGATTTTTTTAATCTGCTCTTTGGCTTCGGAAGCAGACTTTGCCTGTTCCGGAGAAATAATAAGCCCGTAATCTAGGCCTCTATCATGCTCGACAATAACATAATCTCCCTCTTTAACGCTAGGGT
Source organism: uncultured Planctomycetales bacterium (assembly GCA_964467905.1). Classification (GTDB taxonomy): domain Bacteria; phylum Omnitrophota; class Gorgyraeia; order Gygaellales; family Profunditerraquicolaceae; genus CAYXSY01. Next base: position 8,289 of record CAYXSY010000030.1, on the reverse strand, counting down.
CATAGACCCCGCAAGAATACACCTGCCCTGAATCCCTCAATCTAATTAAAATTAATTTTTCCATATATTTGTCCTTAAGTAGGAAGATAACAGTTTAACATTAACGTTCTGGTCCAAATAAAGATGCGACTCGGATATCGTCCTTATAATAGAATCGACCTCTTCGATAGAATATCTCTGCGCTAGTCTTACTATGTCTGCCCTACGGTCAATATTTGCCAACTCCGAATCATCTATGCCCGCTTTCAGCAGATAGATGTCCCTAAACCATAGGGCAAGTATATCCAGGGCCCTGCTAAAATCCTGCCGCTCAGAGATATCATAATAATTCTTTGCTGCTGACTTCATCCCGAAAAAAGAATCGAGTATTTTTTGCCTTTCTTCGATAATATCGCCATCTTTATTCCTCATGGCATAACCTATTCTGCCTTCAGAAAAGTATGCCAAGAAATGCGCATCAGCAGCGGATAAATTATGCTTTGACTCAAGTATACGCTTTAAATCCTGCCTTGGCATGCTTGAGAACTTTACCGGCCTGCATCTGGAAACAATGGTCTTAAAAAGCAAGCGCGGCTTTGAGCTAATAAGTATAATCAGGCTTTCTTTGGGAGGTTCCTCAAGAACCTTAAGCAGGGCATTCGAAGCCTCGGCAGTAAGATTATGCGCGTTGTCTATAATGAAAACTTTGGTTTTGGCTTCGTAGGCCCTTAGATATATATCTTTCTGCAGCTGCCGTACCTGTTCTATCTTAATCAATTCGTTATCTTCAAGAGAAATAATATGTATATCAGGATGCGAGCCTTTATTAATCTTCAGGCATGACGGGCAGATCTCGCAGCTGTCAAATCCATCTGCCTGACAATTTATTATCTTTGCCAGACTGACAGCAACGAGTTTCTTGCCTACGCCGTCGGGTCCGGAAAACAAAAACCCTCCCTGCAATCGCCCGGTTTCTGCGACACATTTTAACACGGCTATAACTTTATCCTGCCCGATAATCTCGCCTAAAGGCATTTTTATCTATTTCTTTAAAAACCTATCTATTAATTTACGTATATTATCCTGTGTAATACGCTTGTCTCTCTCTACTTTGATTAACTTTACCCTGGATGGTTCTTTTCTAACAAGCTCAAGATACCCATGCCTGACACGCGCATGATAACTTAAATTCCTTTTTTCGATACGGTCTTTTTCCCCCTGGCGGTGTTTAAGCCCGTCCCTAACCGGAAGATCAAGCACTATAGTTAAATCCGGGTTTATGTCACGGGTAGAAAACCTGCCTATACTTTTTATTAACCCAATATCTATACCTAAGCCGTAGCCCTGATAAACTATCGTAGAATCAAGATATCTGTCGCATATAACAATACGTCCGCTTGATAAAGCCGGCTCAATTAGCTGTGCTACTATCTGCGCCCTGGCTGCCATATAAAGCAGCATCTCGCACTCACGGCTCATTTTCTTATTAGCAGGATCAAGCAGTATATTTCTTAGCTTCTCGCTGATTCTGGTTGCCCCCGGCTCGCGCAGATACACTACTTTAAACCCTTTTGCCTTAAGGTAATTATAAAGCATGCGTGACTGCGTGCTTTTGCCGCAGCCTTCCGAGCCTTCAAATGTAATAAATTTTCCTCTCATAATCTCTATATTTTCTCCGCAGAGCTTACTAAGACCGATACCTCTCATAAGCGATAGATTAAAATACCGCTGTCGGAATTTCGAGCGAGTGTTGATTTTAACCAACCCATTCAACCATACTCAGGGTTGGTGCCGAGCGCAGCCGAGGCACCAATGGAGCTTGAGCATTTTCGGGAATCCGAACGCGAAAGCATTCGGGCGCCGAGGATGTTCGAGCCCGCCCTGGCGCGGAAGCGCCGACGGGCGAGTTCCGCAGGCGCCGAAAATGCGAAAGAACATTGGTGTTAAAAAATCAACTTCGAGCGAGAAATCCGATAGTGGTATTTTAAAGCTTTCTACGCCAGGTGGTCTTACCGTCTTTAGTATCCTCTAAAATAATACCCTGTGCTTCCAATTCATTCCTGATTTTATCCGAAAGCGCATAATCCTTATTCTTACGCGCATTATTTCTGTCAATAATCTTTGCCTCGATCTCTTTATCCGATATGGCATCTTTTGTCCTGACATCCAGAGAAATCCCCAAAACTGATAATAATTCTTCAAGCGCAACCTTTCCACCGCAGGCAAACTCTTGATTATCAATATTCTTATTGCTCAAACTGACCAATTCAAAAACAGCAGCCAGTGCTTGCGGGGTATTAAAGTCATCGTCCATTGCCGCAATAAACTTATTTCTTATCTCTTCTACTTCTTTAATCTTGCGGCTCTCAAATTTACTATCCAGCAGTTTAGCGGCCAACTTACCTCTTAGAATAATTATTCTTTCCAACGCTTCTTTTGCTTCCTCTATTTTCTTTTCGTTATAATCGACCGGATGCGAATAATGAGTAGATAAAAATAGCAGCTTCAGTAAGTCTGCATTCTTGTATTTCTCAAGGAAACTGTCCACGGTAACAAAATTCCCCAGCGATTTGCTCATCTTCTGGCCGTTGATAGTAAGAAGTCCGTGGTGTATCCAGTAATTAGCAAACCTGTATCCTGCTCCCTCTGACTGGGCAATCTCATTTTCATGATGTGGAAATATCAGGTCTATCCCGCCGCCATGAATATCAAATGTCTCTCCTAAGATATCCGAACTCATTACCGAACACTCGATATGCCAGCCGGGCCTGCCCCTTCCCCAAGGGCTGCTCCACGATGGTTCATTTTCTTTTGCTGATTTCCAAAGCGCAAAATCAAGCGGGTCGCGCTTTGACTCATTTGACGCAACCCTAGCTCCTATCTCCATCTTATCTGTAGACTGGTTAGAAAGCTTACCATAGTTTTTTGCCTGGGTAATATCGAAATAAACATCACCGGATGCTTCATAAGCAACTCCTCTTTCTATGAGCCGTAAGATAAACTTAATCATTTTCTCTATATATTCGCTGGCCTTAGGCTCGTTGATTTCAGGCTCACCAACAGCAATCCCTAATTCCTGCATGGCCCGATGATAGGCATCAAGGTATTTCTCTGCTACTTTTTTAAAAGATGCGTTCAATTCTTCCTGCGGATAATCTTTCCTTGCCCGCTCGATAATCTTATCATCCACATCGGTTACGTTTCTTACGAATTTAACCTTGTATCCGCTAAACTCCAGATAGCGCCTTATTACATCGAAAATGTAGGCGCTTCTGGCATGACCTATATGCGGCTCGTCATAAACCGTCGGGCCGCAGACATACATGCTAACTTGCGATGGTTTTATCGGTTTAAATTCTTCTTTTTTACGAGTAAGGGAGTTATAAATGTGGATAGCCATGTCTAAACACTAAATCCTACTTAGCCTTTGTTTTCTAATTTCTTAATCCTTTGCTCTAGCTCTTCTATATTCTGCATAATCGGGTCCAATATATGTATGTGATCCAGACTAACATCTATTTTCTTGCCTTCCTGCCTGGTGATACGCCCGGGCACACCCACGACAGTAGAGTTTGCAGGGACATCTTTAATCACAACTGCGTTAGCGCCAATATAAGAATCATCTCCCACCATAATGTTTCCTAAAACCTTGGCACCTGCTCCGATTACCACATTATTACCTATAGTAGGATGGCGCTTACCTTTTTCCAGGCTCGTTCCGCCCAGAGATACGCCCTGATATAAAAGCACATCGTCACCGATAACCGAAGTCTCCCCTACGACTACACCCATGCCATGGTCGATAAAAAACCTTTTGCCGATTTTGGCTCCGGGATGTATTTCTATCCCGGTATAAAACCTGGCAAACTGGCTAATAAAACGTGCAGTAAAATACATATGTAGTTTATAGAATACGTGGGCAATCCTATAAAACATCAAAGCATGAACCCCCTGATACAGAAACAAGATCTCAAAAAAGTTCTTTGCTGCCGGGTCTCTCTTTTGCGCTGCCCTTATATCTGAATAAAATATAAGGGAAAGTAGAATTATTTTTATCGCAAATAATGCCAAAAGAATTAATAGTATAAGTGCCAATAGATTCATTTTGCCCCTCCCTTGCCTAACATCGCAACCGCATAACATGCGATAGCGTCTTTCTTGCCGATATCATCGAGCCCTTCATTAGTCTTAGCCTTAATGTTAACCGCACCCGTATCAAGTGAAAGGATTTCTGCTATTTTGTTCTTCATCGCTTCCTTAAAAGGCGAAATCGGCGGCTCTTCCGCAATGATAACCGCATCGATATTATTTATTGTAAATCCGTGCTTTGCCACTAAAGAATTTACTTCGGCTAAAAGCTGTACGCTCGATATATTCTCATAACGAGAGTCTGTGTTCGGGAAAAGTTCGCCTATATCTTTTTCTCCTAACGCGCCTAAAAGTGCATCACAAATAGCATGCAACAGAACATCGGCATCAGAATAGCCTAAGAGTCCTTTGACATAAGGAATGCTTATCCCCCCGATATATAGCGGCCTATCGTGGACTAATTTATGAATATCGTATCCTATACCTATCCTGCTATGCATACTATCACCTGCAATCCCTTTTTGCGATTACCTCTGCAAGCGCCAAATCATCGCGTGTAGTTATTTTGATATTTGAATAAGAGCTACCGATAACCCTGACCCTTACTCCCGCCATCTCCGCCAAAGAAGAATCATCCGTAACTTTTGCTTTACCGAATCTTCTATAAGCTTCCAAAATTATATTTTTCTTAAACGCCTGCGGCGTTTGCGCTGCCCATAGCCTATCTCTTTTTAAAGTCGTTTTTATTACCCTTGGGCTCTGACTTTTGGGCTGCGGGCTACAAACTTCTTTAATCGTATCCTTCACCGGTACGCCCAAAACAGCGGCTCCGTTTTTATCTGCTTCTCTTATCAGCTTTGTTGTTAACTGTTTATCTATAAATGGCCTTGCGCCGTCATGCACAACAACTATATCGGTATCAAAAGACAAGACAGATAAAGCATTGCCTAACGAATCCTGCCGCTCTTTGCCGCCAATGACTGTTTTTGTTAATTTAGCTATTCTGTATTTCTTTAAGGCTCTTGATATTGCGGCTTTATTCTTATGGCTGACTACTAAGATTATCTCCTTAATCAAAGGATGGCTATTGAGCCCAAGGAGAGAGTAAACCAAAACAGGCTTGTTTGCAATTAAAGCAAGCGGCTTGGAGATGCCAGAACCAAATCTTAACCCCTTGCCTGCCGAGAGAACAATTGCTGTAACATGCATCATCTATCGAGTTTGGTAAAAATCATCCTGCCTGCTTGAGTTTGCAGAACAGAAGTAACGGCAACTTTTACTTCCTGGCCGATTAACTTACGGGCATCCTCAACCACAATCATTGTCCCATCCTCAAGATAACCGACAGCCTGATTATACTCTTTGCCTTCTTTAAGAAGCTTAACGCTCATGCGTTCGCCAGGGAAAACAACCGGCTTTAAGGCATTGGCCAGCTCATTGATATTTAATATCTTAATACCCTGGAGACTGGCAACGCGATTAAGGTTAAAATCTATCGTCAATATCTTTGCTTCCAATATTTTAGCTAACTTCACTAACTTTGCATCTACCTCATGAACCTCCGGAAATTCTTCTTCGTGAATAGTAATATCAAAACCTGTCTCTTTTTGCATATTATGCAGGATCTCTAATCCCCTTCTGCCCCTTTGGCGTTTTATAGGGTCAGTAGAATCAGCTATCTGCTGCAATTCCCTCAAGACAAATCTGGGTATTATAATCTTGTTCTCTAAGAAATTGGTCTTGAATATATCCAGGATTCTTCCGTCAATAATAACGCTGGTATCTAGTAGTGTAACACCACCTGACTGATCTTCACGGCGCAGCCTTACATAAGGTATAATAACGTTAAACTCATCCTTGCCGCGCAGTCCTATAACCATACCCAAATAACAAAAGACCAAAGTAAGAGTGACTCTGATAAGATTAAGGCTGGATGCCGGCAAAGGCGCCACGCTAAAAGCATCGGTTACAAGCTTGGCCATAATCAAACCTAATATCAAACCAAAGACGGAGCTAGAAAGCCCCCTCACGGAGACCTTACGCATACCTATCTCAAGCAATATGATTATTAAACTTGTTGCCAACCCGATAAGCGCCCCTACAAAAACAGAACCTGTCCCCTCTGCAGTCTGATACCCGACTATAACGCTGGCTATTATAAAAAGAATACGGACTAATAATAAATTCATACTTCCTCCTCTCTACCTATCTATATTAATTATTAAGTCTTAAGCGCTACATCAAGCGCTTCTTTCAAAGTAGAAACAGCAATAAGTTTTATATCTGCCTTACTGCTAAAATTACCTTTTATATTATTCTTCGGGATTATGCAATGTTTAAACCCGAGTTTCTCCGCCTCATTTATGCGCAAGCCCACTTGCGATATACTGCGGATTTCTCCTGATAAACCCACTTCTCCTAAGATTATCGTTCCCGGCATTATCTTTGCCTCGCGGAAAGCTGAAGTTATAGCAACCGCAACTGCCAAATCCGCAGCCGGATCCTCAACTTTTATCCCGCCGGCCACATTTACAAAGATATCTTCGCTTTCAAGAGATAATCCTATACGCTTCTCTAAAACTGCTATTAGCAAACTCAAGCGGTTATAATCAAACCCTTCAGCCCTTCTCCTGGCGTATCCGAATCCTGCCCTACTCACCAAAGCCTGTATCTCTACTAAAAGCGGACGGCTACCCTCAAGCACAGAAGTTACTACCGAACCGGATACGTCTTCGGGCCTCTCGGATAAGAAAATCTGCGAAGGATTCTTTATTTCAGACAGGCCTGAAGAAGTCATTTCAAACACGCCTATCTCATTAGTAGAGCCAAATCTGTTTTTTACCGCACGCAGGATGCGATAATTGGAAAACCTGTCTCCTTCAAAATAAAGCACGGTATCTACGATATGCTCTAAAACCCTTGGGCCGGCAATAGTCCCTTCTTTAGTAACGTGGCCGATTATAAAAATAGGCGTGGCGCTGGTTTTAGCTAACTGCGTAAGTATACTTGAACACTCTCTTACCTGACTTACGCTGCCTGCGGAAGAACTTATAGCCGGATCAAAAACCACCTGTATCGAATCGATAACAACTGCTTCGGGATTAAGCTTCTTTATATATTCTATAATCAGCGACAAATCGGTTTGATTAACTATATATAAGTTCCCGTCTTCAGAAGACCCCAGACGTTTAGCGCGAAGTTTAGTCTGCTGCACAGATTCTTCTCCGCTGACATAAAGAACAGTTTTACCTTGTTTAGTAAGCTGATTTGAGACCTCAAGAGATATCGTTGATTTACCTATCCCCGGGTCTCCTCCGACTAAAACTACCGAACCCGGAACAATCCCGCCTCCTAATACCCTGTCAAGCTCAACGATATTAGTTTTAATCCTGGCTGCCTCTTCAAAATCAACATCCTTTAATAATACCGGGCCGTCTTTATATAAAGCGCTTTTTTGACGCGTCTTTGCGGCAGGCTCGCTATAATCCTCTTCGACAAAAGAATTCCAGCTGTTGCAATCAGGGCACTTTCCAAGCCACTTTAAGGACTGATAACCGCAATTTTGACAGGCAAATACTGTTTTTACTTTCACAGAATTAATCTTTTTTCTCTTTGGTCTTGATAAACAGCTTCCAGGGATTACGCCTTATATCTTTGATAAAAGCCTCAAGCTCATTATAAAGCGTATCGTCATATATTAATTTACCGATGGTCCCCTGCTCATTTCTAACGCTAGAAATTATATTCTCCAGGTTATCGGCTATGTTCTTGGCTAATTGAGCAACCTCATGCATTGCTATCGGATCCGTACCCACAAGAGAACCTCCCGGCGGGATACACTTTTTATAATCCTCTCCCGGCATAACCTCAACGTATCTTTCTCCCAAAAGACCAAGCGTATTTACCCAGACTGTTGAGTCCTGTGGTATCTTGATATTTTTCTTAACCCATCCGATAACGATTATTTTTGCCGGCTCTACACCAGGTTTACCTGAGAAGTCAATTTCTTTTACCTCGCCGACATCTACTCCGGCAAATCTTACCGGTGCTCCTATTTTCACCCCGTTTATAAAATTAAAAATAAATTTCACTTTGTAGCCGGAAGAAAGGGTTTTTAAATCCCCGATAAGCAGAATAAAGAAAACAAAAATCAAAATAGCTACGAATACAAAAACCCCGACCTGAAGCTCCATCTTGGTCTTGCCGAATATCATATTAGGT
>CAYXSY010000029.1:17228-23519 GCA_964467905.1 uncultured Planctomycetales bacterium | reverse complement strand
TGGTGTCCCGATGAGGACGGAGCATATGATTTAGGGAAGGATGATTTGAGATGGGGTAATCTTAGGCTGACAGAAAATATAAAGATGGGCGGGCTGGTAACTGAATACAACGGAGTTAATACCGCAGGGTTGGGGATGCCATCTATAGTAAGCGTTATTGAGGAAAGCGGGAAAACAACCGCAATATCAGAAACGAATATACCTAATACCAATACAGCTGGTTTATACCGTGTCCATTTCTATCTATATACCGATGTCAGGGATATAGAACTTGGTTCTGATTCAGTGAAATTATATATAGTATGGAATGATGGAGTAGAAGAACATAGCGGAGGTTCGGATTCCGTGCAATTAGCCCTGAAAACATACTCTAATGCTTCCGGAGCGTTTTCGGGTCAGGATGTATTTTTTATAAAACATACCACAGGATATATAAAGTATTACACCACAATAAATGGCAGTATCGGTAATGCAAGCTATGCGCTTGCTATGACAGTAGAGAGGTTAAAATAACAGAAAGGAGCAGTAAAATGGCGTTGACAGCGCAGGAAAAGGATTTAATCAGGGAACTTATTTGCAACAGGGCAGGGCAGCAGAAAGATGAAAGAGGGGTAATGAGGGCGTTTAGGAAGCCGGTAACTCCGCAACTATTAAAAGAGTTTGCAGAGAAAACCGACGAAGAGGCAAGGGCAGAAATTACCCTATATCTGGCGCAAAAGAGGAAATACTTGCAGGCGCAGAAAGAAGCTAAGAGCAAGGAATTAGCAGATATTGATACGCAACTCGAAGGTATCTAATTTATGCCTAATATATCTTGGGAACAATGGGGAATAGCTGGCGTCGTTATAGGGGTGTTGTTTTTTATCCTTTGGCGCATGCTTGTTTGGGTGATGTCGTTTGTTAAAGATATTGTTAAGCAACATAGTGAAGAACGCTCTCAATGGTTATGTGCTTTAGGCAAGCACGGAGATTTGCTTAATAAAATATCCGATAACATAAATAGGCATGATGAAAGAGCTGATGAGCGCGGAAGATATGTCCGAGAAGAACATAAACAAATGATAGAGGTTTTAGGTAGGATAAATGGATATAAAGATTGAGCAGTCTGGACAACCGGAACGTCGGAAAATAAAACCAGTTTGCCCTAAGCATGGCGGAAGATTTATATATATGCACAATTCCACGCTTATTTGTTGTAATCCCGGCGGCTGCTCATGGAGTTATGAAACTCAGCGTGAGGCCGATAGGATAGAATATCCTGATTTTGTAAAAGCAAAGGCAGAATTTAATGGCTGACGAAACAGTAGTTACGTTTTTAATATCGCAGGAAAAATACGAATATTTGAAAATCGTCCTGAATAATCACAAGGACTTTCTATATAAATTGGGGATAGCAGAACCGTTAAAAAATAATTTAATCAAAGATATGCATATTGTCCGAACCATTTTAGAAACCGGCAGAAAGGAGAAATAGCATGACAAAAGTAATTACTTGGATTTTAGCGAACGGGGCGACATTATTAGGCTTAGTGCAAGCAATAATAAAAGCAGTTAAGGAGTTGCTGACTGGCGTGGTAAACCTTATCAGTTTATTTATCCCACAGGCTCAGGCAAACAAAATTGTAGAAGCCGTTAGGGGAGCGCTTAACAAGATTGATGAATGGATTGAGGTTGGCAAAGGCTATTTGATTAAGACATGAGCCAGATATTAACGATTATCGGTTCTGTTTTAGCGATTATAATCGGCCTATGGAAATATTACGGTCGTAAGAATGCCGAGAAACGCAAACAGGCAGAACAAGCAAAAAAGGATATGGAAAATGCGAAGAAGAATGATAGCCCTTCTGATTTTCTTGACAGTTTTGGGCGGTTGTAGCACTACTAAGCCTGTATATGTTTTAGATCAGGAAGAATTAATCAGGGTTAAAGCTGGGGAAACAATAACTGTTAAATTTGACGGCTGGGTTTTATCACAAAGAGCCGTTGATAGAGTATTAGACGCCAAGATAAAAGACGTAAACTTAAGATAACAGAAGGCGAGCGTATGATTGCCGGAGATAGTATATTTACTATTCACCATGTAACTATACCTATCCATAAGTTAAATGAGCCGATATATTTAATACCTTTCGGCGACGTTCACCGCTTTACTTCTCTTTGTGATGTAGATAAATGGCAGGAATTTTTAGAATGGGCCAAGAATAAAGAACGAGCATATTTTCTTGGCATGGGTGATTATGACGATTTAGCCTCATTCAGCGAAAGAAAAGCACTCCTTGAAAGCGCACTCCACGAAAGCACGCAAGAAACCTTAGAAGAAGTATTTGTCTCAAGGACTAATAAATTTATCCAAGAAATAAAGTTTATGCGTATTATCGGACTTCTTGAGGGCAATCATCATGGAATATTGCAATCCGGAATGACAACAACCCAAATGATGTGCGATAAGCTTAAATGTAGATATTTGGGGGTGTCTTCTTTTGTAAGGCTTACCTTTGTTAGAGGAAATAAAAGAGCATGTATTGATATATGGGCTCATCATGGTAAGGGGGCCTCAAGAATGGTGGGGGGATCATTAAATACCGTGCAACAAATGTCCGAAACTGCCGAGGCCGATATTTACCTTATGGGACACGATCACAAGAAATCAATAGCCTTAAAGAATAGGCTTTGCCTGAGTAACGCTGCAAACATAAAATTAACCCATAGGAAGATATTGTTAGGCCGCACAGGGACTTTCTTGCGCGGGTATGTCCCCGATAAAGCAAGCTATATTGCCCGCGCAGCAATGTCGCCTACGGATATGGGAGTTATAAAGATTGAATTAACCCCTAAGCGAAACCGTAAAGATAACGAAGACATCTTTTATATTGATGTCCATGCGAGTCTATGAAATTATGCCCTTATTGCGATAGGATTAGCAAAGATAATAATTTTTGTGATTTCTGCGGTAAACCGATACAAGAGATTAAGGGCGAGAACAAAAAAGAAGATAAAGAATGGAGAGAAGATATAAAAAAGGCGTAAAGTTTGATAAGCAGAAGGAGCGATTTGACCTAATTCCTTCTGATCCGCTTTGGGAATTGGCCCGGACTTATACTTATGGCGCATATAAATATGAAGATAATAATTGGCGCAAGGGTATTAGGTGGGGGCGTATATTTGGGGCTATCATGCGGCATTTGTGGGCCTTTTGGCGCGGAGAAGATAGGGATAGGGAAAGCGGATTGCCCCATTTAGCGCATGCAGCTTGGGGGTGTTTTACGCTTTTAGAATATATGCGCACGCACAGAGAATTTGACGACAGGGCTTCTTTACCTAAACTTACACCCAGACGTTGAGCAAGCTCTGTCTTAGAAAGTCCTTTTTGTTCCCGGAACCTGTTAAGTAGGTGGCTAAATTTCATAGCTTAATTATACAATGTTAAAAAAACTTTGCAAAATTTATTTGTAAAAAAAACTTGACAAGACTGGGGTAGGATGGTATATTTGAAGTAGCATACAACGATAGTTAACGATAGTAAGGAGTGATTAAAAGATGACCCGACGATGTAAGTTATGCCATAAGGATTTTGAAGCTAAAAATTACTGGCAAAAATTTTGCTCAACAAAATGTAAAATGCTTGCTTGGGCAAAAAGAGAAATTAAAAAAATTAAACTGAAAAATCATATTGACAAAACTCCAAAAGTGTGTTTATAATAACTTATGCTTAACAAAATCAACAAAGAATAACGAAATGAAAAGGTCTTGGAGAGAAAGCCAAATAATAACTGCCCCACAAGAGGAAAAAAGAAGCCGGAATAATATCCGGCATTTTTTGTCTCTCCAAGACGCCTTTTGTGGGGCTTTTACATTAGGAGGCTACCATGACTAAAAACGATCTGCTTAAACATCTCTATACCGAGCAATTTAAGCAAGATGAAATGCAAGACGCTATGCGCCGGGCAAGGTTAATCCCTATTATTATTGGAGTAGCAATAATAGTAATCTTAGTTTTTGTAGCTTTGGCCAACGCGCAGCAAATATCACAACCGATATACCTTACCGCCTCTTGGTATTCAATGGAAAGCTTAAAAAGAGAAGGCACCTACAAATTAACGAAAGGAGTAATGGCAAATGGACAGTTATTTAGGAATGAAGGTTTTACTTGCGCTACTCGTTTGTTTCCTCTTGGGGCCCGGCTTTGTATTACTAACCTTAAAAATGGGCGGTATGTTTTCGCCGAAGTTACCGACAGAATAGGCAAAAGATTTGCCTACGAGCGCATTGATTTATCAAGGGCAGCTTTTGCGCAAATAGCCGATTTGGACGACGGATTATGTAAAGTAAGAATTGAGGTAATAAATGAATAGAAGAAAGGGGGTGTTATGTCAAAAAAAGAGAAACGCGAAAGGCTTGAGCTTATCAAGCAACGACATTTCTTTTGGATCTTACGACAACTCATTAAGAAATTATAGGACAGAACACGCAGAACACGATCATTTGGAAGACGCAAGATATTTTCATGCAGCGCAAGAAGGGGGTGATTAAGTGGCGCGCTATGTATGCCAGCAAGGTAAAAAAACAAATATAGGCAAGGCGAATAAGTTTTGTTTAATCCGTCGTTGCCCGGACTTGGCCGTAAGAAGGCCAATATTTGATAGAGGAAAGTTAAGACATATTATTGTTCCGGTAGTATTGGAGAGTTTAGCCGATATTAACGGCAGATGTCAAGAAGGAGAATAAAATAATGACGCAGGAAAATAATCAAGCAATCACAACAAAGAAAGACGATATAAGAAGCTTAATATCTTCGGATAGCTTGAAGAAACAGTTTGCCTTAGCTTTGCCGAAGCATTTAAAACCGGACAGGTTTATCCGCATTGCCATAACCGCAATGAATAAAGATCCAAAGTTATTGCAATGCACAAAAGCAAGCCTTTTATCTTGCCTTATGGATTTGTCGCAATTGGGGCTTGAGCCGGACAACAGGAAGGCGCACCTTATACCTTATGGCGACAAATGCACTCTGATTATTGACTATAAGGGGCTTGTGGACTTGGCGCGCAGAAGTGGCGAAATTGCTGATGTCCACGCTGACGTTGTTTACCAGAATGACGAGTTTACTTATTCTTTTGGTAATGAGGGAAAGCTTATCCATAAACCAAGTTTAAAAAGTAGGGGAGAGCCTATTGCCGCTTATTCTTTTGTTCGGTTAAAAGACGGTTCTTCAAGCTATGAAGTGATGAATGTTGAAGAAATAGAGGCAATCCATGATAGATCAAAGGCTGGTTCTTCCGGTCCGTGGGTTACTGATTGGGCCGAAATGGCTAAAAAAACAGTATTCCGCAGGCATTCAAAATGGTTACCGGTATCTTCGGAATTTCAAGAGGCAGCAGAAAAAGATTATGATGTGCCAATTGATATTAAGCCCGAAGAAGTATCAACCAAGCCAGATGTTGAAATGCCTCAAGAATTACCCGGGATAGAGGAACAAGGTCCTGAGCAAGCAGAGAGGATAAGTAGGATAACCGAAGTCAACGATCTTGTGCAGAAGCTTTCCGATAAGCAGAAAGAAGCTTTTATGAATAAGCTTGGCACAGAATATAGCGTTGATAGCATTAATGACTTAACAATGGAGCAGCTTACCGAGATTATCGGTAAGTTAAAGAAAGTTATTGAGGCCAAGAAATGAGTAATTTTACTTTTGATAAAGAAACTCATACTTACCGGCTTGACGGAATAGTTTTGCCGAGCATTACCCAAATTCTGCAAGCCGAAGGATTTGTTGATTTATCAAAAGTGCCTCAATACGTATTAGAGGCGTCTCAGAAATTCGGGACGGCCGCCCATAAGGCCTGCGAGTTATGGGATAAGGGGATATTGGACGTTTCGGTATTGTCCGCGCCTCTTATCCCATATCTTGAATGCTGGAAGAAGTTTAAACAGGATAACAAAATAACCGATTTCCTTGCCATTGAAAAGCAAATGTATTCGGCGATCTGGCGCTTTGCCGGAACGCCCGACAGGGTATTCCAAGTCAACCAAAAATATGCAGACCTTTTTGAGATTAAAACAGCCAGCGAACTTTACCCGGCAAATGGTTTGCAGTTAGCAGCACAGGAAGTTTTAGTTGAAGAAAATTACAAATTAAAGATACGCCATAAATGGGTAGTGCAATTAAACGATACCGGCATACCCAAAATTGAGCCCTACAAAGAGCCACGCGATAAGACAGTTTTCTTAAGTGCTTTAAATACTTATCGCTGGAAGAAGGAGAATTTGAAATGAAGCCTTATCTCAATTTACCAA
>CAYXSY010000029.1:14694-17128 GCA_964467905.1 uncultured Planctomycetales bacterium | reverse complement strand
TTTGTATTTCAAATTAAATAGGGGGAATAATGACACCAGAAACTTTAGTAAGACCAGAAACACAACAATTGATTTTAAGAATTGACAGTTTTGAAACAGAGATTGTTATTGCAAATAATATTGATTATGAGCGAACGGCAGAAGAATTAAAGCAAATTAAATCTATTTATAACATTCTTGAAACAGAACGAAAATCAGCAACTAAGCCAATGGATGAAGCTAAGAAAAAAATTATGGATTGGTTCAGAACTCCTCTTGATCGGCTTGTTAATGCCGAAACAAAAAGAAAGAAAGCAATTCTAACTTATCAGCAAGAGCAAGAAAGGAAGCGCAAAGAAGAAGAAGCGAGGCTTGCTGAATTAAAACGCAAAGAGGCCGAGAAATTGCTTAAGAAAGCCGAGAAAGCCGAGGCCAAGGGAGATACTGAAAAGGCCGAAGAATTAAGACAGCAGTCCCAAGATACCGCAGCAATAACCCCGACAGTCGCCTCTACTGTTCAAAAAGTCGAAGGAACATCAACCAAGAAACTTTGGAAGTTTGAAATTGTTGACGAAAAGTTAATCCCGAGAAGTTACCTTATTCCCGATACCGCAAAGATAGGCAAGGAAGTAAGAGCCTGTGGGGATAGCTTAAGCATTCCCGGGATCAGAATATATGCCGAAGAAACTTTGGCAGTCAAAGCATAAAAGGAGATAAACGTATGTTAAACAAAATTATCATTACTGGGAACTTAACCAAAGACCCGGAATTAAGATACACGCCGAAAGGCGATGCAGTTGTAACATTGCGTCTTGCCTCAAACAGAAAATACAAGGATAGAGACGAAACTTGCTTTGTCAATGTGGTTGTATGGGGCAAGCGTGCGGAGAATTGCAACAGCTATCTTAAGAAAGGTAGCCCTGTATTTATTGAAGGACGCCTACAAAGTAGATCTTGGGAAGGTAAAGACGGAAAGAAACAGTATGCAATAGAAATAGTTACGGAAGATATAAGGTTTTTAGACAGAACAAAAGAGGGGACTTCTCAAGAAGAAGGCGAGGCACAAGATCAGGATTGGCCGGAAGGAGATTAAACTATGAAAGCTACATTATTAAGAACTCAAGAAGGAATAAGCAAATACGGTGGAAAGTTTTATTATGCTTTTTTCAAAGGCGAAGACGGAAGAAGTTATCGCTCTTGCCTTTTCCCGACTTGTGGTAATTTTATGCGCTGGCGTGGTTTTATCGGCAAGAAAGACATAGTTTTAGACGGATTGGTATTAAAGGGTAGGGATTTGATTGACGCAGACAGCTTCCCGCGAGAGATACAGGGACCAGCCTTAGCGTCTGCTTAATTATATCTTAAAGGGGATAAGGGGGTAGAATGGCAAGTCCACAAGTTGAGAATGGCCATACCCGGATTGCAAACGAGCTCTTAGAGGCGATCTTTAAGTATGTAACTAACCCGACATGGTTGCGCCTATCTTTAGTAATTATTCGGCTTACCTATGGCTGGCAACGCAAAGAGGTTGTTTCTAATATCAAATCGTTTTCAAAGTTAGTGCGTATGACCGAGGAATATATCAAGACTTCACTGGTTGAAATGGAATTAGAGCACATGGTTTTTTTAGAATTTAAAAATCCGCGTGAGTTTAAGGTAAGTATAAACAAGGACTATGAACAATGGAAATGCGTCCAGAGGTAAAATACCGTTGCCGTAAATATAAAAAAGAAAACCTTTTAAAAATCACAGAGGCCGAAAAAGCTTTTAAAGATTTTTTAGAGAGCAACAATATACCTTTCAAATTCCAGTATCAGATATTCTCTCGGCAATCTTTTATTCTTGTTGATTTTGTATTAACTAAGCAAAAGATTGCTATTGAAATTGACGGATCATCACATCAAGGACGCCGGAAGACTTGGCAAAGTTATAACAAGTGGCGTGAGCGTTTGATAGCCAAAGAGGGGTTGACGCTTGTCCGGCTGTGGAATGACGATATTCTGAATAATTCCGACAACTGTCGGAAATTCAAAGCAGAAATACTATCTGCTCTTTAAAATATATTTAAATATACTATTTAAATATTTCTTTAAATAAACTTAAAGAAAATTAAAGAAATATCTTTAAAGAAAACCAGATTTATCAATCTGGTTCTTAAAGAAACTGTGGATAACTTAAGAAAGGGGGATAAATGATAACTAAGCTAACCAAGGAACAGGAAACTCAAATACCTAAATACATAGAAAAGTGGGTTAAGAAAGCCTCTGAGCCGGTAAACCACGAAAGAGCTATTGAATATACCGAAGAAATTTATAAAGATATGGGGAAAGAAAAACCTTTAGTAATATTTGGGTCTTCTCCGTTTAATACAGCTTTATTGTGTAGCTTATTCTTTAGTTTAGTTAAGGATAAGGAAAAGTTTGAAAAATTACACTCGCAGTTACACTCGCAGTTA
>CAYXSY010000029.1:3638-14594 GCA_964467905.1 uncultured Planctomycetales bacterium | reverse complement strand
CTCGCAGTTAGGCTCGCAGTTAAAAGATATAAACCAAAATTGGTATTTGGGATTGTGGTGGTTAGTGTGGTGTGGATGGTATGACTATGCTAATTATATCGGGGTTAAATTTGATAAAAAGAATTATGATTTATTCATCGGATTTAATTCCGAGGTGCATTTTATCATCCCATATAATGGAATAGCTTTTATAAGCGAAAAACCGGTTGAGATAAAATGGAAAAACGGGAGATTACATAATGAAAATGGTATGGCGATAAGGTATCCTGATAATTATGGATTGTGGTGTTTAAACGGAGTTAAGGTTCCCGATTGGTTAGTAATAAAGAAAGCCGAAGAAATAGACCCTAAACTTGTCCTGGAAGAAACCAATGCCGATGTCCAGCGTGAGATTATTCGTAAAATCGGAGCAGAAAGACTGCTAAAACATTGTAACGCTAAAACACTTGATAACTGGGATGACCCCAATACCAACTACAACTACAAACTTATGGATATGAATATCGGAGATAGGATAAGGCGCAAATATCTTTATTTTGAACACGCCTCTATGAAAGGGGTATTTTATGCCAAACCCATACCACCGGAAGTAAACACCGCTTTGCAAGGTAGGGCTTGGATTTTGTCAATGATAGAGAGAGAAGATATCAAAAACTTAACCAAAGATAAAGAGGCGGAGTTAATCGCTAACTTACCGTCTTTTGTATCTTAAAAAAAGGGGGGGATTATGGAAAAGATTATCGTTCAACAAGGAGACTTGATATTAAACGAAGTCAAGTCTATACCAAAGACAGCAAAGCGTATCTCAACTAAAGGAAATTTTATTTTATTAAAAGGCGAAGGAGTGAATACCCACGAACTATCAGGTGATTTATCTTCTGCGGTAGATATTTACCAAGAGGGGGAAACTATCTATTTAAAGACAAGAGAACCTGTTAATTTAGTCCATCAGGAACACGGGACACAAACCTTAGAGCCTAATAAGATTTATAAGCGGGTCATAGAAAGAGAATTTAACTATGAAGATATGGAAGCAAGGAATACGCAGGATTAAGGAGCTGGCTTGAAGTTGCAACCGAGCTTTGTGGAGTGGATGATGGGCTTCCCGCCGAATTGGACGGACTTAAACTCACCAAAGCAGGACATCGAGTTGAGCGTTTAAAGGCACTTGGTAACGCCATTGTTCCACAAGTGGCGGTTGAAATTATGAGAGCAATAAAATATTCAGACCTATTCACAAGGAGTGAAAAATGCGAAAGATAAAATTCAGGGCGTGGCACGGTTCGGGAAGTATGCAATTTTTAGGTGTAATAAATTGGAACGATAATGTCGTTGAACCTTTGGGTGGAGGGGAAGAAGTGTCTATTGACGAAATTGTCCTTATGCAATTCACAGGTCTCCACGATAAAAACGGCAAGGAGATATATGAGGGGGATATAGTTGTAAAAAATAGTTATATTTGGTTTGACAAAAATAAACCTAATTATCGTGGGACAGTTGAATGGATTTATTCTCAATGGCAAGTTGTCGCTCATTGCATAAATAAGAATAAGCGAGGTATTTCAGATGGAATAAACGAAGGGTTAAATGATGATGGTTTTGAAGATAACGAGAAATCAGACTGGGAAGTCATCGGCAACATTTACGAAAATCCTGAACTACTACCAAAGGAGCAACAATGACCAACAGTTGCATGGATGCGATAGAGAATGGGATAGGAGGAACTAAATGCCAAAAAGGGGGATAAATGAACGTTGATTTAAGGGCCAATATTCATATTTTCTGGCGCTGTTTTTCAAAAGCTTTTGGGATTACTTTTGGCATTCTGCTTGCGGTATATGCAATTGCAGTATTGATGTATTTTGTGAGGTTATATCCATAAAAGAAAGGAGTAAAAAATGTTTCAATTCGGACAGGAAGTAAAGGACAAAATCACAGGGTTTAGAGGTATCGTTACTGGACAATGTAGTTATATAACTGGTTGCCAGCAATATTTAGTGCAACCTAAAAGCAAGAAACCAGATACTAAACCAGAGGCATTATGGTTCGATATTGATAGACTTGAAATAATCGGGAAAAAAATAATTTCTGTCAAAGAAGACAAGCATAATGGCGCTGATATGGAAGCACCTATAAAATAATCCATGATTAAAGAATTTCCTGTCCAGTGCGAAATAGTGCTTTGGTTAAATAGCTTACAGCCGGAAGTCTTATTTTGTGCTTCTGCCGGTGGCATGCGCACTTCAATAGGCGTTGCAAAGAAAATGAAAAGGGCAGGCTATAAAAGAGGCTTCCCGGACATATTTATTTATGAGCCAAGAGGCAAGTATCACGGCTTGGCCCTTGAGGTTAAATTTCAAGGCACAACGCAAGTTGAACAGAAAGACTGGAAGGCTAAACTTGAGGCCCGGGGATATAAAGCTTTAATCATGCCAAATAATCTTGAGTTTTGGCCGGCAGTAGATTGGGCTAAGAAAGAAATTGAAGGGTATCTGAATGGTTGATTTAAAACTTGGTGATTGCTCGGAAATATTAAAACTTATGCCCAGCGAGAGCGTGGATTGCGTGGTTACTTCTCCGCCTTATTGGGCTTTAAGAGATTATGGTGTTTTTGGACAATTAGGTTTAGAGCAAAGTTTTCAAGAGTATATTGTTAAGCTTTGTAATATTTTTGACGAGATTAAAAGAGTGCTTAAAAATACAGGCACTTGTTGGGTTAATTTAGGCGATACTTACGCCGGAAGCGGCAAAGGATATGGGGATAAAAATTTAGATCCTAAGTTTGGGCAAGGAAGACCGCGTAACCTTCAACCACGGCCCACAAATACAAGGAATAAAGCTGCCGAGGGCGTGCCCATAAATGACGCAGGGCCGGCAAAATCTTTATTGCAAATACCTTCTCGCTTTGCGATAGAAATGGTTAATCGCGGCTGGATATTACGCAATGAGATAATCTGGCACAAACCGAATTGTATGCCGGCAAGCGTGAAAGATAGATTTACGGTAGATTTTGAAAAGATATTTTTCTTTGTTAAGCACAGGAAATATTATTTTGAGCAGCAGCAAGAACCGGCGACTTATACGGACAATAGACTTGGGTTAGGAAATATAGTTTATAAAAATCGTAATACGCAATGCAATGTTTGTGTTTCGGACAAAAGAAATAAGCGCGCAGTTTGGAGAATAACGACTAAGCCTTATAAGGAAGCGCATTTTGCTACTTTTCCGCCAGATCTTTGTGAAACCCCGATAAAAGCAGGTTGCCCAGAGGGGGGGGTAGTGCTTGACCCTTTTGCTGGCGCAGGAACGACAGGGGTTGTTGCTAAAAAGCTTGGGCGTAATTTTATCGGCATTGAATTAAACCCCGATTATTTAGAAATGGCTAAACGCAGAATAGGCAATATGCAAACAGATATATTCGCGTGGAATTCAACCGAGAAAGGAGAAAAAGTTGTTATGCCCGTATTGCAACAAGCGACAGCGTAAGAAAGAAACGTGCGGTGATCCTAATTGTCAAGTTAAGCATAACCGCAGGCTTAATAAAAAATGGTATCAAGATTTTAGAGAAGCAAACAATGAAAGTTACAGAAAGGGGTTTAGACATAGTGCCAAATTTGATAGACAGGAGGCAATGGTTTAATATACAATTGGTTTAGAAAAAGGGCGGACGCGCCTTTATAAATTTGTTAAGCCGTAATCGGGTTACCCGGCCAGATTGCGGCTTTTTCTTTTGTCTAAGCAAAATTAAGCAGTTTTACGCATAATCAAGAGAGGCCTGCTTTGGAATTAAAAGTTTTAACTCCCGAAGAAATACAAACTCTCCAAGTTGACGCAGCATTACGTTTAGTTGGTGAATATACAGTTATCCTTTCAAAATCAAATAGAGAAATATCAGACGCAATTTTAAATTTAGGACAAGCCAAGAATGCTGTCAATGACGCCACAAGCAAATTGCAACAGGCGCGCAATGATAAGCAAACGATTATTGAAATGTTGCGTAGTCTAAAAGTTATCTGTGAGAGGGCGTAAATGCAAGCAGATATTAAAGTTTTAGATAGGGTTGTTGGAGAGAAGAAAGAATTATATCTCTCTGTATTAAAAGCACTTGCTGAAGGGTTTACGGAGAAAGAAGTAGGTTTAATCTTTAATCTTAGCGAGGGGCGTATTTCGCAGATTTACAAGGCAAATAAGAAGCTTTGCGATGAGTTAACCTTAGAGGCAAACCTATCTAACAAGGCAGGCAGACTCCGCTTTGCTTTCAGGAATTTGAGGCGCAAAGATGGTCATAGCCAGAAAGATCCATTAGATTGGCTTGAATATATCCGCAAGGAAATAGTTGGAGAAAAAGGTATTGATGTTAAGGTCGGTGTAAAAGTTGAGAACAAAATAGGTGCCAATGGAAGCTTTAGCGGAGAAGACAGAGAATTGCAAAACCGAATTAGAAGCGAACTTTTTGGCGGCGTGCAAAAATAGCTTTGCGTATTTTTTCTTTTTTGCATTCTGTATTGCCATAAGACGCGTTGACGGCTCTTTTGTTACACCGCGCCATTTAATACCAATGGCAGATCGGCTGCAATTTAAGAACAGGACTTCCACGGTTGCGCCGCGCTTTCATTTAAAGTCAACATTACTTGAAGCGCATGTTGCTTGGAAAATGCTGCGTATGGAGCATTTTTGGAATGAGGGCATGTATTTCAGCTATACGCCGGACTTGGCAGCCTATCATACGAAACGCATTAAACGTTATATCAATGCATTGCCGGAGTTATTTGGAGATTGTAAGGATTTAACGGACAGTGAGAGCATTTTGCATTATCGTAACCTTGATAATAGGGTTTTTTATTGTGAGCCAGCCGGGATTTTAACTTTTAAAAGAGGCAAGCACCCAAATTATACATGGCTTGACGATATTCTAAAAGATCCCCAAGTAAAGCTCGAATTGGGACAGTTAGAGAAGATTGAGCGCGCTTTTTTTGAAGAAGTCGAGCAAATGCCGAAAGAAGAATTGCACTTAATCGGCACGCCACAAGACCAAGACGACTTATTTGCTAAGCTTGAGAATAATTCCGGTTATGACTGCGCCCGGTATGACGCCATAGTTGATGAAGCAAAAGGTATTGCTCTTTGGGAAAACAATCCTATGTGGTGCTTTAAGGCCCTTCAAGAAAGACGCTTGCGCATAGGAGAGAAAGCTTTTAATAAAGAAATGCGCTGTATGCCGGTAAGAGGTGAAGACGGGTATATCTCTCTGGCGCAGTTAGCAGCCTTAATAATCCCGCGTCTAAAGAATTACGAAATAATAAGGCCGCCTAAGCTAAAGGCCCGGACAGTTGTTGCCGGGTTTGACATAGGCAAGAAGACACACCCCAGCCATTTATGCGTCTTGGCAGAACATAGGGGGCGCTTGGCGCAGATACATAGCAAGTTTATGGACGGTTGGCCTTATGTTGAGCAAATCGCCTATTTAAAGCAGGCAATTGAGGTTTTTAAGATTGATAAATTGCTTTATGACAACACGCGAAGCGAGTTTGAAACTTCTTTTGAGCAAGGAGATTTGCCAGCACAAATGGAAGGCGTCGCTTTTACAGCTAAGACCAAGTTTGCCATGGCAACCGAATTAGACAAGCTTGTTACAAATAAAGATTTACAGTTATTAGACGATCCGCGGCAGAAGCGGCAAATCTTAAGCGTTGACTGCGATTTGCAGGCCCCGGAAACCAGCGAGGGCCACGGCGACGCATTCTTTAGCCTTTGCTTGGCAGCTAAGGCTTGGGTTGAAGCTAACGGAATTTTAGTAACAAGCGCTTAACAAGGGAGAAATAAATTGAGCCTAAGAGAAATATTTATTAGAAGAAAGCAAGCGGTAATTGATCCCGGCGTTAGGGTTGAGGTTACCGACTTATCTGTTGTATCTACGGAAGCAAAGACTTTAAGCTTTGACAAGATATTCTCGCATGGTTATCCAATGGAATTATTCTTTAAGCAAGTAACCAAGCCTTATGAGAATATTGCCAGTGTTTTTAAGGCAGTAAAAGCGCTTTGCGACAATGTTCCTCAGGCCCGGCTTAAAATTTATAACTTGAATGAGGAAGAAGTTGAGGATCAGCGCTTACAATTGTTACTCAATAATCCAAACCCAAAGCAAAGCTTCAACGATTTTATCCAAGAATGGGTTGGTTTCTATGCTCTCTATGGAGAGGGCTTCATTAAAAAAGTATCTTCATTAGGACAAGCGGCAGGCTTAAACGGATTACCAGCAAGGCTTATAAATTTAGATCCCAGCAAGGTTTCTGAGATTATTGATTATTCTATATCAGAATTAACCGGCTGGAAGATAGGTCACATGAGATTAGATATTGAAGAAATAATCCATACAAAAGATTTTAACCCATATAACCAATTCCGCGGCATGTCCCCCTTAAAGCCAATAGATGATGAGATAGAGATAGATCAGTCTTCGTTGACTTTCAATAATGCATTCTTTAAGAACAATGCCACGATTGGATTATTGCTTGCGACAGATAACGCATTGACAGATACACAACGACAGCAATTGCTTAAATTCTTAGAAGCCCGGCATAACAGCACAGCTAACGCCTTCAAATCAGCTATTCTTGAAAAAGGAGTAAAGCCTGTTGAGACAGGGCGCACGCATAAGGATATGGAATTTATTGAGCAGAAGCGCTTGATGAGAGAAGAAATATTAGGGACATGGCGCGCGCCTAAGGCATTATTCAATATCACAGAGGATCTAAATTACGCAACCTTCATGGGCCAAATGCGTATCTTTTGGCTCTATGCGCTCATGCCGATTATGCGTAAGTTTGAGGACAGTATAAATTTCAATATAGTTATGCCTTATAACTCTAATTTACGTATTGGATTTGATTACTCAGAAGTCCCGGCATTCCAAGAAGATTTCAAAGAAAGAGTTGCAACAGGTGAAATATTAAGCCGCATAGGATTTACCGGAAATGAGATTAATGATAAGTTGAAACTTGGTTTTGAGAATAAGCCATGGCGCGATAAATGGTGGGTTAGCTTCGGTTTAGTGCCTGCCGAAGAAGCAGAGCAGAAGCCAAATGATAATCAAGAGCCGGAAGATACTCAACCCGAGGAAGATAATCCTCAGGATCAAGAGGAACAAGATAATGCTAAGGGCATACTTTCTAAGCTTAGCCGCGATGAACGCAAGACAAAATTCTTAGGTATCTTCTTAAAGAGCCAAGGCGCGATTGAAGACAAAATGGAGCGTAAGTTCTCAAGGTATCTAATGGATTTACGCGCGAAGGTATTAAAAATAAAAGGAACAGATTTGCAAGATTTAAACTCTGCTATTGATTGGCGGCAGCAAGACGAACAGCTTAAAAAGATGTTTATGCCATTGCTTGAAGGAGCAGTAAAAGAAGGCATAACCATAGGGCAAATGGTTTTAGGTAGAACAAAGGATTTGAATAACGACAACCTTAATCAGAAAGTAAGCAGCTTTTTACAGGTTAGGGCTGATAAATTAATTGGGATAAATAGCACGATCAGAAGTAGGCTTACAAGTAAATTACAATCAACCTTAGAAGAACAAATAAGCCAAGGGGCCAGCCTAACACAGCAAACCGAAGCCATGCACGAAGCGGTGCGCTCTTTCTTTAACTTTACCGCAGACAGGGCGCGTCTTGTGGCCCGGACAGAAAGCGCCGGTGCCGTAAATGGCGGCAGTATGCTTTATTACGAGAATGAAGGAGTTGGGGCTAAGGAATGGGTAACGTCCCATGACGATTTAGTGCGCCCGAGCCATGTTGCTTGTGAAAGACAAGGTGCTATACCCATGGAGAGGTCTTTTAGCAACGGATTAGAATATCCCGGGGATCAATCAAATGGAGAAGCAAGCGAAGTCTGTAATTGCAGATGTAGTTTGCTGCCGGTGGTTAAATGAGATACGAACAAAATCCTGTTTAATATGAAAAAGACAATCGTTATTATAGGCGGTTACTTTGACCCTTTGCATATAGGGCACCTTGAATATATTACCGAGGCAAAGAAGCTTGGCGATATTCTTTTAGTCGTTGTTAATAATAACGAGCAGGCTAAGTTGAAAAAAGGCTATTGTTTTATGGACGATAAAGACAGGCTTGAGATAGTGAAGAATATAAAAGATGTAGATGTTGCCATATTATCAATAGACAAAGACGAAACAATAAATATGTCTATTCATGAGTTATTTCATAAGTTTGCCAGAGACTATAAACTTATTTTCGCTAAAGGTGGAGATAGAACGCAAGATAATACACCCGAAGTTGATACTTGCGAACGTTTAGGTATTAAGTGCGTATTCGGGATAAGCCGGGTATTAAATTCAAGTAGAAGGTTGGTGGAGAATGCTAAAAAAATGGGGTAGTTATAAAGTCATTAAAAAAGGGAATGGCTATAAGGTTAAGATCCTAACAGTTAAGCCTCATAGCGCAACATCAATACAACGCCATAGGCACAGGGCAGAGTTTTGGATCTGTTTACAGGGAAGTCTTTTAACCGGGGTTCGTTATATTTGGGTTAATCAATGGCACCAGCTAAGGAACGATACCGATTGGCCCTTAGTTGTTATCGAGGTGCAGATAGGCCGTATTTGTCAAGAGAGCGACATAGAAAGGAAGAAGTCTAAATGAAAGAAGTCAAACCTTTAGCTGATTGGGTTCTTGCCAAAGTTACAGATAAGAAAGTAAGCGGTTTGGTATTACCTGATAGCGCAAATGCTGATAGCGGTTATAAAGAGGTTCGCGTTATTGATAAGGGAGATAAGGTAACAAGAGTTCAGGCCGGAGATTTAATCAAGCACCTTCCGCAATATGCGGTTGCTTTAAGCTTTCCCGACATAGAGCCGGATTTAATCTTGATTAAAGAAGAAGGCATTGTTGCTGTATTGAAAGGAGAATAAGTTGAGTAAAATTATCAAATTTTTCAGGGCAGAAGTCAAGGATATAGATAGCGATAAGCTTACCTTGACTGCGGTTATCAGCACCAAAAAGACAGATAGGGACGGAGATATTGTAGAGCCGGAAGCATTCAGGAAGCGGATAAAAACTTATAAAGAACACCCGGTTTTGCTTTCAAGCCATAATTACGGAGATTTACTTAAGCAGATTGGCAAGGCCGAGGATATAAAAATAGAAGGCGATCAGGTTATTGCTAAATTCAAATACTTTGCCGGAGAAGGAAACGCAGAAGCAGATTGGGCTTGGAAGTTGGCTCAAAAAGGTATTGCCGCTTATTCCATAGGCTTTATGGGACATCAGTTTGATTGGATAAAGGATAAGGATAAAGATACCGGGGCAGAGAGAATTACCGGACGTAAGTTTACCGATATTGAGTTGCTTGAGGTTAGCCAAGTATTAGTGCCTTCTAATAGGGGCGCCTTACAGCAGCAGGTTGAATTATGCGAATTGGTAAGCAAATCCTTCAATGATGAAGAATTAAAGACCGATATTGAGCAGAAACCTAAGCCTCAAGAGGGCGAAAGCAGAGACGAATTTATGCAAAGGTGTATTCCCATATTGATAGATGAAGGGAAGGAAAAAGATCAGGCTGTCGCAGTATGCAGTTCACTTTGGGATAACAGAGATAAATCAAAAGAGGCCCATTATGCTGATAATTTGCTTGGCGAAGCGGCGCAAGCCAAAGCAGAGCCACAGAGCGAAGAAATCAGTATTGAAGATATAAAAGGCGCGGTTAATGGGGCCGTGGCCGAAACCATGAAGTAACCAAAAGGAGTATTACAGCTATGGAAAAGAAAGATCTACTTGAGGCCGTAGCCGAAGGTTTAAAGCCGGTTGGCGAGGAAATCAAGGGAGTAAAAGGCAGCGTTGAAGGGATTGACGCGCGCCTCAAAAAAATTGAAGCCCTACCTTTAGAGAAGTTTGCCGCACCGGCAATAATTTCTTCTCAAAAGTTTTTGGGCTATGACCTTAACCGGCAATCACGCTGGTTAAAAAGTCAGACTGTTGGTAAGCATGAATTTTCAGCTTTCAACAGCGAAGAAAAGGTTGACGCTTTCTCTAAGTTCATGATTGCTTACGTTAGAGCGTTACACCCGAAAATCCAAGACCCAGAGGCAAGAGCCGCTTTAGTTGAAATGACTAAGGCCGACTTAGCCGAAGGTTCAGGTAGCACCGGGCAGTATTTAGTGCCTGATGAATACCAATGGGATATTGTTACATTAGCTCGTAGTAGAGCATATTTCTTGCAGATCGCAAGAGTTATGCCTATGACAAGCGATGTAATGCTTGTTCCGTCCGAAGCTACTTTAGCCTCTATCAATTGGAAGGCCGAAGCAGCGCAGTTATCACAAGGCGAGCCTACTTTCGGGCAGGTAACCTTGACAGCCAAGAAAGCTACTGCCTATGCCATTATCTCTAATGAGTTAATAGCGGATAGCAGGATTGATATTTCTTCAATTCTGACCGAGCAGTTTGCCTACGGCATAGCGCTTGATATTGATAATCAGGCGTTGAATGGCACCGGGACACCTATGTCCGGGTTGCTGGTTAGCGGAGTTTTAAGCACTAACGTAGTAACATTAAGCGGAGCCAACACTTCCACAATTACCGCCGGCGATTTGTCGTTGGCAGTTGAGAAGTTAAGCGAAGGCGATCTTGCAAATGCCAAGTTTATGTTTAGCCGTTTGGCTATTCATTATATCCGTTCTCTGTCAGATGATAGCGGAACGCCTATTACCACGCCGCTGCTTAATGCTATGCAGCCACAAATATACGGTTTTCCGTATTTGGTGAGCGAGAAGATAGCAAACAATAATACTTCTGCAACGCCGTTTGGTTTATTCGGTGATTTCCAGAAGTTTATTATCGGCCGTAGAAACGGGGCAATGGCTCTTGACGTTGACCCATACGGAAAGTTTGATTACGATCAAACTCGTTTCCGCATGATTACGCGTTGGGCGTTGTCTATCGG
>CAYXSY010000029.1:0-3538 GCA_964467905.1 uncultured Planctomycetales bacterium | reverse complement strand
AATTGCAACAATAAATGTCCTTATTGCATAGTCTATCATAAAGATATACCGCAGGCCCCGGTAACTTGGCAGGATTGGGTTGCAAAACTTAACCTTCTAAAGCCACAGATCCTTGACATAACTGGCGGCGAACCATTTTTAAACCCTAACATGGTTGATATTATTAAGACCCTTGCTCCTGAAATAAAATTAGGCATAACCACTAATTGCACGCAAGACCTAACGCGCTTTATAAACGAGATACCAAGTAACCGCATACTTAGTATGACATTAAGTTATCACCCCTCGCAGATATTCAGCAAAGAGGCTTTTTTAGGCAAAGCTTTAATGTTGAAAAACCGCGGTTATCCGATAAATGTTAATTTTGTGGCTTATCCCGAGCAATTGTGGCTTATCCCGGAATTAAAGAATTATTTTGAGGTGCTTCACGGGGTTAGATTCCACGTTGACCCTTATTCTATAAATCCGCTTTTCCCCTATACCCTAAATCAATGCGAAATCGACTTCTTAAAACAATACGCCGGCAAGGACAGGGAGTATCGTTTTAAAGAAGCCGGAAGTAATAAAGTTAAATGCAGCGCTGGGCATGATTATTTATTATTACAACCTAACGGCGATGTATTCCGCTGCATGACACTTGTTTGGAAAGACGCCGGTTCAATAGGCAATATATTTGACCCTAATTTTAAAATCCATGAGGCAGCACAGCCTTGCGACAATTTCATATCATGCGCCGGCTGCGACATGGACAAAGTAACCATTGAGGCGATAAATGATAAAGCATAATAAAAAAAGTATCTATCAATGCCCGGTTGACAAAACGCACACCGTTAAAAGAGAAGCAGGGCAAAAGGTTATTTGCCCACAATGCTATGTTGAAATGAAGGAAGTTAAATTAGGAGTGATAACAAAATGAACGAAAAGCTAAAGATTTGCTGGGCTGTTGATCCAAAAGACCCGACAGGAAACGCATTTGGCTACGGTATGCATAATCGCATGCTTAAGGAGTATGGGGCAAAGTATTTCGATTATGTTGGCCCAGAAGAAGCAGATATTGTTTTTCATATTGTAAGCGCGGATTGGTTTAGGCCTGTTCCTAACAAAATAAATGTCTTACTTACTATGTGGGAATTTAATCAAGTGCCGGAAACATACAAGAAAGCTTTTAAATATGCTGATTTAATAATTGTTCCGAGTCGCTATTGCCGTGATGTATTCAGCAAAGTTACAGACAAGCCGATTGAAGTTTGTTGGGAAGGTATTATGCCAGAGAAGTTTCCTTTTTATCAGAGAAAATTCCCGAGCATGGGAGAGAAATTCCGTTTTATGTGGGTTGGCGCTCCTAATGAAAGAAAGGGTTATCCTTTGCTTCTCGAAGTTGTCAAGCTAATGGAGAATAACCCAGAAATATTCAAGAATATTGAGTTATATCTTAAAACCACAATGGAGAGCAAGGTTGATTGGTTTAAGTGGTTGAAGATAAACCTAAAAAGAGTGGGAAGCGGATTGCGTGGGCAGAAAGGCGCTTGGCACCAGATTAGAATGTCCACAAAAGCAAATCTTTATAAACATAAGAAGAATTTGGTTAAGTATTACGGAAAATATAAAAACATTATCTTTGACCGAGAAAAACTTGATTGGGATAGATTAAGGCCGCTTTATAATTCGGCGCATTGCTTTGTTTTGCCTTCCTTTGGCGAGGGTTGGGGCCTTACGCTTTGCGAGGCCATGGCAACCGGCGCTCCTTGCATAAGCGTAGATTTTACCGGCTGTGCAGACTTCTTTGACGAAGACGTTGGCTATCCGATTAAATACAAAATGACCGAAACATTCTTGAAGAATTATAACCTTAAAACCGAAGTCTTTACCCCGGACACCAAGGACATGTTGGATAAGATGTTTTGGGTTATCTATAACTACCAAGAGGCATTGCGCAAAGGACGCAGGGCAAGCGATAGAATACACAATAAATTTACTTGGGATAAATCAGCGGCAAGACTAAATGAAATAATAAGGGGGTATTATGTTGATAAATGTGCAAGATGTTAAAGATTTCTTAGGCATAACAGTAACAACCGACGACGATAAGATTATGCCTTTATGTCAAGCAGCACAAGAAGAAGCTGAAAGTTATTGTGATAGAAAGTTTGACGGTGCAAGTCGGGTTGAATATCACGACGGGGAAGGGATAAGCTTTTTACAGCTTAAAAATTATCCGATTAAAGCGATAACCAGCATATATGATGATTTAGACCGTGAATTTAACGCCGATGATCTTATCGCGGCTACTGATTATACCTTTACCCCGGAGATAGGCGTTGTTGAATTAATCGGATTAGTTTTTGGTAATGGAGTGCGTAATATCAAAGTTACTTATGAGGCTGGATATGGCGGAACAGGCTACGATCCGGTTCCTTATGATCTCAAGCAAGCTTTAATCCAGCTTGCAGTTGCTATGTATCTTGAGGGTAAGTCCGGAGTTAATGTTTTCGCAGAGCAGGAGATAGTTTATAGGCCCAGTTATTTAAAAAAGGAAGCCTACAAGATATTTGATAAATATAGAAGGTTGGCATGATTGAGCTAAGTATAGAAAAAAAAGATATTAACCGAATAAATAATCTGCTTATTGATTTATCTCCAAAGCAGCAGGGCCGGGCAATAGAGAAGGGTATTAAGAAAGCTTCCAGCACAGTTTTAAGACAGCTGGTTTCTAATGTAAGCGGAGCAATATTAAAACGGAGAACAGGGGCATTAGCCCGTAGTATGGGTTGGCGTGTAGATAAGGATAAATACGGCATTCCTGAGGGCACTATTGGAAGCGGAGCTACGCTAAAGACTGCGCGTATGACTTACGCCGATATTCACGAAACAGGGGGCACTATCAGGCCGCGTCGTTCAAGAATGTTGGCTATACCATTAAAGAATGCTCAAACTTCCGCAGGGGTAGAGCGATTTACGCCGCGTGATGTTATGGGCGGATTGACTAAATATAACGATAGTTTTATAGGTAGAGGGAAATCCGGGAATTTAATAATATTTGGAGTTATCAAGGGAATGGCAAAAGTTAAGGTTGTGCCTTTATTCCTTTTGAAGAATAAAGTTGAAATCCCGGCACGTAGATACATGAGTATAACAGCGGATCAGACAAGAGAGCAAGTTGTTAATGACATAGTGGGTAAAATCCAAGAGGTAAAGGAGAAGGCTCAATGACACCAGCAAGTATAGTTAGTGCCATTAAGACATTATTAGCGAATAGCACTTATTTAAACTATATCAATGACGCTAATATATTCTTAGGTTTCCGTGAGAGCATATCAATTTTTCCTTGCATTATTATTGAGCCATTAGGCGATACGTTGACTAATGAAGCTATGCCTAATGAATATTTAATATTGAATGTCAATATTACTGCTTATATCCAAGTCCATGATAAGGACAAGCAGATTGTCGGCGATACTCAGACAAAGGGGGTGCTTGATGTTGAGAATGATATTAAGAAGGCCTTAAGTTCCAATTCTACCCTTGGCTTAACGGAAGT
>CAYXSY010000028.1:0-24852 GCA_964467905.1 uncultured Planctomycetales bacterium | reverse complement strand
ATCAAAAGATGTCAGGGGGCGGAAATTGGTTTGAAAAGAGCGGTTTTAGTGTTAAAATATGCTCGAAGTGTCCTTAAACTAATTATCATTATAGTAATACTATTATATTCTATAGTCAAGTAAAAATATGCTAGCGAAACGAGTAAAAGAATATCGAAAGCAGAAAAGATTGACTCAGCAGAAATTAGCTGAGAAAACAGGGCTTTCGTTTAATACGATCACCAAAATTGAACAAGGAATAGGGGATTCTCCGACTTTGAAGACTCTAGTTAAATTGGCGGATGCTTTGGGAGTGAGCATTGATGAATTAGTAGGGAGAAAATAATACCTATGGGAAAAGAAGCAAGAGCGAGAATTAAAATTAATAAGTTACTCGAAGAATCTGGATGGAGATTTTTCGATAGCCCTCAAGACAAGGCAAACATAAGCCTTGAAATTAATGCGAAATTGACTGAGGGGGTATTAAACGATCTCGGTGAAGACTTTGAAAAGACCAAAAGTGGCTTTATTGATTTTCTGCTCTTAGACGAAAAATCCTTCCCATTAGCCGTTCTTGAGGCAAAGCGCGAAGAGAAAAATCCCTTGGATGGTAAGGAGCAAGCTCGCAAATACGCCCAATCTCTGAACGTCCGTTTTATTATCCTGTCAAACGGTAACCTGCATTATTTTTGGGATATTGAAACCGGCAATCCTTCCATAGTTACCTCTCTACCAACTTATGACTCATTAACTCATCGCGGTTCATTTAAGCCGAAGCCGGAAATACTCATTAAAGAACCTATAGAGTCGGACTATATCGTTGTAACCCAAAAATCTGATTATAAAAGCGATCCTCGCTGGCTAAATGAAAGCCAAAGAGATGATTTTATCAAAGAAAACAACCTAAAATTTCTAAGACCATATCAACTTCGCGCTGTCTGTGCTTTACAATCTGCGGTTAAGGAAGGTAAAGATCGCTTTTTATTCGAAATGGCTACCGGCACCGGCAAAACCCTGGTGGCTGCGGCTGTTATCAAACTATTCCTGCGCACGGGAAACGCCAAACGCGTATTATTCCTTGTGGATCGCTTGGAGCTTGAGGATCAGGCTTGGAAAAACATGGTTCGGTATCTTAAGAATGACTATAAGAGCGTTATCTACAAAGAGAACCGTCAGGACTGGTTAAAAGCTGAAATTGTCGTTACTACAGTCCAATCGCTTCTTTTCAAAAATAAATACAGAAATCTATTCTCGCCAACTGATTTTGATTTGGTTATATCAGACGAAGCACACCGTTCCATTGGTGGCAACAGTCGGGCCGTGTTTGAGTATTTTGCCGGTTATAAGCTTGGATTGACTGCTACGCCTAAAGATTATCTTAAAAATGTCGATGAGCGAAAGCTTGCAGAGCGCGATTTGCGGAAGCTTGAAAGAAGGCAATTGCTGGATACCTACAAGACCTTTGGATGCGGATCCGGCGATCCTACATTTCGCTATTCTCTTCTTGATGGAGTGCGGGATAAATATTTGGTAAACCCCATAGTTGTTGATGCCCGGACAGAGATAACAACCAAGCTTTTATCAGATGAGGGTTACTCGGTCCTTATTGAAGATGAAAATGGCGAGCTTCAGGAAAAGATTTATTTTCAGAAGGACTTTGAGAAGAAACTATTTTCCGAAAAGACTAACCAGACCATTGTAAAAACTATCATCGAGAAGGCCTTGCGAGATCCGCTTACCGGAGAAATCGGCAAGACAATCTTATTTTGTGTAAATCAAGCCCATGCATCAAAGATGGCGCAGCTCTTAAATGAAATGGCGCATCAGTATTTCTCGGGTAAATACAAATCTGATTTTGCTGTGCAGGTTACTTCTAACATCCAGGATGCCCAGCAGATGACGCTTAACTTTGCTAATAATAACCTCAACGGCCATACGACATTCAAAGATGGTTACATCTCCAGTAAAACACGGATTTGCGTAACCGTAGGCATGATGACCACAGGCTATGACTGCGAGGATTTATTGAACGTTTGCCTTGTCCGTCCGATATTCTCACCAACCGATTTCATCCAGATAAAAGGCAGAGGCACAAGGAGATACTCTTTTAACTACCGTGAAAAGAACGATCTCGGCGTCATTGAGGAATACACGAAAGAAAAGGAGAACTTTAAGCTATTTGACTTTTTTGCTAACTGCGAATATTTTGAGGAAAAATTCAACTATGACGAAATTATCGAACTGCCCCCGGAGGGCACTGGAGGTGAGGGCGGAGAAGGAGGCACTGTCAAGAAGGAGCACGAGAACTTGGCTCCAGATCCGATAAAGACTTTAGACGAAACGCCTATTGGTCTTGAAGGGATGAAGATTGACCGCAAGCTGTTTGAGAAATTTGAAGAAGTCATCAAGGCAGACGATTATGTGAAGGACAAGATTTATGATGGCAAATACGAGGAAGCTGAGGCTTACATAAAACGCGAGGTCTTTGATAAACCGGAAGAATACTTTAACCTTGATAAACTGCGCAAATCCGTTAAACTTGACCGCCGTCTGACCTTAAGAGAGATATTAGATAAGATTTTTGGAAAGATCAAGAATTTTAAAAGCAAAGAGGACCTGCTTGAAGAAGAGGTGCAGAAATTCATCTCCATTTATCATCCGGAACCAAAATTTGTGCATATCATCGGCCAGTTTATGAGGGCATATATTTTGGATGATAGTATACGCAGAATTATGGAAAGCCAGGAATATTCCGAGCTTGCCACTAATCCGCGTTTCAATATGCGCGACCTTAAAGAGCTAGATGGGTGGCGCGACCCGGTTATTGAATATGTAAAAGATTACGTGCCATTGAATTCATTTGTGTAAGGAGTTTGAATGTTAGACGCAGATACCAAAAGACGTATTGATAACGCCCGGGATATTCTGGTAGGTAAGCTCCCGGACCCTAAGTCTCAGGTTGAGCAGATTACAATCGCCCTGATTTATAAGTTTATGGATGATATGGATAAAGAATCCATAGAGATGGGCGGTAAGGCAAAATTCTTTAGCGGAGACTTTCAGAAATATGCCTGGAGCAAAATCTTTGACCCGAGAGTCAGCGGGATTGAGTTGGTGAACCTTTACGGCGAAGCTATTCAGCGGATGAATCAGAATCCGAACATTCCGCAGCTATTCCGGGATATTTTTAAGAACGCTTATTTGCCATATCGCGATCCGGAGACGTTAAAGAGTTTCCTTAAGACAATAAACGATTTTAAATACGACCACTCCGAACGCCTAGGCGATGCATTTGAATATCTTCTATCAGTGCTGGGAAGCCAGGGCGAAGCCGGACAATTCCGTACCCCGCGTCATATCATTGATTTTATGGTTGAGATTATTGATCCTCAAAAGACCGAAACAATTTTAGACCCTGCCTGCGGAACAGCCGGATTTTTGATTTCTTCCTATAAACATATCCTCAAAAAGAACTCCAAAAACTACGATCCGAAAAACGATCCTAAGGCCTTTGAGCTTCATGGAATTAATCTGGAAGAAATTGCTGTAAACAATAAAAAATATCGCGGAGAGAAATTGACTTCTGATGATAAAGACCGCCTCGCCAATAACATTTTGGGCTATGACATTTCACCTGATATGGTGAGACTGTCGCTGGTGAATATGTATCTTCACGGATTCAGTCATCCGCGGATTTATGAATATGATACATTAACCAGCGAAGACAAATGGGATGAGTTTGCCGATGTTATCCTTGCCAATCCACCGTTTATGTCACCGAAAGGAGGCATAAAGCCGCACAAGCGTTTTTCTATTGAAAGCAAGCGTTCAGAAGTGCTTTTTGTGGACTATATTGCTGAGCATCTAACTCCGCAAGGTCGGTCATGTGTGATTGTGCCGGAGGGCATAATCTTTCAGACACAGACAGCATATAGAGATCTTCGGAAAATGCTGATTGAAAAGGATTATCTTGTGGGGGTTATTTCGCTACCCGCTGGTGTGTTTAATCCGTATTCCGGGGTTAAGACCTCAATCCTTTGGCTAGATAGGAGCTTGGCTAAAAAGACAGATAAGATTTTATTCGTGAAGATTGAAAATGATGGTTTTGACTTAGGTGCGCAGAGACGGCCGATAAAAGAAAACGATATGCCAGAATCATTTAGAGCCATTACTGCATATAAAGAATCGTTGAGGCTTGGTAAAGTATTTAAAGTTGACAAGCGGAAGCATATTTTGATAGTTGAAAAAAATAAGATTGCGGAGAGTGAAGAATTCAATCTTAACGGTGACCGTTATGAAGTTAAAGAAACAAACTCTACGCAGTACCCAATGGTCAAATTGGGGGAGGTTGCTGAAGTTATTGCTGGACAATCTCCTGAAGGGAAATACTATAACGCTGATGGTAAGGGGGTACCGTTTTATCAAGGGAAAACAGAATTTGAAGATATATATCTCGGGAAGCCGACTAAATGGACAACGCGTGTTACAAAAATAGCTATCAGCGGAGATATTCTTATGTCTGTTAGGGCACCCGTGGGCCCCGTGAATTTGTGCAATGAAAAAATATGCATAGGAAGGGGCTTGGCAGCGATTCGCGCTGGCAAAAAATTAAATTATAAATACCTTTTTTATCTACTTAAATCAAAAGAAAGCAGTATCAAGGGTGGAGGAGGTTCCGTATTTGACAGCATAAGCAGGAAACAGATAGAGGATATCAAAATTCCTCTTCCGCCATTAGCTGCGCAGGAAAAAATCGTTGCCGAGATTGAATCTAAACAAGAAGCCATCCGGAACGCTAAAGAAATCATCAAAAATCTCGAGAGAGAGAGAGCATATTTTGGTGAAGTACTTAGAGAAATAGCTTGTGAGTGGGTTGAAATGGGGCAAGCCCCGCTCGAAATTATAGACGGTGATAGGGGCGTGAATTATCCTGAGCAAAATGAATTTTCCAATGAAGGTTACTGCCTATTTCTGAACGCAAAGAATGTCAGAAAAGATGGTTTCTATTTCGATGAGAATATGTTTATTACCGAAGATAAAGATAAGAAAATGGGGAAGGGAAAGCTTAAAAAGAGAGATGTTATTATGACGAGCCGAGGCACGGTGGGTAATGTCGCAATATTTGACCACGCTGTTCCATATACAAATATGCGCATCAATTCCGGCATGTTAATTTTTAGGCCGGATGAGACCAAGATTTTATCGGAGTTTTTGTTTTATTTTTTTCAATCGTCCGATGCCAAGGAGCAGATTAAGAAAATTTTATCCGGCAGCGCCCAGCCCCAATTGCCTATCAGAGATTTAAATCATTTGAAAATTCCACTGCCAAGCCTTGAAATGCAGAAACAAATGGTTGAGCAGCTTAAAAAAGAGCAGTCTATTATTGACTCAAACGAACAATTGATTGAAATGTTCGAACAGAAAATTAAAGATCGGATCTCAAAAATTTGGAGTGAGAATTAATGACACAACAATTGCCACAACCAGTACCACAAAATGTACCTACACCGGCTAAATCAGTAATTCCGCCGACTGCCGGAGAAGTTATTACAAGCATGGCCACAGGTAATAGTTACACAATGGGCGAGAAAATCGGAGAGGGATTTTTCGGGGTCGTTTTTGCCTGCAAAGATATCTGGGAAAACGACCTCGCGGCTAAGGTTCTAAAGCCTACAGGCACATATGAGAAAGTGAAAGCTTCGGCTACAGATGAGTTTATTAAACTCATGCAATTGCGTAATCCGCATATTACTTTTGTATATGATGCTTTCGAGTTTAGGGATACCTTCTACATTATAACCGAAAGATGCCATTTTTCAGCAAAACAATTATTTTCTCTGAAGGATTTCAACGGCCTTAATTGGTTGATGCCGATTGCGCGCTCGCTTTTGCAGGCAATACATTACCTTCATATCAATAGTTATGTTCACCAAGATATTCATTCGGCGAATGTATTCGTGGCCTTGGCTAAAGACGAGATGATTCCTCAGAATAACCAAATCTTGCAGTTTAAACTTGGTGATTTAGGAGTCGCGAAATTATTCAATGAGATCGATGCTAAAAATACCCGGGCAGAATGGATGATTCCGCCAGAGGTTATTAATTCGGCAGAATTTGGACCTATCGACCATCGGATTGATATTTATCATGTAGGGTTATTATTTCTTGAATTAGCCTATTCAAAGGAGCTTAGATTCACTCGAGATGAAATTCTTAACGGTAAGCCCAGAGAAATGGCTTTGCAGCTATCATTACCTTATAGCGTTGCTCTTGAGAAAGCACTTAGGCGACATGTTGTATATCGGACAGCCAATGCAATGGAACTATGGCGAGATCTTCATACGCCACAGACTACTGGACAAATAGTGGATAAGAGCGGGGAGGCGACTTAAGGATGATTAAGGTTCTTATTGGCGGGGTAACGGTTCTGGTCTCAGCTCTACTCGGGCATTTGTTGGTTTGGATATTTTTTAAGATAGCAAAAATTAAAGTCCAAGATGATAATGAAACGGGGAAATGGCTCGGTTTCTTTGAGAGGGCGCTTGTGGCTTTATTTGTTTGTCTCGGATTAGTCTCTCAAACTGTTTTTATTTTCGCTGTCAAAGCAGCTGTTTTGGGTTATCGTTTACCTGATGATAAAGACGATCGGAAACACATGGCTGAGTATATGTTGCTCGGAACGATGATTAGTTATTTTGTAGCGCTTATTATCGGCCTTTGCGGACGTTGGCTGATAGGATTAATTACAGCAGTATAATTTTAAAATGGCAATGCTTGAAGATATTCAAAACGAGATTAAAGAAATTCTTAAGACTAAGTGGAGCCGAAGAGATGGCGATGTTGTCCCTGAGCCAGAAGATGTCGAGCTGGGGAATGACGCGGTTTCATTAAAAGGTACTGTTCTCTATGCAGATCTTGCCGAATCAACCTCGCTTGTTAAAGGATATAAGGATTGGTTTGCAGCGGAAGTTTATAAAACATATCTTGTATCGGTCTGCCGTTTGATACGTTTTAATGATGGGGTTATTACTGCATTCGATGGAGATCGGGTAATGGCTGTCTTTATTGGCGACTTAAAGAATTCTTCCGCAGCAAAAACAGCCCTGATGATTAATTATGTTGTGAAACAAGTTATAAACAAAGCGATTAAAGAGCAGTACCCAGATACTTCATTTCAGATACAGCAAGCAGTAGGTATAGACACAAGTAGCCTTTTTATTGCGCGAACCGGAATTCGAGGCTCAAATGATTTGGTTTGGGTTGGCCGTGCCGCGAATTATGCAGCAAAACTATGTTCGTTAAGAGAGTCAAATTATGCATCTTATATTACAGCTGATGTATTTAATATGTTGAGCGACGCGACAAAGAACGGTGGAAATCCAAAACAGTGTATGTGGGAAAAAGTAACATGGACGAATCAAGGAATTGACGTATACCGTTCAAGTTGGTGGTGGAAGCCGGATTAATAAATTTCATAATAACCTCATAGCTGAATTAGGGGGTATCTATGGCCGAAGGTGGATTTTTAGTTAAGTTTGACGGAAAAGAGGTTGCTCGCTGCTATGCGGTGGCATTTGATTATGACGAATGGCAATATACGATAAACGAGACAGAAAAGAAAGAGCTGCCGCGAGTAAAAAAGATAAGCATAGAAATAGAAGGATAAAAGCCTATTTAATGAAGAAAAGCTTAATTACGTTTATAATAGCCCTTGCCTCTTTAGGAATAACGGCAAGGGCTTTTTGTTATCAGGCCCAAGTAACGGATATCAGCGGCACTAAGTACTTTCCAGCAGTAAAAGAGGCACTCTCTAAGGCAGAAAAATCAATTTATGTGGTGATGTTTACTATAGAATCAACTTTGTCTAAACCGGCCTCAAAGCCAAACCAGCTCATTGATGAACTTATAGCGGCGAAGAATAGAGGGGTTGAGGTAGAGGTTATCCTGGATCAGAATGTGGATTTTGTGCAGCGTAGGCACACCGGAGATTGGGAAAGCCAAATTAAAAGCAGCCGGGCTTACAAGCGACTCAAAGATGCCGGCATAAAAGTCAATTATGATGAGCCGGCAAGATACGCTCATGCCAAGACCGTGATTATTGACAACAAGGTTGTTATCCTGGGAAGCACAAACTGGACAGAATCGGCATTTGACAACAGTATTGAAACGGATGTTTTGGTCAATTCGCAGGAATTGGCAGGAGAGATTTTGGCTTACTTAAAAACTATAAAAATTGATACAAAAATAGATGAATATCTGGATTCCCTTGGACCAACAGTGCCGATTAGATGGGAGTTTATGGAAAATCCGGATTTGGCAGCGGGGATAGTAAAATCTCAGGATGAACGGGCATTTGATATTTATTTGTACCTGCTTTGGAAATATGACGGCAATCCGCAGGCTAAATTAACGCTTTTCTATGATGACCTGGCCAAATATCTTGGGATTTATGAAGGCTGGACTATCACCGATTACCGAAGGCAAATCATAAAAGTATTTAGGAGATTAGAGGGAAAATACAAATTGCTCAAATTTGAGCCTCGCTATGCCAAGGAAGCAACTATAACCTTGCTGAATTATGACCAAGGTAGGGGACTATATGTAATACCGGATGAGCAGTATTTTGAGCTTCCCGAGGATTATTTTAATTTTGGCTGGAATGGGAGATTATCTTTAAGGGCGAAATTCTGTTATCTGATAAATCTTGCTGATACAGATGTAAGCGATATAAAGCCGTTCTGGTCAAAAAGCGTCTCCACGATAACCAAGCAGTTCGGTGATGTGGGCCAGGATGTGATAAATAAAGGTATGGGAGAGTTAAGAAGAGAGAATTTGCTGGAGGTAAGATACGACGAGTTATCCGGCAAGCCATATGACGAGCGCAGGCCCAAAATGTACAAGATATTAAAACTCTATGATCCGAAAGTCCGGGAGGCGCAGCTTGGGGCGATAGAAGGGAAGCATGGCAAAGAAGCTTTTACCAAGGCAAGAAAATACGCGGAAATTGTCTTTGAAGAGAATAACCCCGAAGTGATAGAAGATATAATCTTAAAGACAAAACAATATGGAGAGAAGGAAATAAAGAGAGTTTTTGACGCCGTCAGCCAGAAAAATATAGATAATCCCAAGCGAACCTATATTTATGTAACGCGGATAATAGGAAGGACAGAATAAGCAGAAAGCACTGCAGGGTGAGTTGAGACGATATGAAAAAAACTAAGATACGATACGAAGTAGACCCGCACAACCGGCTTATTTTGGAAAAGACAGACAAGAAGTCTGGGGTGAGCGGGTTTAGGACCGTCCTCGATGGGGAATTTGAGATAGGCGAGGATAACACGCTTCTCTATCACGTCAAGAAATCGCAAGGAATAGATACCCCTCAACAGGTCAAACTTCGCGGAAAATGGGCTCTGGATAAGGAACATAATCTGGTGCTTACTTTAGACAAATGGGGAAACCAGATTGCCGGGAATAAATTAAGCCTGGAGAGCGAACTGATAGATGCCAAAGATAATATGCTCATCTTTTCACTGACTTCCAAAGACAGCGATGGCAACGACCACATCTATATAGTAAATCTTGGCGGCAGATGGCAGGCAGACGAACATAACCGGCTGACATTTAACGTGGAAAAAGAAACCGGCCCAAGCGATAGAATTACCTTACAAGGCGGCTGGGAGGTAAATAACCAAAACGAGATTATCTACACTTATGAAAAAAGAGGACGCAGAAAACGGGAAAAGATAACTCAAACCGTCACTCTTAAGGGATACTGGGATATCATCGGTAAAAACCGGATCATCTATGTCTTAAATAAAGAAATAAACTCAGCATTTGATTTTAAGGTAAGCATCGGCAAGCCCGCAGAAAGAGGGTTGCAGTATGAGTTAGGCGTAGGAGCGGCTCCCAGCCAAAAAACCATTACCCTCTTTGGCAACTGGAAGGTAGATAAGAACCTGGGTTTGTTATTTGAGATGCCCTATGCAGAAGGCCAAATCCGCAGCATTGTCCTGGGCGGGTGGGCAAAGCTGGATAAGAATTCCAGGCTTGAAGTGAGATTAGAAAACAAAATAGGCGAAGATTTGGGGATAGATGTTAAACTGTCAAGGGACATCCTTGAGCGTCAAGGAGAAGCCTTTATCCAGGCGTTAAGCTCGCGTAAAGAAGTGTCCATAGTCGCCGGCCTGGGGTTTAGGTGGTGAGAAAGGAATTATGCCTACTCTTAATGCAGATTCACTGAAAATAGGCCATGTAATCTTGATAGCTACGCGAAAACCAGCAATTCAAGCTTTCCAGCGTAAAGCTGGATATGGCGAGAGCTCTAAATGGACTCACGTTGCCGGTAGTCTCGGGGGATTAGATGCTGTTGAGGCAAATATCCCACAATCAAGAGTAATAAATTTGCAAAAAGAATATGTAAATAAAGGTTATGAGATAAAAATTATGAGACGTCGGGGACAAGCGGAACAAAAGCGTTATAAGGTAGCGCTTTGGTGGGCCACAATGAACAACCTGCCTTATGATGCCCTGCAATTCTTTTGGTTTCCTTTGTCAATTTTGTGCGGTAAGATTGGTTTAGTTTTGCATAGTTTATTTAGCAGCAAGAAGAGATTTGTTTGTTCTAAGCTGATAGCGGCAGGTTTTTATAAAGAAGGCGATTATCTTTTTGGAAAACCAGAGGAGAATGTCCTGCCAGCCGATTTTGATAATCCTGCATTGTTTGAAGAAATAAAAAACATTTGGTCAACAGATAGGCAATAATAAAAAATATTTTATAAAGACGTAATACGTTTGTTATAATATTGTCCGATAATCGGACAAAAATGTGCTAAAAAAGACTTGACAAGAAAATTAAGTTATGGTATATAA
The DNA here is from genome assembly GCA_964467905.1 of uncultured Planctomycetales bacterium. Lineage (GTDB taxonomy): Bacteria > Omnitrophota > Gorgyraeia > Gygaellales > Profunditerraquicolaceae > CAYXSY01. Next base: position 14,001 of record CAYXSY010000028.1, on the reverse strand, counting down.
TTTACCGTGAAAAAGATGAAACCAGTGTTTTATAATGAAGAATTCGCAATTAAGTTTGATGAACCGATTATGCCAGCTACGGTTGTTTCCCGGCTTTTGGGAATACCGGTTTGGGCTCTGAAGCGAATTGATAGGGAAGGGATTGTTTCTCCACCGCGGAAAAAAGATAAGATGCGCCTGTATTCTAGGAATGAGCTCAATAGATTAAAGCACATCTGGTATTTAGTTAAGGAAAAGAAGGTAAAAATTACCGGATTAAAAGTTGTTTTAGAGTTAGAAAAAAAGCTTCATCGCAAAGGGTAAATTTTTTTCATTGTAAATTAGCAGTCTAAAAGGCAAAGTGCCAAGATTAAGAGGAAAGGAGAGGTGATTAAATATGGATTTAGTGCCATGGAAGCCATTGGATCGTTTGTGGGATCCTTTTTCTGAAATTGAGCAACTCCAGGAGCGCATGAACAGCCTTTTTAGTTCTTCGCTTGCCCGGTTTCCTGAGAAAAAGGGGCAGATGATGTTTAAAGGCTGGGGTCCGGAAGTGGATGTTCATGACCTTAAAGATAAGGTAATGGTTAAGGCGGATATCCCCGGGATGGAGAAAAAAGATTTTGATATTTCAGTATATGGCAATACCTTAGTTATTAAGGGAGAGAAGAAACACGCACAAGAGATTAAAGAAAAGGATTGTGTGCGCTCAGAAAGATTCTATGGCAGTTTTAACCGCACGGTTACTCTTCCGGCAGAGGTTGATGACCGCAGAGTAAAAGCAACATATAAGGACGGAGTATTAGAGCTTGTTCTCCCCAAAAAGAAAGGCTCACGATACCGTAATATTAAAGTCGAAGTAAAATAAAAAATACAATCAAAACTTAAATCTTATTTTTCCCTTCATTGTAAAGGAGGTGAGTCGTCTTTGCTATGAAAAAACGAAAAACTGTCGCTAAAAAGAAACCTTTAGCACGGGCAAAAACTCTAAAGGAAAAGCCCGTTGAGGAAAAACAGGAAGTAAAAACAGAGATAATCCAACAGGATATTAAAGAAAAGGAGGAGGTGTCTATGCAGATTACGCCATTAGGAGACAGGATTTTGGTTAAGCCTTTGGAAGCTGAAGAAAAAACCAAAGGAGGAATTATCCTGCCGGATACTGCTAAGGAGAAGCCGCAGGAGGGCAGAGTCGTGGCAGTAGGTAAGGGTAAAGTCTTAGATGACGGTAAGGTTCAGCCCTTAGAGGTTAAGCCGGGAGACAAAATACTATACGGAAAATATTCCGGCACAGAAATAAAATTAGAGGACGAAGAGCACCTGATTATTAAGGAAGAGGATGTTTTAGCTATTATTACTGACTAAATTTTAATTGAAAGAGAGGTGAATTCAATATGGCAAAACAACTTTCTTTTGGCGAAGAGGCCAGGCAGAAAATATTAAAAGGCGTAGAGAAATTATCTGATGCAGTGGTAGTTACCTTAGGCCCCAAAGGCCGTAATGTAGTCTTGGATAAGAAGTTTGGCTCACCGACCATTACCAAAGACGGCGTTACAGTAGCAAAGGAAATTGAGCTTGAGGACGCCTATGAGAATATGGGCGCTCAGATGGTTAAGGAAGTAGCTGAAAAGACCTCTGATACTGCGGGTGATGGTACGACCACAGCCACGCTTTTGACTCACTCAATCTATAAGGAAGGCATGAAAAACGTCACTGCTGGCGCAAATCCTATGGGCCTTAAAAGAGGCATAGACAAGGCAGTGGAAGTGGTTATCGATGAGCTTAAGCGGATGTCAAAACCCATTAAAGACAAGAAAGAAACAACTCAAATCGCCACTATTTCAGCCAATGGCGATGAAACTATAGGAAATCTCTTGGCTGATGCTATGGATAAGGTAGGGAAAGACGGCGTGGTTACCGTAGAAGAAGCAAAATCTATGGCCACAACCCTGGATGTAGTTGAAGGCATGCAATTTGACCAAGGGTATCTTTCTCCATACTTTGTAACCGATGCTGAAAGGATGGAGTGTGTCTTAGAAGAGCCGTATATTTTAATTTATGAGAAGAAAATATCGGCGGTAAAGGACATTATCCCACTGCTTGAAAAAACTGCCCAGCAAGGTAAGCCGCTATTGATTATTTCAGAGGAGGTTGAAGGCGAAGCACTGGCAACCCTGGTGGTTAATAAAATCAGAGGCACACTTAATGTTTGTGCAGTAAAGGCTCCGGGTTACGGCGACAGGCGTAAGGCAATGCTGGAAGATATCGCTGTTCTCACTGGTGGGAGAGCGATTGCCGAAGACCTGGGGATAAAACTGGAAAATGTCCAGATGTCTGATTTAGGTAAAGCCAAGAGAATTAAAGTGGATAAAGAAAATACCACCATAATCGAAGGAGCTGGTAAAACCTCAGACATCAAAGGAAGAATCGAGCAGATAAAGAAGGAAATTGACAAAACCGATTCTGATTATGACCGGGAAAAACTTCAAGAACGTCTGGCAAAGCTCTCGGGTGGTGTGGCAGTAGTTAATGTGGGTGCTGCTACCGAGACTGAGATGAAAGAGAAGAAGGCACGCGTAGAAGATGCGCTTCATGCGACAAGGGCAGCAGTTGAAGAAGGCATTGTCCCCGGAGGTGGAGTTGCGCTTTTACGGACAATCCCCCGCGTTGAGGCCCTTAAACTTGAAGGGGATGAGAAAATCGGGGTTGATATTGTGAGGCGTGCTCTGGAAGAGCCAATCAGGCAGATTGCCCAGAATGCCGGGGTGGAAGGCGTGGTAGTGGCTCAGAAAGTCAAAGACGAAAAAGGTGCCTTTGGCTACAATGCCGAAACAGGCGAATACACTGATTTAATCAAGGCAGGCGTAATTGATCCAGTAAAAGTGGTGAGGCTGGCAATACAGAATTCTTCAAGCATTGCCGGGCTAATGCTTACCACTGAGGCTGTAGTGTGTGAGCTTCCGGAAAAAGAAAAGATGCCGCCTATGCCCCCATCTCCACACGGCGAGTATTAATCGCAACTGAAGGTTAAAAGTAGAGGGCTGCTGTCATTATTAATGGCGGCAGCCCTTTATCGCTAAAAATAAATAGCTATGCACGAAAATATACTCAAAAATATAGATATCATGGCATTAGAGAAAGAATTCGGCGTGTTGAAAAAATCAAATGGTAATTATCGTTGCCGCAAATGCCTTATGACCGACGGTTATTCCGAAGAAGAAAAGAAATGCCGCTGGTGCGGCTATGACCTTTTTGAAATGGATAAGCTATGAGTTCTAAGAAAAAATTACAGATTAAATTCAGGCAAAAGTTAAAGAGGCGCCGCAGGCGGCTTAAGTTTTTAGAAAAAGGCATTGATCCGAAAGACCATTATTCTGGGAGATATTTTATAAAAGATAAACCAAAACCGCAATGGGAAGAAAGCCAAAAATAGCCAAGACCAGTAATCCCGACAGAAAAAAGCCTTGTTGCCAGGCGCTTAAAAAACAAAAGCCGGAGATTGAAGATTATATAATGCGACTTGTTGAGGCCAATGAGGATTTTCTTAAAACCAAATGGGCCTGGGGGATTATTAAAGCAATAGAACCGTTGTCAGGAGAAAAGATCTCTAAAGGCAAGAAATCTTTTTTATGTGAAGAATGCGTATCTTACATTATGCCGCGTAAGAGGCTGGCTGAGTTGGTGATATTGGGAAGCAAAGGCTAAGATGGCAGATAGGTAAAGTTATGCCTATGAGTGGAAAAGTCAGGTGTCCTTGTTGCGAAAAAATTTTTGATTTACCACTAAACTTTAAGATAAAAGATACTATAGAATGCCCATCTTGCTTTACCAAATTAGAGATTACGCAAGCTTCGCCTGTGCAAGTAAAAATAGCTGGCGAAGTTGATGATTATATGTACGAAGAATACGATGATTGGAAATAAATAGGCCTTATCTTATGAAGGGGGGTAAGCAAAAATGAAAAAAGATTTGAAGTGCAGAAAACATAAATATATAGGCAAGAGAATAGAAGTTGTTCCTTTACATACGGGCCTGCCTACAGAATGCAAGATTTGCGGCAAAATGTATTTTTCCGATACCCCCTTAGTTTTTAGAACAACCTCTCTTAAGAAAATAAGCATCTGTGCTGCTTGCCAGGAAAAGTTGCATTGCGCTAAATGTAAACAAATATTCGTATTAAAGAAGTTCTTTGTTGCGGAATGCACTCAGTGCGGTAATTTGGAATTCTACTGCAAGAAATGCAGTAAGAAATTACCGACTTTACCATTAGGCTGTGAACCGCATGAGCAGATTTTGCGCAAGATGAAGACAATTTTAAAAGAGTATATGCCTGGCATCGGGGATAATCTGCCTAAGGATTTAAAAGACCTTAAAAAATTCAAAGGCTTTGGAGATATCCCTTCGTATCTTTTCTTACATTTCAATATCATTCTGCCTCCGGATTTTGGCAAGTTTGAGGAGGAAGACGATGATGCGGATTGGTGGAAGAAAAATAAATGATGTGGGAAGAAAGAGAAGAAGAGCAACAGGACAGGCAATTTGAGAAGCTGACAGCCACGCATTTGTATTGCAATAATTGCGGCAGGTCAATGCCGGTGCAGGAGGTGTTGCTTCTGGTGTTGCCCGACGGAGAATTATACGATTATCGTTGCGCCCAGTGCCATGAATCAGTCGGGACGCGTAAAGAGACGAAAAGGCCATCTTTAGAAATAAAAGGCGGATAAATTAAATATATGGACATTGCTAAATGTATTTACCGGGCTTCTCAAGGCTTATTTTTTGTGATATTAAAATTATTTTTCCGATTAGAGATAAAAGGGAAGGAAAATATACCTCAAAATGGCCCCGCCATATTAGTCGCTAATCATTTCAGCCTTCTTGATCCGTTCGTAGTCACCTGTTGCACAAACCGTATAATTCATTGGTTAGTAGCAAGTTGGGTTTTTCGTATTAAGCCCTTCTCTTCTTTTGCTAAAAGAGTCCCTTTTTTTAAAGTAGAGCCGGGTAAAGGCAATAATAAAGAAGCGCTTAAACAGGCCGCGATTCTTCTAAGCCAAAACCGGATTATCGGCGTATTCCCCGAGGGTAAATTATCAAGAAACGGGGAATTAAATCCCTTTCTTTCCGGAGCCGCTTATATAGGAATCAAATCTAAGGCTCCCATTATCCCCTTATATATAGATGGCACTTATAAAGCATTTAGGCAAGAAAATAATTTTTTGAAATGGCCTAAAATTTGCGTTATAATTGGGGAAAAATTTATTCTGAATGGCGTATATAACCCTGCTTATAAAGATGATATTGGGAAAGGCAGTGAATTTATTAAAAATAGAATTGCTGGGTTAAAAAAGGAGGTCACAATATGAATTATACGGGCGTAACCGCAATTAATGAGAAAGTAAAGCAGGAAAGCAGTTTTGTCATCAGCCTAAAGCAGGAGATTGAGAAGGTTATTGTCGGGCAAAAATATTTAATTGAGCGACTATTAGTTGGGCTTTTGGCTAATGGGCATGTGCTTGTTGAGGGTGTGCCGGGCCTGGCTAAGACCCTTTCCGTAAAAACTCTTTCTCAAGCAATAAACACCAAATTCCAGAGAATTCAATTTACCCCTGATCTGCTTCCTGCCGACCTTATCGGAACGCTTGTCTATAATCCCAAGGACGGGAATTTCACCACTAAAAAAGGCCCTATATTTGCCAATATCATTCTGGCCGATGAGATTAACCGCGCTCCGGCAAAGGTGCAGAGTGCACTCTTAGAGGCAATGCAGGAGAGGCAGGTTACTATCGGTGAGAATACCTATAAATTAGATGATCCATTCTTAGTTATGGCAACGCAAAACCCGATAGAGCAGGAAGGGACTTATCCTTTACCTGAAGCTCAAGTTGACCGCTTTATGTTAAAAATCAACATTACCTACCCCAATAAAGACGAAGAGCACAAGATTCTTAAAGAAATGAGCGTCACGGATAAGGAAATCAAAGTTTCTCCGGTAGTCGTACCTGAAGATATTAAGCGCGCTCGAAAGGTAGTCAACGAGATTTATATGGACGAAAAGCTCGAGAAGTACATTCTTGATATTGTTTTTGCTACTAGAGAGCCAGCCAAATATAAATTAAGCGACTTAACCAATTTAATCCAGTATGGCGCATCTCCCCGCGCAAGCATTTATTTGACGCTCGCCTCAAAAGCATATGCCTTTATCCAGGGCAGAGGCTATGTTACGCCACAGGATGTTAAGTCCATTGGCCCGGATATCTTAAGACATAGAGTTATTGTAAGTTATGAAGCAGAGGCAGAAGAAAAAGCCTCCGAAGATATTATTAAGAGAATATTCGATGAGGTTGAGGTACCTTAAATGATTCCCAAAGAAGTTTTACAGCAGATTAGGCGAATTCAGATTACTACCTCGCGTATGGTTACCGATGTATTTTCCGGTCAATACCAGAGCGTGTTTAAGGGAAGGGGTATGGAGTTCGATGAAGTGCGCGAGTACCAAGTAGGCGACGAAATCCGCTCCATTGACTGGAATGTAACCGCACGCATGGGGCATCCCTACATTAAAAAGTTTATGGAAGAAAGAGAACTGACGGTAATGTTGTTGCTGGATCTGTCAGCTTCTTCGTATTTTGGAACAGTTAGTAAGTTGAAAAGGCAAATTGCCGCGGAGATTTGCTCGGTCTTGGCTCTTTCGGCAATCCGCAATAATGATAAAGTAGGTCTGATTATTTTTACTGATAAAATCGAGAAATTTGTACCGCCTAAAAAAGGTATAAGCCATGTACTGCGTATCATTAGAGAGGCATTGTATTTTAACCCGCAAGGCAGAAAAACAGATATACCCGCGGCCTTAGAATATCTGAATAAAGTATGTAAGCGTAGCACAGTTACTTTTATCGTCTCTGATTTTTATGATACCAACTTTGAGAAACCGCTTTCCATTGCTAATAAGCGCCATGACCTGGTAAGTATTACCATAACCGACCCCAAGGAGTTAGATTTGCCTAATATAGGCATGGCTCAGTTTGATGACCCGGAAACCGGCAAAACATTTAATCTGGATACCTCAAATGAAGCCTTGCGCCGTAATTTCCGGGAGAACGCATTAAAGATAACAGGCGAACGCAAGAAAACATTCGACAGATTGGGGGTAGATAATGTAGATATTCGCTGCGATATCCCCTATAACCGCACCTTATTTAAATTTTTCCGCATGCGGGAAAGGAGGTTACGTTAAATGCGTCAGGTTTTCTTTTCCATAATTATAGTTTTAATGTTGGCGGTTTTGATATTTCTGGTGGCAACTTTGCCTACACGGATAGTTAAACCTAAAGAGCAAGCCTCTTTCTTAACCAGCTCAAGCCAGATGGATTATGCTAATAAGCTTTTAAGCAAGGGACTAAAGAGCGAGGCTGCTGAAGCATTTGAAGAATATCTTGCCGCTGGCAAGATGCAGCCGCAAGAAGAGGCCAATCTTTTATATAAACTTGGCAGTGTTTATATGGAATTGTACAAATATGAGAAAGCGTTGAAGAGTTTTTATAAGGCGGAGATGCTCGATCCTAAAGCAGAATTTTCAGGGGAAATGAACCAGAAGATTGTCGAAGCGCTGGAAAACCTTGGAATGAGCAGCCAAGCTAAATACGAATTGGAAGCGCGGACTTCTTTGGTCGGAGAGAAACAGGCAAAGGGAAAGGTAGTTGCGCGTATCGGCAAAAGAGAAATAACCGATGCCGAAATTGATCAGGCATTGAAAAATGTTCCTCAATGGATGAGAAAGAGCTTAGAGGAGACGGAAAGACGCTTAGAATTTATCAGGAATTATGTTGGGCAAGAAGTTCTTTATACAAAAGCAAAGCGTTTAGGATTGGATACAAAAGAAGAAACCCGCCAGACTTTAGAGCAGTTGAAAAAACAGATTGCGGTTGAGCAGCTTTTAGGTAAAGAGATACAGGAAAAGCTGGATAAGATTAGCCCCGAAGATATCAAATTATATTACGAAGCCAACAAAGATAGTTTTATTGAACCAGCGCAAATAAAGGTAAGTTATTTAAGTTTTGAAAACGAATCCCAAAAAGACGAGATGATTCAAAAGCTCAAAGAAAAGGAAGGAAAGCCCCAAGAGGCTTCAATCACAGAAGGAGACTCAAGTATTTCCGGTATAGGAGAGGCAAAGGATATTATTGCCGGCCTATTCCTTAAAGAAAAGGGGAAAATAAGCGATCCTTTGAAGATAAAAGATAAGTTCTATGTCTTCTCTATTCTTGATAAAAGGCAAAAACGACAGAAGAGCTTTGAGGAAGTAAAATCAGAAGTTGAATACGAATACAAGATGAAAAAGCAGCAAGAAATAAGCCAGGATTTACTTAAAAAGGCATTAGAAGAGCAAGAGGTAGAAATTTTTGAAACCGCAAATAAGAATGAGACCAAGAAGAATAACTAATTTAATCTGCGCTATTTTATGCTTAGGAGTATTTTTAACAGGCAGTGGCGTTTCTTTTGCGGCTGGTGATAAGGGAAAGAAAAATTCAGAGATTGAAGCGGCTGCTGCGGTGGATAAAACTTCAATACAGATAGGTGATAAGTTCACCTATACAATTACGGTAAAGGCAAAAAAGAATATTGAAGTTGAATTCCCTCAGATCCTTCCGGAGAATTTATCCGGTTTTGCGATTAAAGACTTCGGCTCTAGCGCCAAAGGGTTCTTCGCAAAAAAGACTTTTAAGCAATGGTATCTTTTAGATACGTATGTCAGCGGAGAACATACCATTCCGGCAGCAACGGTTAAATACCGCACTAAAGGACAAACTGATTGGCAGGAGTTAAGCGCAAATGAAGTAAAATTAGAGGTTAAGAGTGTGCTGGATAATGCGTCAAATCGGGCAGATATCCGCGATATAAGGGGACCGAAAAGTTTTGCCAGCAAAATGTGGCTCTACAGCTTAATAGTATTAGCTCTCCTTTTAATTATAGGAGGAGTTTTTAGTTTTATTCTTTTGAGGAAAAAACATGAAGAATCTAAGACACCACCGCTCCTAGCGCACATTATTGCTTACGAAGCCTTGGCTGCGTTAGAGAAAAAGGACTACATTCGCCAAGGGCAAACCAAGGCTTATTACATAGAGCTTTCGGATATTGTGCGCCGTTACTTAGAAAACAGGTTTAATATCCGCGCTCCGGAGATGACTACCGAGGAATTTCTGCTTAAGGTTAAAGAAGATAGCTCTTTATCGGTTGAGCATAAAGGTTTATTACGTGATTTTCTGACTAATTGCGACTTGGTTAAATTTGCCAAATATCAGCCTGCGGAAACAGAAGCCAGTTTAGCGCTTGCCTCGGCAAGGAGATTGGTTGATCAGACTAAACAAGAAGATAAGTCTTAAAATATGCTTATTCAAAATCCCCTATTTTTTTTATTAATTCCTGTAGCAGCAGGGATTGTTTGCTATTCTTTACGCAAAAATAGATCTCCTGGGATCCGGTTTTCTTCAGAGAGATTTTTAACCATAGGTAGCAGCACCTTTAAAACCCTGTGCAGCCGATATATCTGGGTCTTGCGCTTGTTGGCGTTTATGTTCCTGGCTCTTGCCTTAGCTAGGTTTCGAGTGCCGATTGAAGAATCAAAGATTCAGACCGAAGGCATTGATATCATTCTTGCTTTGGATACTTCAACCAGTATGCTGGCAGAGGATTTTACTCTGCATGGTAAAAGGGCAAACCGCTTAGATGCAGTAAAAGATGTGGTGGAAAATTTTATTCAGGGAAGGAAAAATGACCGCATTGGCATTGTCGCCTTTGCTGCCCGAGCTTATACCGCAAGCCCCTTAACACTTGACTACGGCTGGCTACTGGAAAACCTTAAGCGTGTTAAAATCGGAATGATTGAGGACGGCACAGCCATTGGCTCTGGCTTATCAGTTGCTCTAAAGCGGCTGGAAAATACCAAAGCAAAAAGTAAAATCGTAATTCTTTTAACCGACGGCATAAACAACGCAGGAAAGATTTCACCCTCTTTAGCTGCTGAAGCTGCAAAAGCCTTAAAAGTTAAAGTATATACTATCGGCGCCGGCACTAAGGGTATGGCGCCGTACCCGATGAAAGACTTCTTTGGCAATACGGTGTATCAGCCGGTAAAAATAGATATTGATGAGGATAGCCTGATAAATATCGCTTCTAAAACAGAAGGTAAATATTTCCGCGCCACAGATACTAAATCATTAAAAGAAATCTATGCTGAAATTGACCGCATGGAGAAAAGCCCTATTGAAGAAAAAGGGTATATGGAATACCGGGAGTTGTTTCCGATATTTTTAAGTATTGCTATGGTTTTCTTACTGCTGGAAGTTTTGTTAAGGAATACAATTTTACGGAGAATCCCTTAGCATGAGATTTGCCAATATACAAGCAGGGTACTTATTTTGGTTGATTATTGCATTAGTAGGATTCTTTTTCTGGGTAAAGGCAAGGAGAAAGAAAGCCCTGGAAACCTTTGCCGATAAGAATCTGTTGGCTACACTTCTTGCTTCTTTTGATGTCCGTAAGCACAGATTAAAACAGGTTCTAGTTATCGTTATTTTCTCATTAGTAGCCTTTTCTTTTATGCGGCCGCAATGGGGTTTTAAGTGGCAGGAGATAAAACGCAAAGGCTTGGATATATTGGTAGCAGTAGATGTATCCAAAAGTATGCTGGCAGAAGATATAAAGCCAAACCGCCTGGAGCGTACCAAACTGGCATTGGCGGATTTTGTTAAGCGCCTTTTAGGCGACCGCATTGGATTGATTGCTTTCTCCGGAAGCGCTTTTGTGCAATGCCCGCTTACAGTAGATTATAGCGGATTTCTTTTATCCGTAGAGGCGCTTGATATAAATACTATCCCTAAAGGCGGGACTTCAATTTCCAGCGCAATTCGACAGGCTATCGAAAGCTATGAGGGTGGGCTTAAGAAATACAAGGTGCTGATTATTATTACTGACGGTGAAGATCATGAGGGAGATCCGGTTAAGGTCGCGGAACTGGCGCAAAAAGAGGGCATAAAGATATTTTGTATAGGTATTGGCACAAGCGAAGGCGAGCTTATACCAGTAACTGATGAAAGCGGTAATAAGGCCTTTTTGAAGGATAGAAGCGGTGCGGTGGTAAAGAGTCGTCTTGATGAAGCAACTCTACAAAAAATAGCTCTGGCTACAGGCGGCAGTTACGTGCGCGCAAGCTCTAAAGAGTTTGGGTTAGATTTAATTTATAAAGAGAAACTATCGGAAATGGAAAAAAGAGAACTTGAAACCAAGATGGCTAAGCAGTATGAGGAACGTTTCCAGATTCCGTTAGGCATAGCCTTTTTGCTTTTGGCGGTTGAGTTTCTCTTAAGCGATAGACGAAGAGAGCGTTATGAGTAAAAGATACGGGATAGTCACATTTTTTATTAGCCTATGTATTTTTGCGAATGCGAACTTACCCTGCTTTGCTGCAACTGATGCCAAGAAAAACGTCAGGGAAGCAAATAAGCTTTACAAACAAGGAAAACTCGATGAAGCGCTGCAAAAATATAACGATGCAAGCGTAGCTCTGCCTGACTCTGATATCGTAAACTTCAACACGGGAACAGCATTATATAAAAAGGAAGATTATCAGAAGGCCATAGATTCCTTTACTAAAGCATTAACCAGCGAAGATAAGAAGTTTGAAGCAGATGCCTTATATAACTTGGGGAATTGCAAATATAAATTAGGCAAGCTTAAAGAGAATACGGATTTATCAGCTACAGTAGGCCTCTTACGGGAATCGCTGGATTATTACAAGAGAGCAGTTGAGCTTGACCAAAAAAATACTGATGCGCGTTTTAATCATGAGTTTGTTGAGAGAGAACTGAAGGTTTTACTGGATAAATTAAAGCAGCAACAATCTAGCGCCGATAAACAGAAAGAACAAGAGCAAAAACAGGAGGAACAAAAGCAAGGCACTTGTCCTACCGGTAAAGAACAAGGTAAAGAAGATAAAGAAAAAGAAGAGTCGGCTCAAGGAAAAGAGCAAAAGCAGGAAGAAAAAGAAGGCCAAGAGGGACAAGCGCACCAAGAGGAAAAGCAGCAAAAAGAGGAGCAGACAGCCGCCGAAGAAGCACAACAAGAAGAGCAAGGCAAGGAGTTATCAGAAGAAGGGGCACGAGCGCTTTTAGAGCGCTATGGCCAAGATGAAGCAACGCCGGATTATATGGACAAAGGCACCAGGAGTTACGAGAGGGAAGTATCAAAGGATTGGTAGATTAGGATTATGAAGAGAGCATTATTTTTTACCTTATTCTTTGCGCTATTTTTAACTTCAGTTGCCCATGCCAGCGATATCCAGCTTGAAGCAACTGTTGACCGTAACAAAATAGCGCTTGGCGAGGCGTTACAGCTTAATCTGACTTTTCAAGGAACACAGAATGTTTCCGCGCCAAGTATTGATAAAATAGAAGGCTTTGATGTGCGCTATCTTGGGCCTTTTACTATGGTTTCCATAGTAAATGGCGTAGTTACCAGCTCAATAACCCATGTCTATACGTTAGTTCCTTTAAAAACAGGGACATTTACAATAGGGCCGTTTTCCGCAGAAGTGCAAGGTAAAACTCTAACCTCTAAGCCGATAACCATAGAAGTAGTTTCTGCTCCTTCTGGAGGTCAACCTTCTCGCCAACAAACCCAAGAAGAGCCTTCCACTACAAAAATAAGCCAAGATGAGTTAAAGGATAGGATATTTTTAATCTTGAGCGCGGGCAAAAGAAAAGCATACTTAAACGAGATTATGCCTTTAACCATAAAGCTTTATGTCAACCGCTTGGGCGTGCGGGATATACAGTTTCCGGTGATAGAAACAAATGATTTTTCCATTGAAAAATTTGGTCAGCCAAAGCAATATCGCGAGGAGTTTGGTGGCGTTTTGTATGATGTGATTGAATTTACCACTGATATGTTCGCCATAAAGCCAGGCGAATTTACATTAGGCCCAGCAAAATTAAAGTGTAATTTAGTGGTGCGCAGACAAGCTCAAGCGCGTCGACGGACTCCTTTTGATGATGATTTCTTTAACGGATTTTTTAATGACGATGTTTTCAATGATTTCTTCGGCAGATATGAAGCATATCCTTTGGAATTAAAATCTACGGAACTGCCTATCACAGTATTGCCTCTTCCTCAAGAGGGAAAACCGGAAGGTTTTGACGGTGCGTTGGGTAATTTTCAATTAAATGTTACAGGCACACCTCTTGAAGTAAAAGCAGGAGATCCCATTACCTTAAAAATGACAATAAAGGGCGAGGGGAATCTTGATAGTGTCAAAGCTCCTAAGTTACAATCTAAAGATGGTTTTAAGGTTTATGACGCCCAGGCTAAACTGAATGAAAACGAGAAAATATTTGAGCAAGTCCTTATCCCCGAATCAGAGAAAATAACCCATATCCCACAGATAAATTTTAGTTTCTTTAATACAAAGACCGGACAATATGAAATCTTAACGCATAACCCTATTCCCATAACGGTATCTAAAGCCGAGGAGACCCAAACAAAATTAATAGAATTACCCCAAGCTCAAGTTAAGATCGCGCAAAAGGAGGAGTTGGGAAGGGATATAATTTACCTTAAAAGCTCACCCGGAAAATTCCGGAAAATCGGCCGCTATCTTTATCATAGTTTAGGTTTTTGGCTATTTCAGATCTTAAGTTTTATTATATTCTTGAGCATCCTTATTTTTAATCTTAGACAGCAAAGGTTGATTACCGACCAACGTTATGCGCGCAGGTTGCATGCTCCGGCAAAAGCAAAAAGGGGAATGAAAGAAATTGAAAGGTTATTACGGGAAGGCAAAACTCAAGGTTTCTTTGACGCGCTGTTTAAGACAGCCAGGGAATACTTAGCTGACAGATTCCATTTACCCGCAGGCGGCATAACCGCGATTACTATTGAAGAGCTAGCTAAAGAAAAAGGTATTGCTCAAGAGGCCCTGGATAAAATAAAGAGGATTTTTGCTGATTGCGATATGGCCAGGTACGCGCC
>CAYXSY010000027.1:0-25248 GCA_964467905.1 uncultured Planctomycetales bacterium | reverse complement strand
AAGACCTCCAGCGGTTTCTCGGGAATTCATTCTTCATTGATATTAAGGAGATATTAACAGGGTAGGGGAGGTTTAAACCTCCCCTACGTTGTGGATAACTCAAAAGGATAACCATGACAAAGATAGCAATTACAGGTATCGGGGTAGTTAGCCCTTCGGGTATAGGCAAACGTCAGTTTTGGGCAAACATTAAGTCCGGCAGGTCATTTATCAAAGAGATAAAGCGTTTTGATGCCTCGAAATATCCTTCGCATATCGCCGGACAAATCGATGATCTGGAAAAATACAGCCATATTTCAGAACGCCTGGCTAAAAAAATTGATGCTTTTGCCCACATGGCATTAATTGCTTCCGAATTATCCTTGCAGGATGCAGGTATTGATATAAAAAATGAGGATCCGAACTTAGTCGGGATATTCTTAGGTAACGCTATCGGTGGCTGGCTTTATGCCGAGACAGAATTACGCGATTTATATATAGAAGGAAGAGAAGGGGTATCTCCTTATATGGCTTCAGCATGGTTTCCGGCAGCCCCCCAGGGCCAGGTTTCGATTTATTACGGGATAAAAGGCTTTAGTAAGACAGTAGTTTCTGACCGTGCCAGTTCTCTGATGGCTTTAGGCTATGCAAAGAAAGTGCTCTCGAAGAATAAATTAAATATGATTTTGTCCGGAGGGATGGAAGCGCCGGTTACGCCGTACGCTTTATTATGTTGCAATACTTACGGCGCGCTATCTACCGATAACAGCAATCCGCAAGCTGCTTACCGGCCGTTTGATAAGAGGCGCAGTGGTTTTGTTATCGGGGAAGGTTCGGGTGTTGTAGTGATGGAACCGGTGGAGCGGGCCCAAAAAAGAAATGCCAATATTCTAGGATTTATTAGCGGTTACGGTACTACTTGTGACGGCGTAGACAGGATTAATCCTAATAAAGACGGACTCGAGCTTGCGCGCGCGATTGAGATGGCATTAGCCGATGCTAAAACCGATCCAAGCGAAATTGATTATATAAGTTTAGATGGCCTGGCCGTAGATATCTGGGATAATTCCGAAGTCAACGCTATTAAGAAGGTTTTCGGCGATAAGGCAAAACAAATTCCTTTGGGTTGCCCTAAGTCTATGTTTGGGAACCTGCTCGGAGCATCGGGCGCTTTGGATTTGATTTCTACATTATTGATTATGGAACATAGCCTTGTTCCACCGATAGTAAATTTGAATGAGCCTGCAATAAACAGCCTTAACTATGTAACCGGACAGGCTAAGGAATATAAAGTTAATAAGGCTTTGATTATCTCTCGCGGTAGAGGTGGGATTAACTCAGTTTTAATCGTAGAAAAAGCAAATTAATGAGAAACTCTAAATCCGAAATCCTAAACTCTAAACAAACTCAAAACCCAAAACTAAAAATCTTTGTTTTGGATTTAGAATCTTGGATTTGTTTAGAATTTAGAGTTTAGAATTTAGAGTTTTAACAGGGAGGATTTAATGAAAATATTATTTGTTATGCCTAGAGTCGGCGCCTGGGCAACGCATGGAGTTCATCGTTCACCAAACCAGCTCTATGCCCATTGGGCTGCTTATGTCCGGGAAAGAGGTTATGAAGATCTGTCAGTTATCGACGGCAGGGCTCTGGAGATTCCCATGGACCAGTTGATTGAGCAGGTGAAGGCAAAGAATCCCGATGTGGTGGTTATGGGTGAGCAGCTGCATGGTTATGGCGGATACGGAGTCATAAGGCATTTTCAGGATGCTGCCAAGAGAATTAAAAAAGTATTGCCCAAGACAAAGATTATCGTAGGCGGTCTTTGGTATTCAGCTATGCCTGTGCCGACCTTAGAGTCGACGCCGGAAATAGATTTTGTGGTTATGGGAGAAGAAGAATCATTCGGCGATTTAATTGAGGCAATCGATAAAAATAAGCCCTTAAAAGACGTAGGTGGCGTGACCTCGCGCATTGACGGTCAGATCGTAATGGGCCCGCATAAACCATTGATGCAGGATTTGGATAAATTGCCTCTTCCGGCATATGATTTGTTTCCTATGGATAAATATGTGGGGCATACTTATTGGAAGCCGTTTGTGGACATGGTTACTTCCCGCGGGTGCCCGTCGGCGTGTACATTTTGTTATGAATGGGATCAGTATGACCCCAGACACCCTTCAGATTTCTTGACCTGGAGAGCAAAATCTCCCGAACGCGTAATGGAAGAACTCGATCTTTTGCATAAGAAATACGGAGTTAAGGTTGTAGTTATTCAGGATGACAACTTTAATGTTGACCCCAAGAGGGTGCAGAGATTTTGTGAGCTCAAAAAAGCCTCCAATAACCCGATTAAATGGGTTTCTTTAGGACGGGCCATTGATTGGGTTAATTGCGAATCAGTGTTGCCTCTGATGAAAGAGACAGGTTTGTTTATGGGCGTATTTGGTATCGAGGTTACCACGCAGTCAGAATTAAAGAAGATTGCTAAGGGGATTACCCTTGATCAGATACAAAAAACAATCGAATTGTTACGTAAATACGATATCGCTATAGTTGCCGATATCATGATGGGATTCGATTACGATACAGAAGAAATCATCAAGAAACGTTTTGAATATACGGATGCTGTTGATCCGGATGTCATGTGGGTTGGTTACGTCACGCCTGCTCCGAATTCACCGATGTGGAGAATCGCCTTAAAGAAGGGTTGGGTTGATCCGAAGAAGGTAGATTTTGGCACATGGGATTTTCTGCATCCGGTTATTCCTACGGATCACTTGACCACCGAAGATTTAGGTCGGCTCGGTTCATGGTGTATGCGCGAATTTTTCTCAAAGCCGGGCAGGATTAACCGTATTATGGAAAGCAATTTCGATCCGCTAGCCAAGCTTTGTTTCAAAGATGTTATGGATGGGTTGAATAAGTGGGAAGCTGCGGCGACTAAAGGAGAGGTACAAATATAAACCCTAAATTCGAAACCCTAAACTCTAAACAAATCCAAAACTCAAAATCCAAAAGATTAGTTTTGAGTTTAGAGTTTTGAGTTTGTTTAGGATTTAGAGTTTAGTGTTTAGAGTTTTAGCTAGATACTTCGGAGGAGGTAAAATATGGAACTTAAAACACAAATCAAAGATACGCTAGTAAAGTTGCTTAAGGTGCGGCCCGAAGAATTAAAAGATGATGTTTCGCTGCAGGATTCTATTGGCGTTGACTCAACTGAGATGGTTGAGACAGTGATTGCCTTGGAGAAGGCATTCAGCACAAAGTTAAGCCCCAAGGAGATTACCAAATCTTCCAGTATCAATGATATTGAGAAGGTAATACAGGAAAAGTTAGGTAAGTAACTAGTAAGCTAGTAACTCGTAACTAGTAATTAAAAACAAAAAATTTACTATGCGGATAATAGACCTAAGTTTACCTATTGATGAAAAAGCCTTTGAGGTGCATCACGTTGATATTGAGCGTGTGACGCACAAGGCAGGTATTGATAAATTCAACCGTGTTATCATGGGTAAGACTTTAAAAGGCAAGCTACAGTATTTCATAGGCAAGCGTATTTTAAGGAAAGAAGACCTGCCTGATGAAGAGTTCTTATCATTAGAGATTGTGCATTCGCCGGTGCATATCGGCACCCACCTTGATTATTCCTTCCATTACGGCTCAAAATCAGAAGGCAGGACGTCTAAGACTGCCGATGAGATACCTCTTGAGTGGTGTTATCAGGATGGTGTTAAGTTAAACCTCCTGCATAAAAAGCCAAATGAAGTTGTCAGCGCCAAAGATATAGAGAGTGCGCTGAATAAAATCAATTATCAATTAAAACCGCTAGACATTGTTTTATTGCATACGGGTGCGGATAAATTTTACGGAAGCCCCAAATATTTTACCGATTATCCGGGCATAGATATCTCGGCTATAGATTATATGTTGGACCGCGGGATAAAAATATTCGGCGTAGATACTATGGGTATTGACCGGCCGTATAAATTCATGCTTAAAGAATTCTTAGAGCAGAAAAAACCCTTATACCCTTCACATTTTCATGGCAGGAAACGCGAATTTATCCATATCGAACGCTTAGCTCATTTAGAAAAGATTCCGGATGCAGGCTTTAAGATAATTTGTTTTCCGATCAGGATTAAAAATACAGGCGCTGCCTGGGCGCGCGTAGTAGCAATTATTTAAATATGAAAATATGATAAATCCTAAATCCGAAATACTAAACTCTAAACAAACACAAAACCCTAAATCCAAAGTTCAAAATAAAAATTTTTAATTTTTAAATTTGAGTTTTGGATTTGTTTAAGATTTAGAGTTTGGAATTTAGTGTTTAACGTATAAGAAAACGGAGGTAAAGATGGGCCATACATGTAATTCCATAATTATTAACGCACCATACGATTTGGTTTTTGATATTTCTAACGATATCCCGCGCTGGACAGAGTTGTTCGGTACAGAATATAAGAAGGCAGAGGTGGTCAAGAAAGAAGGCAACAAGATTACTTTTAAGCTTACGGATGATGAAGATAGGACTTGGCAGTCCTGGCGTTTATTGTTTAAGGATAAATATTTAGCTTATGCTGAGCGCGAGGAGCCGAAATTTCCTTTTAAATTTATGAAGATTATCTGGCTTTATACGCCTAAACCCGAAGGCATGGCTTTGGCTAAAGGAAGCCAAACCACGGACCTCTGTCCTGTCGAGCTTACCTGGATTCAGCATTTTGAAATGGACCCTAAAGCCAAGTTTAATGATGAACAGGTTGAGGGTTTTATCAACGGACACTCCAAAGATAATCTGAAGATTTTTAAGGAAGTTATTGAAAAAGAAGCGAAGTCGTGAAGAAAAGCACATTTTTTATTCTTTGTTTAGAGGGAGCCGTTCTTTCTTTTAATGTGGCAGCGAGCGCAGCTTTAGTCCCGAGCATAGCAGCAACTTTTAGCGTCTCGCCGTTTTTCGCCGGTAAGATTACTTGGCTTTACATGCTGCCTTACGGGATCGCCGCTCTTATTTATGGCCCGCTGGTTAAGATTTTTGACGCCAAGAAAATAGAGTTGGTTTGCCTGTTGCTTTTTTCACTGGCAAACCTATTGGCGGGTTTATCAGGTAGCATATATACATTGTTTGCCGCGCGTTTTATGATGGGTTTCTTTGGCGCATCGGTTATACCACTTGCGCTTATCTTGATTGCGCGCCATATAAAAGCGCAGGACCGCGGTAAATTTGTAGGTATATTTTTTAGCGCGACATTTATTGCCTCGCTTTTAGGTTTGGCCTTAAGCGGCATAATTGACTGGCGTTTTATTTATATTATTCCTGCTGTGTGCGGCTTTGTGCTTTTGTTTTTTATGTATTTTGTCTTGCCGAGTTTTAAGGAAGACAACAAAGCCGTTTTGAAAATAAATTATATAGGGGCTTTCAGGAACAAGACGGTTTTGCATATATTTACCTATATATTTGCCGCCAGCCTCATTTATCATGGGATACAGCAATGGCTGGGGGTGTATTTTGCTAAGGAATATGGCCTGGCGCAGTTTTTAATCAGCATGCTGATTATGCTGACCAGCTTAAGCGGGGTGTTCGGTGAAATTATAGGCGGGGTTTTTGCCGATAAACTTGGCAGGCTAAAGACCGTTAATATAGGTATATTCCTGATGATTATTGCAGTATTTGTTTTGCTCTTTAAGCTCCCGCTTTTTATTGTGTCTTTATTGATGGTTTTCTGGGGTTTAGGCTGGACAATAAACCACGCCGGTTTATCTACAATGCTGACTGATCTGCCGCAGGAATTTATCAATGAATCGGCAAGCTTAAACAGCAGCGTGCGTTTTATCTCCGGAGGCTTAGGCACGGCGCTGGCTGCTTTATTGATGCAGAGAAGTTTTGTTTTAGGTTTTTCGGTTTTGGGTGTAGGGTTGGTTGTTCTTTTTATGTTTTCAAGGAATTTTCTTGATTTATTTGAAGGTTTAGCATTTATTAATAGGAAGGAGTAGGAGATGTCTGACTTAAAAGGTAAAAGCGCGATAGTTACAGGAGCCAGCCGCGGCATAGGCAAGGCCTTAGCATCTACGGCAGCAAGTTTAGGGATTAATTTAACCATTGCTGCGCGCCAGGAAGGGCCATTAAAAGAAACTGCCGATGAGATAGCCAAAAAATATAATGTCCAGGTTTTGCCTGTAGTCTGTGATGTTACAAAACTAGAGGATTTAGAAAATTTAGTCAATCAGGCCAAGAAAAAATTCGGTGCGGTTGATATATTAATCAATAACGCCGGGGTCTCAAGCCAGTATCCTTTTGAGAAGCAGCCGATTGAGGATTTTGAGAAGCTAGCGCATACTAATTACTTAGGTTATGTGCGCCTGATACGCCTGGTGATTAATGATATGATTGAGAGAAAGAGTGGCGCAATCATTAATATGGTTTCCGGCTCAACCCTTTGCGATCCTCTGCCCAGGAGTTTCATAGTTTATAGTTCGCTTAAGGTTGGATTACGCGCTTTTTCAAAGGCGCTCTTCTGGGAAATGCGTGACCGCGGCATCAAAGTTACTTCGCTTCTACCCGGGGTAACCGATACTGACCTTACCGGTAAATTAAGCGAGGTAACCAGCGATACGTCAAGGCTGATGAGTACCGAGGCAATTGAAAATGCAGTAAGGTTTGCCTTAACTGTTCCGCTAAATGTCTGTCCGTTGGAAATCGCGGTAATAAATCAACAAACGCCATGGACTGCGCCGGTAATTCCGTTTGCGCAGAAACATCCGGAGAAATAAAATCGTAACTAGTAAGTTAGTAACTCGTAACTAGTAATTTAAGAATAGGAGAGGACAGAATGAGGAAAATATTCTTAGGTTTGGCAGTAATGGTGATGACAGCATCTTTGGCTTTGGCCGCAGAGAAGACTTTGTTACTTGAAGATTTTGAAGGCAGGATTACCGGCGGTCCGGATGGGACAGTGGATTTCGGCGCAGGTAACGGCTCATCCGTTGAGGTAGTTTCTTCTTCGGATGTCAAGAACACCGGAAATCAGGCGGTAAAAATTATTTATAACTCTGTTCCCGGCGGGTATATGTGGATAGCCAAAGGATTTGATCTGGACGCATCAGGCGCTGCCTGGCAGGTTAAACCCGAAGATATCAAGTGGTCGGAATTTGATTCCATATCCTTCTTTATGTACGGCAGTAATTCTAAGGCGGATATTGCTTTTGATGTTAAAGACAGCGGCGGTGAGATTTGGCGCTATATAGTTAATGATGATTTTGAAGGGTGGAAAAGGATTGTGATTAACTTCAATAAGTTTTTTGTGCGCGACGACTGGCAGCCGGAATCAGCCGATAAGAATGAAACGCTGGATTTTCCGTTAAAGAGTTTCCAGTTTGAGCCCAAGACCGAGGGTAAAGGCACGATTTATTTTGATACCGTAGAGCTGATCAAGGAAAAAAATGGATAAAGATACCAGAAATTTGAAGAAGCGTTACCTAATCTGGTTGTATAAAAACACCAAAGAGGCCTTGGACAAAATAGAGCGTAAGTTTACCCAGGCAGACATCGATAAGTTTATTCTTATGGATATGACCAGGCAGGATAAAGATAAGAAAGCAGCTAAGTTTATCGATGAATTCAAAGCTTATATCGCTAGCAAGGAAAAAGACGGCTTCAACCTGAAGTTTGAAGGCGATAAGCTAAGGCCGGAGTATTATTTTTTAAGTATTAAGCTCAAGGCAGTTGAGAAGGCAATTGAGAAATCATTAGGCAGAAGCGCTTTGGATGAGATAAAATTACTTTATGAGATGGAGATGATAGAGAGGATATTAAAGAGTACAGAACATTAATGCAGGCAGCGGTTCCTGTCTTGGATATTTTTTCGCTCGCAGCACGCTCGCTCAAAAACACCCAAGCCACCCGCTAAAAATAAAATTAACTATGATTATTGACGCACATAGCCATTGGTTACCCGATGAAATAATCAGTAACGCTCATTTCTTCCATAAAGGCTGGGGAGATATAGAGTCACAGCTAAAAGTTATGGAGGCAAATGGTATTAATAGGGCGGTGTTATCTTATCCGACTTCGGATGCACATCTTAAACTTGGCAGTATCTCGCAGGTTGCCCGCATCTATAATGATAATGTGGGTCAGATTCTAAAACGCTATCCGGATAAATTTGTCGGCGCAGCGGTTCTGCCGGTTGATAACGGTAAAGATATGTTGGATGAATTAAAGCGCGCGCGAGAGACATTAGGCTTCAGAGCGGTATCTTTGGCTTCTAGCTATAATGGCAAATACCTAGATGATAAGCTTTTCTTACCTATATATAATGCAGCCCAGCAGGAAAATATCCCGATTTTTGTGCATCCGCAAATAGTCAATCCTATCGGCTATGAGCGCGTGCAAGATCCGTTGCTTACCCCCGTTATCGAATATGTCTTTGATACAACTATTTGTATCGGCAAATTGCTGATGGCAGATGTTTTAAGGGATTACCCTGAAGTAAAGTTTATATTTTCTAGCTTCGGTGGAGCGTTGTGCCATTTAGAAAACAGATTCGATGCTACTTATCAGATGTTGCGCGGGATAGATTTTGTTAAGGACTTACGGGGCAGACCGACGGATTTCTTAAAGAACATTTATGTGGATTCAAGCGGAGACACCAAGCGTACAAACTTTTTAGCTGCCTTTGAGCTCTTAGGAGGCAGGCATATTTTGTGGGGGTCGGATTGGCCGGCGAAGAAGGATATTGCAGCCGGAATTGATGCGGTGCGGTCTTTGGATATTGCGCAAGAGGCAAAGGAGGGGATTTTAGGCGGGAACTTGGCGACGATGCTTAAGGCCTGATAGGCTTTAAATGCCGCTGTCGGTTTTCTCGCTCGTTGCAGGCGCGGGTCCTGCCTTGGGTATTTTCTCGCTCGCGATATGCTCGCTCAAAAACACCCAAGTCACCCGCGCAGGGCGGTAAAGTGGGGACCGATAGTGGCATTTAACCATTTAATCGTGAGGATCAAAAATCAGGGCAAGCCATACCCGTACAAATAGCGATAGAGGTAGTAACATAAATATGGGGCATAATTATTTTGTTCTCGCTTTAATATGCATCACGATTTTTCTAGCAGCTTGGTATATAAGTAGAAGTTATTGGGTGGGTATTTTCTGCGCTTTGACAGTTTTCTTAGGGCCATTATTTGGTCGTTTTGACAGCGTATTATGCAGGCATGCGGAATTTTTTATTAATTCAGGGTGCGGGCCAAGTAATGTTTTTTGCAAATTCATAAAATCATTAATGATCATGCTGTTGCCTGTTTCTAAAGGTCCGGGAGGTGGAGTTAAGGTAGATTACTTTATAATGAATTCTTCTCCTAGTGTGCCTACACCCAGCTTGCTATTTATTGTAATAATTGGCATGATAGCGTTACTGATTGCATATTTAAGTGGTAAACTGAGCAATAGATAAGAGGATGTAAATAGGGGACGTTTCTATTTGTTACATAGCGGGTGGCTTGGACTGATTTTGAGCGGGGCGTCCGAGGAACCCGAGCGGGCAGGGATCGCCGGCTAATCCAAAGCAGGCGAGAGCGAGGGTCCGCAGGCGAGCGAAATTTTTCCTCGCCGGGGAAAAATGAGCGTCCACGCGAGAAACAGGACAAGACAACCGCGGAACTAATAAAAGGAGAGTATATTATGGCAATGCAGATGAAAAAAGATGTACATATGACAGGTAAGGATTTAGTGGCGATGGTGCAGCTGCGGCCGCAGGATGTGGGAAAATACGCAATTGTCCCTGGTCCCAAGGACAGGCTTGATGTTTTAATCAAGAAACTCGAGAATCCCATCAAGAACTTTTCCTTTATGGAATATACGATGTATACAGGGACTTTTCAGGGTATAAAGATTACCGCGATGAACGGCGGAAGGTTCTCAACTGATACCTCGATTACCGCCGAAGTTATGTGTAATTGCGGCATAGAGAATATCATCCGTATCGGCACCTGCGGGGCCTTGGATGAGAATATGAAGGTCGGGGACTTGATAATTGCAGATAAAGTTATCCGCGGGGACGGAGTTACTCCGTATTATGTGGATAAGAATTTTCAAACTCAAGCAGATAAGAAATTATCTGATACTTTGTTTGAAGTTGCTAAAGGCATTGGCGCAAATGTTTCGCGCGGCACTACCTGGACCACAGATGCGCTTTTACGTGAGACACGAGAGATAGTTGAGGCAAAGCGCAAGGAAGGCGCAATCGCCGTTGATATGGTTTCATCAACGCTTTTGACCATAGCACAGTTAAATAACATTAAAGCCGCTTCAGTTTTAGCGGTGTCAGACAACGTAATTACAGGCGAGATGGGATTTATGAATCCGCTGTATTATATGGCAGAAAGCAATTTAATTAATATTGCTTTAGAGACAGTGAAGAAGTTAGAAGGTAAGTAATTTATAGCAACAGCGCGGGTCCTGCCG
The DNA here is from genome assembly GCA_964467905.1 of uncultured Planctomycetales bacterium. GTDB lineage: Bacteria > Omnitrophota > Gorgyraeia > Gygaellales > Profunditerraquicolaceae > CAYXSY01. The sequence goes on along the minus strand of CAYXSY010000027.1, from coordinate 14,813 downwards.
ACCAATCCACCCTTTTCGTGCTCGCTCTTCGCTGTGCGCGAAAAGGGGACTCGTATTGGTCGTCACCCGCTAAGAAAGCTTTATAAAAATGAAATTTTCTCCACTTTTTTGGCCCATCGAATTAAAAGGCAACGCAATTTTTATCCTTGATGAAACTTTGCTGCCGCATAAGCTCAAGTATATTAAGGTAAAGGGCTATCAGGGCGCGGTAAAGGCAATCAAAGAGATGAAGACCCGCGCCGTAGGCCAAGTAATCCTGGTATTCTATACATTTCTCTTGGAAAGCCGCAAGGATAATTCATTTTCTAACCTAGAAAAAATTGCTCAAGCCTTTAATGCTGCACGGCCTACGCTTTCATTTAAGATTCTTACAGATATGGTGTTAGGTTGGGCTAAAAGTGGTAAAGATATTGAAGGCTTTATCGTGGGGTTCTTAGAGGGCCTGAAACACAAACGTATTGAGCAGGCAAGGGAAGCAAGTATCTTATTCAATGACGGTGATGTAGTCTTAACCCATTGTAATATCAGCGGACTTCTGCCTTTAATCACAGAGTTTTGTAAAGAACAGAAGAAAAATATCAGTTTTTTCGTAACGGAAACCCGCCCCTATCTTCAGGGAGCGCGCCTAACAGCATGGGAGTTAGAGCAATCAGGAGTCCCTACTACAATTATTGCCGATAATATGGCAGCACAAGTGATGCATGAGGGCAAGATAAATAAAGTAATCGTAGGAGCCGATCATTTAGCTTTAAACGGAGATATTGCCAACAAAATCGGCACTTATCAGATTGCTATTTTAGCCAAATATTTTAATATACCGTTTTATGTGCTTTGCCCTCCGCCTTCGGGAGCTAAGAGCGGCAAAGATATTAAGATTGAAGTGCGGCCTGAAGAAGAGCTATTCAATTTTTGCGGCGTCTGTATTGCACCCAAGGGAGTAAAAGGGTATTATCCGGCGTTTGATGTTACGCCGAGTGAACTGATTACGAAACATATTTATTTAGACTTACAAAAATGACGCCAAACCCTAAATCCGAAATCCTAAACTCTAAACTCAAAATTAAAAACAAAAGTTTTGGGTTTTATATTTTGGATTTGTTTAGAGTTTTGAGTTTGTTTAGGATTTAGAGTTTAGTGTTTAGGGTTTAAAGTGAGCCAATATGGAAAATAAGCTTAAACAAGAAATCATTCAAGTCGGCAAACGCCTGTATGATGGTGGTTTAGCAGTGGCTAAATCCGGTAACATCAGCGCGCGTATTGATGAGGAGAATATCCTGATCACCGGGACAGGAACATTCCTGGGTAATCTGAATGAAAATGATATTGTAAAAGTAAATTTGCTATCCGGAAAATGCGAAAATGGCAAGCCTAGCTCGGAATTGCCGCTACATACATTAGTTTATAAGAATTTTCCTGTCAAAGTAGTGGTACATGCGCATCCGCCGTTGATTAACGGTTATTTTGCGGTGCGCAAACACTTAAAAGCAATGACCTTTGAGGGCAAATTTTATTTAGGTGATGTGCCACTGGTAGAGCAGGAGACTCCGACGGTAACCAAGCCGGAGTTAGTTACCGATGCCCTAAAGCAGAATAATCTGGTGGTATTAAAGAACCACGGTACGGTGGCGATTGCAGATAAGTTTGAAGATGCCTTAAGTATTACCGAAGCGCTTGAAGAAGGTGTAAAAAGTGCTGCTTTGGCAAGATTATTCGATAAGGATATTCTGGATGATTTAGACGAAGCGCTGAAGTCCGATTTGAAGCGTCATGATAAAGAGTATGAGATGTTCTCCCGCGGCCATATCCAGGCAATAGTAGACCTGGTTAACAAGGATGAGCTTATTTCTCAAAAAGGCCAGGAATTGGATTTGACCTTGAAGTTTTCCATTAAGCTCGATGGCAATCCTAATTATTATACTTTTGATTTTGTGAAAGGTAAAATCTTAAGCATCGAATTCATAGAAGATGCGCCTTTTGTGTTTTCTGGTCCGGTTGAAAACTGGAGGCAGATATTTACAGGAAAGCTTGATTCGTTTGTCTCCGTAACCCAAGGAAAAATGAGGCTGCAAGGCCAATTGGGACAACTTTCGCGTTGGTACGTTCCCTTTACGCGTTTATTCTCCTTATTTAAGGAAGTAAAAATTAAATAGCCATATGATAGACGTTATTAATCCTTCCACATCCGAAGTCATCAAGCAGCTCCCCGAGGCAGAGGAAAGTTCTATTTTAAATGTTATTGCTGGTGCGCGCAGGGCTTTTGATTCCGGGCCCTGGACGCGCTTATCTTTAGCCGAACGCAAGAACTATATCCTTAAAATACATCAGGGTATTCTCGATAAAGCAGGTGAATTAGCGCAGATAGAGTCCCAAAATACCGGCAAGCCCATCAAAGAAACTACTTTTATGGATGTGCCCTCGGCTGCAGAAACCTTTAAATATTTCGCCGAGCATCTCGAGGAGTTTTTAAAATCAGAACAAAGAAATATTACCAATCAGATTGCCAAGGCAGAAGTTAATTTAGAGCGTGAGCCTTTTGGTGTAGTAGTCTTGATTGTCCCCTGGAACTATCCTTTGTTAATCGCCTCATGGAAAGCTGCCCAGGCTTTGGCCGCCGGCAATACCGTCATCTTAAAGCCATCAAGCCTAACCCCCTTAAGCGCATTAGAGTTGGGAAAAATAGCGCAGGAGGCAGGCTTGCCGGAAGGTGTCTTTAATGTGGTTGTCGGTTCAGGCGAGGCTGTCGGCAAAATGCTTTGTGAAAGTAAAGACGTAGACATGATTTCTTTTACCGGCTCAAATCAGGTGGGCAGAAAAATATTAAATTATTCATCCGTTAATGTAAAAAAGACGATTATGGAGTTAGGCGGCAAATCCGCTTCCATAATCTTAGAAGATGCGGATTTAGAATCAGCGGTAAACGGTTCTTTATGTTCGATATTCCTGAACCAGGGGCAGATGTGTACGGCTATGTCGCGCATATTTGTTCAGGATAAAATCTATGATAAGTTTATCCAGGATTTCGTAGATAAGGCAAAACGCATAAAAATAGGCAGGCAGGATGATTTTGAAACACAAATTGGGCCTTTGGCTTCGCGTGCACAGTTAGAAAAAGTATCAAATTATGTTGAGAAGGCTAAAAAAGAGGGGGCAAAAGTGCTTTGCGGAGGGAAAGCCCCAGAGGACCAGAAATTGGCTAAAGGTTTTTTCTTTGAGCCGACTGTAATTACCGGAGTTATACCGCAGATGAGTATATTTAAGGAAGAGATTTTCGGTCCGGTTGTCATCATTGGTAAATTCTCTGATATTGAAGAAGCGATAGATTTAGCTAACACAAGTGATTTTGCTCTGGCTGCCTGTATATGGGGTAGCGATGCAGCAAAGATTAAAGAAATATCCCACAGGATTAACGCTGGCGCCATATGGATTAACACCTACGGGATGTTTTTTAATGAAGCGCCTTTCGGAGGATTTAAACAGAGCGGTTTCGGCAAGGAATTGGGCAGAGAAGGCTTTTTAGAATACAGCCGCCTGAAGAATATAATTATCGATAAAACAGAAAATGCCAAGCCGTTGGTTAATTATTGGTATGGGCTGTAGCGGAAGCCCCTCGACTTGGGCAGATAAGAGCGATGAGCTCGGGGCGATTTTTAGATAGTAAAAAATAGGAAAAACCGGAGGTAAGGATGAATTTCTTAGAATTACTAGAAAAGCAGGCAAAAAATAATCCTCAAAAAACAGCGCTTAATTTCCGCGACTCAAGTTTTACTTTCTTAGAGCTTAAAGATTCTGCTTTAGACGTTGCCCGCAGCTTATCCGCAGCCGGGTTGAATAAACAGGATAAAGTAGCGATATATCTGGCCAATACTGCAGAGTATATTTACAGCATATTGGGTGTATTTATTCTGCGCGCTACCATTGTGCCCTTAGATTATATGCTGACCGAAGAGGAGCTGGTTAATTTTATTAATCACAGCGAGGCCAGGATTTTAGTTGCCCAGGATAAAAAGGGAGTTGATTTTTCTTCTCTCAAAAAGCGCTGCCCGAAGTTAGGAAAAATAATATTCTTCGGGGATAATTCTTATTGTATGCCCGATAATAAAGATTTCTTAAGCTGGGGAGAGTTTATAAAAACAGGTAAGGCATTGACTGCGATAGAGGCTAAAGAAAGCGACTTCTCATCGATTTTTTACACCTCCGGATCAACCGGACACCCTAAGGGAGTGCTTTTAAATTACGCCCACCTTCGCAATCCCTTGGATACCTTTGAATATTTTCTGCATCCGACAGATAAAGACAGCCTGATTAATCCGGGGATTCCTTTTTCGCATTTGGGGGGCTTGGATTACCTGCTTTTTATGCTTTATTACGGCATTACCTTGACTTTGCAGGAGAGGTTTCATCCCTATGAATTCTTAAAAGGTATTGAAAAATACAAACCGACGATTTTTTGCATAGTGCCTCCGATGTATGTTGCCATACTTTCCATGAAAGAATTCAATAATTTTGATTTGTCTTCCCTGCGTTATGCGGTTGTATTCGGCGCGCCTTCATCACCACAGTTGTTGCAGAGGTTTCTCTCTGGCGCTCCCAACGCCTATCTTCTAAACGGCTGGGGGATGACTGAGACTTCGGCTCCGAATGCATTCCTGCCTACGGGCACCAATACAAAAGAAATAGCGCATACAGGCGAATTCCAGCCGCAAGTTGAGGCTAAGATTGTTGATGCACAAGGCAATACTTTGGTTAATCAGAATGAAGGCGAGTTGTGGTTAAAAGGCAAAGCGATTATGTGCGGTTATTATAAAGAACCGGAACTTACCAGCCAGACTATAACGCAAGACGGCTGGCTTAGGACAGGGGATGTGGCAAAGCGTGATTCTCAGGGCAGGTATTATATCGTCGGCAGAATTAAAGAAATGATTAAAGTCGCCGGTGAGATAGTATTTGAGCCGGAGGTAGAAGCAGTAATCGCGCGCCATCCGGATGTTGCCGAAGCTGCTGTAATAGGTGTGCCGGATAAATTAAGAGGAGAGGTACCTAAGGCGTTTGTGGTTGTCAAGGAAGCAAAAACTATTCCCGAAGAAGCCCTGAAAGGATTTTTAAAAGAGCAGCTAGCACATTTTAAAATCCCGCATTATTTTGAATTCGTAGCCTCGCTTCCCAAAAACAGAGTAGGCAAAATTGACAAAGAGAGCTTGCGGAAAGCTTTATGAGCGATAAGTTCAAAAGTATCTCGCGTACCTTAAAGGAGCTCCTTGGCCTTAAATACAGCCCGGTGGCAGTCAGTTGTCTTGAAGCAACATCGGAAAATAATGCTAAGGATAAGCTAAGGATATGTTCTGCTATCCTTGAAGCCGCAAAAGGCAGGAGTCTAGAGCTTTCAAAAGCAAATAACCTTTGTCTTGGCGCAAGTATCCACCTTGGATTTCATAAACTCAGAAGCGATAAAATCCGTGCAGCTTTAAATAAATTTGTGGTCGATGGAGAAAAGCTTTTCTGTTCTCAACAGGCCTTAGAGAATCTTGAGCTTCGGCTGCCTGTTCCTCCGGACAATTCTAATAAACGTTTTACATTAAGTCCGCTTGAGAAAGCGTCAGTTGATCCGCAATTAGTGATTTTTGTTGTTGACCCCGAAGCTGCCTGCCGCTTGCTTACCCTTTTTACCTTTGCCAACGGAGACGTGCCTGAAATTAAAATCGGAGGTCCCACCTGCCGGCTTGCCATAATTTATCCGCTGGTAAGCACTAATGTGAATATATCTTTCTATGACTATACCTCGCGTCGTCTCTCAAAGATAGATAAGGATAAGCTTCTTGTTAGCATTCCTTTTGCTAAATTAATCACGATTATGGATAATATTGATAAATGCTGCGCAGGCAAGGCAAAAATGGAGTTGCCGGTTCAATTCCGCAGTTTGAGCAAAAAGAAGCTCGGGACCAAATAAAAAAATGTCAAAACAAAGCATATACGGTTTGAGCCTGCAGGAATTAAAATTAAAGTTGGATAATTGGGGAGTGCCACCATTTCATGCCAGCCAGATTTTCTCCTGGCTGTATAAGAAAAAGGCAGCAAGCTTTGATGAGATGAGCGATTTGTCCAGTAATTTGAGAGAGCGCCTTAAACAGGAGTTCCATTTCTTTAGTCTAGAGGTAATTAAGCACCTTAAGTCAAAAGATAATACGGAAAAGTTTCTTTTTCAGCTTAAAGATAAAAACCTTATTGAGGCTGTTGTTATTCCGGCAGAAGGCCGCGTTACTGCCTGTATTTCAAGCCAGGCAGGCTGTAAATACGGTTGCCGTTTTTGCGCAAGCGGGATATCGGGCCTTAAGCGCGATTTAAGTAAGGGCGAGATTATCCAGCAGATTATGATGGTATCAAAAAACGCTAAGATTACTCACGTGGTTTTTATGGGCACAGGTGAACCTTTAGATAATTACGATAATGTATTTGCAGCAATAAGGCTTATCAATGATAAGAATGCACTTAATATCGGATCCCGCAGGATAACTGTATCTACAAGCGGGCTTATCCCCGGGATTAAGCGCATGGCGCAGGAGCATATGCAGATAGAGCTTTCTGTATCGCTGCATGCCGCAGATGATAAGAAACGTTCATCAATAATGCCTGTTAATAATAAGTATCCTTTGGCCCAGCTTATCAGGACATGCAGGGATTACGCAAAAGATACCAGGCGCCAGGTTACGTTCGAGTATATTCTAATTAAAGGTTTTAATTCTTCGTTGCAGGATGCTCAAAATCTGGCTAAAATAGTAAAAGATGTCGGGTTGGCCAAAGTTAATATTATTGCAGCTAACCCGGTGAAGGAATTTCATATTGAAGCGCCTGCAAAATTAGAAGTTATGTTTTTTAGAGATTGTCTCCTGAAAAATAAAATTAATGTAACATTACGCAGGGAGCGCGGGCAGGATATAGACGCTGCCTGCGGGCAATTGAGGTTGAAGCATGAAAAGTGATAGTCTGCATAAATTTTTGCGCTTTTGCGGTATTATTTTTGTTTGCGCTTTTGCGGTTGTAGGATGCGCCAAGCGCGAAATCAAAAATATAGATTCCAAGGGCAAGAATATAATTTGTTTCGGCGATAGTCTGACGTTTGGCTATGGCGTTTCTCCGGGTGAGGACTATCCAAGCGAACTCGCCAAGCTTACCGACATACCGGTTATCAATAAGGGTATAGACGGCAATACATCTACCGACGGATTAAAACGCCTTGAGAAGGATGTTTTAGATAACGATCCGCTTATGGTGATAGTTGAATTTTCCGGTAACGACTTTATGAAGAAAGTCCCGATGGAAACTACACAGAGCAATGTTAATGAGATGATAGATAAAATTCAGGCTAAAGGGGCTATGGTTGTTTTAGCGGATATCAGCGCAGGAGGCTTATTTTTGAATGAGTATCATGACCTTATGCGGCGCATAGCCCATGAAAGAGGAGCGATATTTGTGCCGCGCCTCCTAACCAAGATTCTTACCAATCCCGGGATGAAAAGCGATTTTCTGCATCCTAACGCGCGTGGTTATAAGATATTCGCCCAGCGTGTCTATAAGGTAATCCAGCCGTATCTTGCAAAGAACCATTCCTTAAAGAAATAAATAATTTTCTCGCCTTGACAGATAGCCTAATCATGTTATAATCATTATGAACATATGTTCATAATAAACGGAAGGTTTCTATGCGGCCTAAAAAAACCAGATGGATAAAATGCGCTCCGCAGGAGAGGTGTTTTAAGCCTCTCTGCCGGCCACTGAATAAATTAAAAGACGTTTATCTGAATCTTGATGAATTTGAGGCAATACGCCTTGCCTGCCTTGAAGGGTTAAAGCAGGCTGATGCCGCAAGATTAATGAAAATATCAAGGCCAACTTTCTCGCGCATTCTGACTTCGGCTCAAAAAAAGATTGCCGACGGTCTGGTTAATATAAAGTCTATCCGTATCGAGGGCGGGTGTTGTAAAGTGGGGAAGAGGGGCAGAAAATTACCCGTTCAATAGTTCGACCGCGTTCACCATCGTGCTTAATATAGTCGAAGCGCTGCTGAAAGGAATTGAAGGATGAAAGAATGGAAGAAGTTTTTATATATCTTAGCGGCATTCCTGGCGTGTTTTTATCTGCCTATAGAAAACCTGCGTTTTAATAATGCAATATTTGAAGCCTTAGCGCTTGTTAAATGGTATGCCAGAGAACACGTGCTTTTATGCCTTGTCCCGGCATTCTTTATAGCCGGCGCTATTTCAGTGTTTGTCAGCCAGGCGTCAGTAATGAAGTATTTTGGGGCAAAAGCGAATAAATTTCTTTCTTATAGTGTAGCTTCGGTTTCGGGAACAATTCTAGCAGTTTGTTCTTGCACAGTTTTGCCTTTGTTCTCCGGTATCTATAAAAGAGGGGCTGGGCTTGGGCCTGCAATCGCTTTCTTGTATTCAGGGCCCGCCATAAATGTTTTGGCTATCATCTTGACTGCACGCATCCTTGGCTGGGAACTAGGGTTGGCTCGGGCAATAGGCGCGGTCATATTCAGTATCGTCATTGGCTTGTTGATGCATTTAATATTTTTGAAGGAAGAACATCGGCGCCACGCAGACGAGAACTTTAACGCAGGGGAAATAAAAGAAGCCCGTTCCTTGGGTAAAACAGTTTTATATTTTGCTTCGATGGTTGGCTTCCTGGTTTTTGCCAATTGGGGAAAACCGCCGGAAGGAGATTTTGGGGTATGGTTTATTGTTTATCAATATAAATGGTGGATTTCCGGTTTTTTTATTGTAAGTTTATCCGCTATGCTTATTAAATGGTTTAAGAAAGAAGAATTAAAAGAATGGACTAGCGCTACCTGGGGGTTTGCTTTGCAAATTTTGCCTTTGTTGCTAGGAGGAGTGTTGGTTTCAGGATTCCTGTTAGGTCGCGTGGACCATGAAGGGATTATTCCATCGCGTTATGTAACCGCACTTGTTGGCGGGAATTCTCTTTGGGCGAATTTCTTTTCGTCCATTGTTGCAGCATTTATGTATTTTGCCACGCTTACCGAGGTACCGATTTTACAGGGGTTAATCGGTTCGGGTATGGGTAAAGGCCCTGCCTTGGCGCTTCTTTTGGCCGGGCCTGCGTTGAGTTTGCCGAGTATACTGGTTATCCGAGGCGTTATTGGTACAAAAAAGACTGTTGTCTATGTGAGCCTGGTTGTTGTTATGGCAACAATATGTGGGATGATTTTTGGTTTTATCGTTAAGTAAGGGTATATAATGATTAAAAAGGTCGTTAATCTTAGTGAAGATGATTTACTTAAGATAGAGAAAATCGTACTTGATCGCGATAAGGAAGGTGCATTCAGTTTCGTTAAAGAAGTCATCAAAAAACAAATTGACAAAGAAAGTGTCTCAAGAATGAAACGGGAAGGGATATAGGATGAAAAGAAAAGATGATGAGATTAAGAAAATTGTCAGGGAAGGTTACGCAAAAGCAGTGAAGCAGACTACTTCATGTTGCTCTACGAGTTCCTGTTGCTGTGGAATGGAGCAAGCGAAAGATATAAGCAAGAAAGTCGGCTACAGCGATTCTGAAATTAATACTGTTCCCGAAGGAGCGAATTTAGGCTTTGGATGCGGCAATCCGGTTGCTCTGGCGTCTTTAAAAGAAGGCGATGTTGTGCTGGATTTAGGCAGCGGAGCGGGATTTGATGCTTTTTTAGCGGCGCAACGAGTCGGCAAAAAAGGCCGCGTCATAGGTGTTGATATGACCCCGGAGATGCTAGAAAAGGCAAGGACTAATGCCGAAAAGGGCGGATATGATAATGTGGAATTCCGGCTTGGCGAGATTGAGAAACTGCCCGTTGAGAATAGCTCTATTGATGTAATCATATCCAATTGCGTGATTAACCTCTCGCCGGATAAGGAAACGGTATTTAAGGAGGCGTATAGAGTATTAAAATCAGGTGGCAGGCTAATGGTTTCGGATTTAGTGCTTGCCAAGGATTTACCGGAAGAGCTTAAGGGCTCGGTTGAGGCCTATGTAGGGTGTCTTGCCGGTGCGATTAAAAAAGATGAATACCTGAGACATATATCGTTGGCCGGATTCCAGGATATTAAGGTGATTAGTGAGTCGAACTATCCTGTTGATGCCATGTTCGATAATTTTGAAGCAGCTCAAGATGCGATAGTAAGCATGAAAATTTCAGCAAGAAAAAGATAAATGGAGGCAAGAATGAGAATTGAGATTTTAGGCGTCGGTTGTCCTAAATGCAAACAACTCACCGCGAATGCCGAGGCAGCAGTTAGAGAATTGGGTATCCAGGCGGATATAAATAAGGTTACGGATATTGATAAGATTACCGAATATGGCGTAATGATGACCCCGGCTTTAGTTATCGATGGCACGGTTGTAGCGTCAGGGAAGGTTTTGAATAAAGATGAAGTCAAGAATATCCTTAAAACAAGAGGAGGGAATATTTGAAGAAATTAATTCTTATTATTCTGGCAGTTGTCGTATTCATTAGCGTTTCATCTGCCCTTGCGGCAGAAGATAAACCGAGAACTAAATTTATCGTTTACTATTTCCACGGATCTTTTCGTTGTTATACATGTACTAATATGGAGAAGTACTCCAAAGAAGCCGTTGAGGTAAATTTTAAGGATGCCGTTGCATCGGGCAAGCTTGAGTTTAAGACAGTTAATGTGGATAAGCGTGAAAACGAGCATTTTGTAAAAGACTACAGCCTTTATACAAAAACGCTTATTATCTCCATGGTAGAAGGCAATAAAGAAGTCAAATATAAGAATCTTGATAAAATCTGGCAGCTTGCCGGAGATAAACAAAGATTCGTTGATTACGTTGTCGACCAGATAAAAGAGTTTATGAAAGGCTCGCAATAATGGAGTTGCTAATTGCTTTGGGATCGGCTGTTTGGTTGGGGATATTGACTTCTGTCAGCCCCTGCCCGTTGGCAACAAACATAGCAGCGGTATCGTTTCTTTCGAAGAAAATCGTTCATCCATTTATGGTGTTTATTTCAGGGGTAGCCTATACTTTTGGCAGGATGGCCGCATATACGGTCTTAGGCTGGGTTATTATTAATTCTCTTTTGAGCGTCCCGCAGGTAGCACAGTTTTTACAGAAGTATATGACTATGGCCTTAGGCCCGGTTTTGATAATTACGGGATTATTTTTGTTGGAGATAATTACTTTAAAGTTTCCTGGAATAAATCTGTCTCATGAGCAACACAATAAACTTGCCGAATCAGGAGCGCTTGGGGCTTTTATCCTAGGATTCGTATTTGCTTTGGCGTTTTGTCCGGTTTCAGCCGCATTATTCTTTGGCAGTTTGATTCCTTTAGGACTGAATAGCAAAGCAGGAGCCTTATTGGCAATGGTTTATGGAGTAGGAACGGGCCTTCCGGTACTTATATTCTCTGTTGCGATAGCGTTGGGGTTTACCTCAATGAGCCATTGGTTTCGTAAGGTTACTAAACTCGAATATTATACCCGCAAAATAACCGGTGCTATTTTTATTCTCGTCGGATTATATTACACGGCAATCTATATTTTGAGATTGCTATTATAAGGAGAAGAGATGGAGCATGTTGTACATGAGGAGAGGCGTTTAAGTCTTTTTGAGAGGTATCTTACCGGATGGGTTATGCTTTGTATTGCGCTTGGGGTAGTCCTTGGCAAGGTATTCCCGCAAGTTGCTGTTACGCTCGACCAGATATCAATTTATCAGGTGTCAATTCCAATTGCTATTTGCTTATTCTTTATGATGTACCCTATTATGGTTAAAATTGACTTTGCAGAGGTTATTAAGGCAGGCAAGGCCCCTAAGCCGGTGATTCTTACGTTGGTAGTGAATTGGTGTATTAAACCGTTTACCATGTTTGCTATTGCTTGGTTGTTCCTTGGTTTATTGTTCAAGGGGTGGCTTCCGGGAGCAGAAATTGTTAAGAGCGGTTCGCAAGTAGAATTATTCAGGTCATATATAGCCGGCTGTATTTTGCTTGGCATAGCGCCATGTACTGCAATGGTTTTAATTTGGGGGCACCTTGCTAAGGGTAATGACGGCCATACTTTGGTGATGGTTGCTATTAATTCGCTCACGATGTTGTTCCTTTATGCGCCTTTAGGCGGGTGGCTTTTAGGAATAAATAAAATGCCTATTCCCTGGCAGACCATTGTTTTATCGGTAGTTATTTATGTCGGCCTACCTTTGTTATTAGGGTATTACTCAAGAAAGTGGTTAATTGCTAAAAAAGGGCTTAAATGGTTTGAGGAGAGATTTTTGCATTATCTGACCCCCGTTTCTATAGGGGCGTTATTGCTTACTTTAGTTTTGTTGTTTTCTTTCAAGGGGGAGCTAATCATTAGCCAGCCGCAGATTATTTTCTTGATTGCCATTCCGCTTTTTATCCAGACATGTTTTATTTTTGTTATAACGTATGCCTTGGCAAGATGGCTGAAATTAGGTTATCGTGATGCTGCGCCTTCTGCGCTTGTTGGGGCGAGTAACCATTTTGAAGTAGCCATTGCTACTTCCACGCTTTTATTTGGCCTATCGTCCGGAGCTTCTTTAGCGACCGTTGTTGGTGTTTTAATCGAGGTGCCGGTGATGTTGCTTTTGGTAAAAGTATGTTTAAGGACGAGGCATTTATTTGCCCATAGCGGGGCATCGTAATTGGCACTGACACGGAAGAAATATGGTGCCTAGGAAGGGTTCTGCTACGCCCTTAAATTGGTAATAGCTGGTAGGGCTACACAGTAACTAAAGAACTTGTTGCTTCGAAGCTGTACCATATTATTTGGTGTTCTTACAGCGAAGAAGAATGCCGAGGAAGGGAGTTGAACCCTTACGAGGTTGCCCTCACCAGTTTTTGAGACTGGCGTGTATGCCATTCCACCACCTCGGCGAAATTTAGTTGACGGCATTTATTTTATAGTCTAAAATAGCAAAGGTCAATCTTTTTCGTAACTCGTAATCCCGTAGCTAGTAACTCGTAATCAAAACAAGAATGTTTTTTAGCTTTGAAATTACTAGTTACGAGTTACTACTGTACTATTTACTAAATTTGGGGCTGTAGCTCAGCTGGGAGAGCACTTGCATGGCATGCAAGGGGTCAGGAGTTCAATCCTCCTCAGCTCCACCAAGAGTGATAGGGTGCTGCTTCAAGGACAGGACGGAAGGTACCTTCCGTCGAAAAATTGAGGCGGCGCTCTTTTAAAATACAGTTCGAACCAATCTTTTTCAGAAATTCTTTCTGGGATTCTAAATTTCCCCCACGAATCGCATAACTTCCCTCACTCAAGGTAGTTACAAAGCGCCTGGCCTGTTCGAACCTATTATTACCCTCATCTGCAAAATCTCCCGATTTTTCTTGTAAATCCTTCTTTAAATTCACCAATTCATTTTTCTTTAGGTTGTATTCTTCAAGAGAGAGGGAGCCTTGCAGGTAGAGGTCTATGAGCTTGCTTATCTTATCATCTATTTCTTTTATGCGTGTATGGAGATTTTGCAGATGAGTAAGTGATGATTGGCTGAATTGCGCTCTATCTTTATCTAACTCTCTTAAAATATTCACCAGCCAATCATCACTTAAAGAAACTTTTTGAATGTAGTCTTTGATTTGATGCGCCAGCGTCTCTTCCCGGATAAACTGTTGGCTCTTGCCTTTGCAGGGCGTAAGTTTTCTTGTGCAGTGGTAGTAATGATGGCCTTTTTGGATTTCGGCTGTAACTGATGCTCCGCAAACCCCGCAGCGCATTAGTCCCTTAAAAACAAAATATTTTGTATTCTTGCTTTGCGGCTTGCCGCGCTGGCGCATTACTAATTGCACTCGGTCAAAAAGTTTCTTGGTAATAATGGGTTCATGCTTTCCTTCAAAGTGTTCACCCCAATAGGAGAGGATTCCGTAATAGAAGGGATTATTGAGTATCTGTTGACACTTACTCATCCAGAGTGCTTTGCCTCTTTGAGTGGCAAAGCCGAGGGAGTTCATAGTATCGGTTAATCGCTCTAAGGTGTAGTTACCTGTGGCGTATAGCTCAAATAGCTTTCTTACTAAATGAGATTTTTCTTTATCAACAACGATAGTTCTGGTCTTGGTGTCATTCAAGTAGCCGACTGGCGCGGGGCCGCAATAAATGCCATTTCTGATCTTTTGTCTTATACCTCGCTTAATGTTCTCTGAAAGATTATCCACATAGTATTTACTCTGTCCAAAGGTGATAGAGAGTATGAATTTACCTTGCGCGGTATTATCAAAGCGGTAGGTAGGGAACTTTAAGTTTTGGATTATTCCCTTATCAACCAAATAGATAATCTTTCCGCCATCCATGGAATTCCGCGCCAGTCGGTCAGGATGCCAGGCAACGATACCCTCGGCTTTGCCACGTTCAAGTAAAGAGATCATCTCATTAAAGATCGGTCGGCCAGGCGCTTTAGCAGTTCGGGATTCAATAAACTCTCGGACAATCTCTAACTTTTCCTTCTTGGCGTATTCTAGCGTTTCAGTAATCTGGGCTTGAATAGAGAGAATTTGACGATCTTCTTCATCGGTAGACTTACGAGCATAGAGAAAGTATCTCATAATGATCTCCTTGTGGGGGAAATTTAGAATCCATACTTTTTATTTTGGGCTCCAACCACCTAAAATAAAAAGTAAAAAAGATTAGTGAAAAACTGTATTTTAAAAGAGCGCCGCCTCAATTTTTCGACGGAAGGTACCTTCCGTCCTGTCCTTGAAGCAGCACCCTATCACTCTTGGTGGTCCTTACTGGATAAGGTTAGAACCTGTATCCAGCAGAACCTTTAATCTATA
>CAYXSY010000026.1:0-25302 GCA_964467905.1 uncultured Planctomycetales bacterium | reverse complement strand
GACCTATACAAGGAATAACTTTCTGCCATAGTAAGCTCATAAAGATCAAGCAGAAGAGATTCACTTAAACGCTTATCCGATGTTCTCTTAATCATTTATTTACCAAGTAACGCTTTATAATCTTTATTCATGAAATAGTTGCCTTTATAAATTACCTGCCCATCGCGATCAATAAAAACATACGTCGGTACACCTAAGAGGCCGTATGACCTTGCCACTTCGGCATCGGTATCCATAAGCATCCTATAAGATATAGCTTTATCGCTTAAGAAGTTATCAATCCTATATTTACTCTCACCGACATCTACACCAAATAACTCTATACCGTCGGAAATTATTTGTTGATACCTGTCATTTAAATTCTTCAACTCGGTGCGGCAATAAGGACACCAGGTAGCCCAGAAAAAAAGTATAACCGGCTTCTTGCCATTATAATCGCTAAGACTAACTGTTTCTCCCTTTAAATCCTGCAACTTAAAATCATTTGCCTTTGCCCTATCGGTTGCCCTGGCACAAGAAACAAAAACAAAACAGAAAAACAATAAAACCAAAATAATTGCTTTTTTATTCATATTACATTCTCCTTGCTGATAGATATATAAATAATAAACCGGAAAAAATAAGCAAACAGGCAAATACCCTTTTTACATAAACCGACCACTTCCCGGACTTAGGTAAATTAGCGAGCGCGCCGCTGAAAGTACCTACAATTATAAGCAATAAACCTATTCCATAGGAAAAAACGAATAACAATGTTGCACCGTAAAGAATATCCTTGCGCTTGGCTAAATAAAACAGAATAGACCCAAGCACCGGAGTCAGGCACGGGCTGATTACTAAGGCTGAAACTGCACCAAACAGAAAAGCCCCAAGGTATCCTTTTCTTTTAATACCTGGCAGACTGATAAACTGCGGGAGGCGAATATGAATAATATCCAACATATATATACCCATTAATAACACAACCAGGCCGACAATTAAATCCGTAAGAGGATGCATACTAAGCGAACCAAATATATTTCCAGTTACAGACGCAAATATCCCTAATCCCGAATAAACAACAGCCACCCCCGTGACATATACTAAACTCAATAAAAACCCTCGCCTCTTTAAGCCAGCAGAAGATGCCCCTATAAAACCGCATGTCAACGGTATCAAAGGATAGACACAAGGAGTAAAACTCAACAATACGCCTCCCGCAAAGGCTACGACATAATCAAGCGGAGTACCTGAAAGTTCCATTCTTATTAACCTACCTCCGGCATCTTCTTAACAGGATTCATCTATCCAGCGCAGATACGACCTGTTTCCTTTAACAATCGGCAAGGCAATGATCTCCGGGACTGTATAACTATGCATAGATTCTACAAGTTTGGTTAGCTTAGAAAAGTTTGAGGATTTTGTTTTGACAATTAAAAGCAGCTCTCTTGCTCTATCAACCTTAGCCTGCCACCAAAAAAGCGAATCAATTTTATCGACGATGTTTACGCATGCACCGGCTTTATTTCTTACAATCGCTCTGGCTAGATTCCTAGCTTCTTTTTTCTTGGGAACAGTTATAAACGCCACTAAATACATTAACCTGCTCCTTTCATTTTAACATCATGACTGACATCATCCTGCCGCTTTTATCTTTCTCCTTACGAAAGGAAAAATAATTACTGCTTTGGCAAAACGTACATATGGAGCTATCTAAGATATTCTCCTCTTTGACTCCTACCTTCATTAATTGGACCTTATTGGCTGCAGCTAAGTCAAAATAATATTTATTATCTTTTCTGAATACGTTATCTGAGGATAGATCCTTGAATTCAGAAGAAACCTCATAGCAGCAGGCTCTTATACATGGGCCAAATTTTATCAATAAATCTCCTGCGCAGGAACAGAATTTCTCCCGGATAAATTTAATCGTCTTAATGCAAATACTTTCTTTTGTCCCCCTCCACCCTGCGTGGACTAATCCTATGATAGAAAGTGATGGATCATAAATAAATACCGAAAGGCAATCTGCGGTAAATATTGCCAAAGGAATATCCTTTTTATCCGTAACCAATGCATCAACATCAGGAATTGCTTCGCCGTAAGTAAGGGCTCCATAGCCCTTATCGCTATCGCTGACATATCTTATTGCGCTGCCGTGGATTTGTTTAGCGCATACTAAATCGCGGTATTCTATACCCAAGGCTCCCAGGAATTTCTTGCGGTTGCCCAAAGACTCCGCGGTATCGCCGTAATTCAAAGACATGTTGCCTGCTATTCTATTGCTTACGGCGGTAATCACGTTGCCATTCAACTTGCCCCTCCTAAAGAAATCAACCTAATCTATCTGCACAATTTTATTCTTCGACCTAGCCCCACCTACAATGCTCACACGGCTCTTAGAAACATTAAAATGATCCGATAAAAGCCTTATCACTGCTTCGTTAGCAAGCCCGTCAGCGGGAGGCTTGCTTACGTAAACTTTAAGTATGCCTGAATCTTCCTTTACGAAATCCCTGCTTGAGCGGGTAACAACACGAATAGATAACTTCATTTATTCTTTTAATTCTATCGCTTTTTTATCTTGGATACCGGAGAGCCTATCGGAGAATTTATCCAGCTTTTTTTGGCTATCATCATACTTGGACTTGGCATTAGAAATATGCGTGCCTAATACATCGAATTCTTCCTTAAATTTACCTATTTCAACTGTCAAAGAACTCAAGTTCTTTAAAATAACCTTGGCGTTCTCTTCGATTTTTAATCCTCTCAAACCTAGGCATATAATCTGCAGATAAGCATAAAAGGTATTAGGCGAAACAGGAATCACCTTTTTAGAAGAAAAATACGTCAACAAGTCGGCTTTAATAATTATTTCATAATACACATTCTCCGCCGGAATATACATAAACGCAAAATCATAAGTATTTTCATGCGGCAGGATATATTTAGAAGCAATCTCATCAACGCGGTTCTTCACATCCTGGATAAACTTTTTACGATATAGATTCTTAGATTGCTCATCCGGAAATTCAAGCACCTTTTGGAAATTCTCGAGGCTGAACTTAGCATCTATTGGAACGAGCCTCTCCCCCAACTTAATTACCGCATCAACAGCATCAGCAGTCTTGAAACGATATTGCATAGAATAATTCTCTCTAGGCAATACCTGAGATAACAAATTCTCAAGAAGAGTCTCCCCCAACTCCCCTCTAAATTTAGGCGCACGCAAAAGCTCCTGCAGACTTGAGATATCCTTGCTTATCTCATATATGCGTTCATTGCTTTCTTTAATCTGCCCTAATGATTCCTGAACATTCCCGAATATAGCGGTAGTGCTTCCCAAATTCTGTCCGATTATTTTATTTGCTTCCTGAAGAGCCTGGGCCATTTGGTTCAGCCTCTCATTAACTTGAGAGGAGATTTTTAGCGTTATCACTATTATAAATACCCCTAAAACCAAAAATAAACCGCCGATTACCCAAAACATATCCTACTCCTATGGCTTACTTATAAAACATAACATATTAATTTAGTATATCACAACCTCTTGCTATTTACAGCAGATAATCAGTCTTTACTCTTTTTGCGCTCCTAAAAATATTCTTTTTAACATCCGGGCATATCTTCTTGATGTCGCTGATAATCTTAGCCATTTTAGCCCGGTTGGAAATAACAGAATTCGGACACACACAATCCTCAACCGGAAGCTTATCTTCTTTCGCAAAACGCTTAATCATATATTCCTCAACGTAAGCAAGGGGACGGATAAGTTTAATCTTTCCGCCAAACAGCTCCTGGTTCGGCTTCATAGCGGATATTTCACCCTGAAAAAAAAGATTCAAAAGAATAGTCTCGATAATGTCATCCATATGATGACCCAAGGCAATCTTATTATACCCGAGGCGATCGGCCGTCTCAAATAAAGCCTTTCTCCTATTCCAGGCACACCAGAAACAGCTGATATCCTTAGGTTTAGTTTTGCTTAAAACATCAATTTTTTCAATATGATATTTCACATTAATCTTTTTAAAATACTTCTCTAGGCGCTTCGCGCAGGAACGTGGATACCCCATATCAATATGCACCGCCAGAATGTCATATTTTATCGGAACAAAACTCTTACGGTCATGAAGCACCTTCAAAAGCGTAAGGCTGTCTTTACCCCCCGATACAGCAACCGCAATCTTATCACCATCATTAAGCATATGATAGTCTATAATTGCCCTTCCTGTACGTTTAGAAATATAGAATTCTGTACCTTGCATAACTGACATATGATTCCTTTAGGACCGAACAGAATACTGCTATATCATCACAAAGAAACTTTTCCGAGGGGATAGCCAAATGGAATTTACTCTCTACCGCAGGAACTGACCATTTCCTTAATCTGTCCGCATATTTTATGCTCTAATAAATCTTCCAGTGAAAGAGGCAGACGTAATGACCAGTTTTTGTCACTGATAGTTCCGGGGGTATTAATCCTGTATTCGTAGGAATCATTTTTTAATATACTTGATAACCCCAGCCAGTCGACGATGGTATTAATGCAAAAGATTGATTCTGCCTGAAGACTGATCTTTAACGCCTCTGCTACTATACGGCTATCGCATTTCTCAAGCATAAAACCGCCTAAGCCCATAAGGGCCCATAATCTTTCTTTTTCGTGGTAGGTATTTAGATACATATCTACAAAATCCATTAACTCTTCTTTTCTGCGGCCCAGAATAAAGCATAATTTATCTACGGAATCCAGATTATTGAGCCAGCGTAATCTTCCATGACGCGACATATTTATGTCAAAAAGATTAGGCTTCACCGCTTCATAGTCAACCCTGCCCGAGCACCTTCTGATAAAAAGCGCCTCGTCAACCGTTCCTGCCTCATATTCCCACCAGCCGCAGAAACTAGTTGTATCATGAGTAGAAAGCATAACCACCGACATCGGGCGATACTCATGAGGCTTTAAGAAATCATGCCGTATATTCCAATCCTTAACCCAACGTTGAACTTCATTACCGGGAATGCCTAATTCATGCAGGGTCTCGGTACACGACCTTGGGATAACGCCCAAGTCCTCGGCGCATAAAAGCATATCGGAACTGTTTAACATCAATAAAAGTATATTCCTGCCGTGCTCTCTCCAGCGACCCTCATCAGACGGATCAAAAAAGCCGTTTAAACCTACATTCTCCTTCGGTTCATTATAAGATATACTCCAGATGCGGAATAAGCCCACCACATGGTCTACGCGCAATATATCATAAAAATTTTCGGCATATCTTAACTTTTCCTTTAAATACCCGTACCCTTCGGATGCAATCACATCCCAATTATAAGTAGGCATACCCCAACGCTGTCCTTTAGCACAATACATATCGGGTGGAGCCCCAGCAACAAAATCTAATTTAAAGAACTCGGGATGGGCCCAAACATCAGCACTATCTCTAGATACTAGAATCGGCAGATCCCCTTTTAATAAAACGCCTTTTGACTTTGCATATTTTCTTGCATCCGCTAATTGCTGATAAAGCAGATATTGCACCCATTTTTGAAACAATATCTGTTTCTTATGCGATTTACTAAAGCTTTCCAGTGCTTTTTTATCTCGCCACCTATAGGGTTGGTCCCACTCATACCAGGCTGCATTATTATGTTGCTGTTTTAGAACTTTAAATAACGCAAAATCCTCAAGCCAGTATGAATTTTCTTCATTGAATTCAAGGAAGCTCGGGTTTACGCAATCCTTCTCATTAAACACATTATAGAGAATATTTACCTTGTCTTGTTTAATATGATAATCGACGTGCGTATCGGCTAGAGAATATTTAACACACAGCTTTTCTGCTATTTTTCCTGCCACCAGACCGGTTAAAGACAAATAGGCAGGGTCTAAGGCAAATGAACTCAACGAATCGTAAGGGCAGAATGTGGAACCTGTCTCATTCAAGGGGAGAAACTGGATTATAGAATTGCCTGTCTTCTTGGCCCAGTCAACCAGGAGTTTTATATCAGAAAAATCACCTATGCCACAGCTATTTCTTGAAAATACAGAAAATAAAGGGATTAAAATACCGGATCTCTTCCTAAAGCCTACCTTGCTCCAATGCCTCGAAGAAGCATTATTAGAAAATAGTTCTTTAAGCTTGTCTTGCGACATAATAGTACCAGCGCTTTCTAATAAAGATTATAAATCCTAACCTACCTTAAAATAAGCATGGCTATTATCTTATCCGAATAAAATAAAGCCAAAAGCGCTCCTAGGGACAAAAACGGACCGTAGGGAATAGTGTGGTCCTTTTTGGAAAGCAGGTTAATCAGTCCGAAGCCCAGGCCGAGGAAAGGCGCCAAAAGAAAAGTCAATAAAGCACTTTTCCAACCTAAGAACGAACCGATCATAGCAAGAAGTTTGACATCGCCTCCGCCAATAGACTCGGTCTCACCTTGTATCGGAGGCTTCTTGAGAAGTCTAAAATAAATCAAATCAAATACGCTGCCTGTAAGATAAATTACTCCCCCGCCGACGAATACCCCGATTAGCGAATCCAGGGGAAAATGATAATTATACTGAAGCGACGGCTGCAGGCTTATGCCTCTGACAGCACTCAAAATAAAGCCTATAATCAGCCCGCCTACGGATATTTCATCAGGGATAATACGATGTTTTATATCAACGAATGTGGCGACTATCAGGAGACAGCAGAAAAGCGTATAGAAAAAGAATTCAAAACTAAGTCCGAAGAATTTAAATAAGAACACGAATAAAAACGCTGTAAGCAGCTCCACAAAGAAGTACACCGGGGATATCTTCTGATTACACAAACGGCACCTGCCTTTAAGCAAGATGTAACTTATAAAAGGAATATTATCGTATGCGGCAATGCGCTTCTTGCAATTCGGGCAATGCGATCCGGGCCAGACTACCGATTCATTCAAAGGCATACGATAAATACAAACATTCAGAAAACTCCCGACAACAGCGCCAAAAATAAAAACAATTATATATATAGCTAGTTCCGGCATTTTTCCAGCTCCTTTTCTAAAGCCCTGCGCATAACATCTTCCGGAGCATCAAGTCCGGTCCAATGTTTGAAAGAAAGCATCCCCTGGTATAAAAGCATTCCTAAGCCATTCTGGCTTCTGAGCCCTTTTTTCTGCGCCAAATTGAGTAATTTAGTCTTAGGAGGATTATACAAAAGATCGTAAACAAATAAATCCTTGTGAAGAGAATCTTCGCCTATTAAACACGGGTCCGTTCTTTTTATTCCGACAGGAGTAGCGTTTATAAGCAAGTCCTTATTACGTATATCGAGCTTCTGGACATTAGAGAAAGCGTGTATATCAAACCCCGGATAAAGACGGCTCATCATCGCTATAAGGCTGTGTGCTTTAAGGATATCCAAATCATACAAAGATATACTCTTGACACCCATGCCTGCTAATGCATAGCAGACTGCCCTGGAAGCACCGCCTGCGCCTAATATAGCGACCCTCTTATCCTTAGGGTCAATATTCTCTCTGATGTGCCGGGAAAATCCCGGTATATCAGTATTAAAACCTTTCCAAGAATTATCTTTAAGCACCAGAGTATTAACTGCGCCTACTTGTCTTAAGTAAAATGATTCTTTATCCAAATCCACGAAATCGAGCACCCGTTCTTTAAAAGGAACCGTAATATTTAATCCGGAAATCCCTTCACCAAGCAAAGAACGCATAAAACTATCCAATTCTTCCGGCCTCTTTTCAAACAGGCGGTATTCAGCGTTAATTTTTAAGTGATGGAATGCGGCATTGTGCATGGCGGGAGAAAAACTATGCTTAATAGGATAACCAACTAAACCGTAGATCTTAGGCAGGCTCATCTGCTCTCTAGTTTATTTACGGCGTCTATGTAAGCCCGTATAGATGCGTCTATAATATCGGTACTCGAACCCCTTCCCATAACGGTTTTACCCTGCGCGGACATCCTAAGGCTAACTTCGCCTAATGCGTCCTTGCCTGAAGTAACCGCTTCAAGACGATAATCTTCTAACTTCACTTTAAAAGCGATTATCTTATCCATCGCCTTAAAGCAGGCGTCCACCGGACCGTCGCCTCCGGAAGACGCTGATAAAATCTTACCCTTTTTTTTCAACCAGACAAAAGCCTCAGGCGCAGATTTCATAGCAGATTTAACCTGAAAGTTATCTATTGTCCATACCGGCTCGATAACGCTTATCTGATCCTCAACGATTGACCTTAAATCATCATCAAAGATATCCTTCTTTTTATCAGCAATTTCTTTAAAACGCACAAAAGCCTGCTGTAGCTGTTTCTCGGAAAGATGGAATCCTAAGATTTTCAGTCTTTCATTAAAGGCATGCCTGCCGGAATGCTTACCTAATACCAGACCGACACCGGTAAAGCCCACATCCTGCGGCTTGATAATCTCATATGTGGACCTTTCTTTCAAAACCCCATCCTGGTGTATTCCCGATTCATGCCTAAAAGCATTAGACCCGACTATCGCTTTATTGGGGGCAACGGCAAACCCGGTAAGTTTACTTACCAAACGGGAAGTTTTATAAATATTCTTTTTAACTATATTCGTGGATAACCCCTTAAAGATATCCTTACGCGTATCAATCGCCATTACGATTTCTTCCATAGACGCATTTCCTGCGCGCTCACCAAGGCCGTTAATCGTACACTCAACTTGTCTGGCCCCGTTTTTTATAGCAGATAGCGAATTAGCAACGCCTAAGCCCAGATCATTATGGCAATGCACGGATATCACCGCCTTATTGATATTAGGCACATTGTTGACGACTGAAGCTATAAGGCTGCCGAATTCTTCCGGATCGGTATATCCTACGGTATCAGGAATATTCACCGTTTTGGCTCCCGCAGCAATTACCGACTCAACTACCTTAAAAAGAAAATTTCTTTCCGTGCGCGAGGCATCTTCCGGAGAAAATTCCACATCAGCGCATTTATTCCTGGCGTATTTTACAGATTCTACCGCAAGCCTTAAGATTTCATCTTCGGCTTTCTTAAGTTTATATTTCATATGTATTTTTGAGGTCGCCAGAAAAACATGGATGCGATGTTTCTTCGCAGGCTTTAGAGATTCGGCTGCTGCATCTATATCTTTGAAAACGGCACGCGCCAGTCCGCATATCACCGGACCTTTGATAGATTTAGCTACTGCTTTGACTGCCTGGAAATCCCCCTTAGAAGAAACAGGAAACCCCGCTTCAATGATGTCAATACCTAAGGCAGCCAGAGAAGAAGCAATCTCAAGCTTCTCTTTCTCATTAAGAGAAGCTCCCGGCGCTTGTTCTCCATCGCGGAGCGTTGTATCGAATATTATAATTTTTTCCATAATTAACCACTCAAAGTTATCTTATTTCTTCATCCAAGGCATCATTTAAATGAGCACATAACTTATGGAGCGCAAAACGCGACATAAGTTATCTGTGCGAATTTATTCCCGGCCTGTGCAAAAATCTCAACAAGATTTTTGCACGCTTTGGCTGGGAATCTTACTTACGCATCCAGGGCATCATTTCCCTTAACTGTTTCCCTACCTTCTCAATTAAATGCTCATCGCCTTCTTTGAGCAAATTATTGAAATTCGGCCTTCCGGCTTCATTCTCTTTAATCCACTCTTTAGCAAACTTACCTTTCTGAATTTCTTTAAGGATCTTCTGCATTTCTTTACGTGTACGCTCGGTAATAATCCTCTTGCCTCTAGTAAGATCTCCATAGCAGGCAGTATTAGATACACCGCGGCGCATACCGCTTATACCGCGTTCTTGTATAAGGTCGGTTATGAGTTTTAACTCATGTAAAACTTCAAAATAAGCAATCTCTGGTTGGTAACCAGCGGCAACCAAAGTGTCAAACCCGGCCTTAATCAATTCGGACACACCGCCGCAAAGCACAGCCTGTTCTCCGAAAAGATCAGTCTCTGTTTCTTCTTTAAAATTAGTCTCGATGACTCCGGCCTTAGTTGCTCCAAGCGCTTTAGCATAAGCTAAAGCAATTTTTAAAGCATCTCCTGTTGCATCCTGGAATATTGCAACCAAAGAAGGGACACCCTTGCCTTCTTCGTACATCCTGCGCACCAAAGCTCCCGGGCCCTTCGGAGCAATCATAAAAACATCTACATTCTTAGGTGGTTTAATCTGCTTAAAGTGAATATTGAAGCCATGAGAAAAACAGAGCGCTTTGCCTTTCTTTAAATTCGGCTTTATTGCCTCATTGTAAACCTTTGCCTGCACATGATCCTGAGTAAGTATCTGTATGATATCTGCCTTCTGTGCAGCTTCAGCTGCGCTAACCGGGATAAACCCGTCGGCTTTTGCCTGTTCGAAATTAGAGGTGCCTGGCACTTCGGATACTACAACGTGGCATCCGGAATCGCGAAGACACAACGCCTGACCTCTGCCCTGTATACCATATCCTATAATTGCTATCGTCTTATCTTTGATAATACTTAAATCCGCATCATTGTCATAATAGATCTTTACCATCTTCTTCTCCTTTAAATGAGGCCATCCGCCACAGAACTTTGGCGGATTGGGCCGAATTTATTCCGGGCCTGCGTAAAAAATTCTACAGAATTTTTGCGCGGGTAGGCCGAAATCTAAACAATTAACAAAAAACAACACGCTATATTATACCTAAAAAAGCATCAACTACTTTCTTATCGTAACGAATCCCTGCGTATTTCTTCAATTCCTCTTTGGCCTTCTCAAAGGTGAGTTTTGATGAATACGGTCTATCCGTAGTTATGGCATCAAAACTATCAGCTACAAGAAGCACTCTTGCACCAACAGGTATCTGATCGCCTTTAAGGCCATCGGGATATCCTGTACCGTCAAGATATTCATGGTGGTGTCTTATTATATCCGAAAGCCTGGATAACGAACGCAGCGGCTTTACAATTCCCTCGCCAATAATAGGATGCTTACGCATCATCTCTTCTTCTTCGCTACTCAAAGGAGCAGGTTTCTTTAAAATATCGTCTCCTATGCCGATTTTACCTACATCATGCAGCTCTGCGGCGTCTTTTATATCTTTGATTAAATCTTCGCTCAGATTCATTTTCTTTGCGATATCCACCGCATATTGCGAAACCCGGTCAAGATGCCCTCTGCTGTACGGATCGCGCGCCTCAACAGCCATAGCTAAGGCCGAAACCGTTTCAAGATAAGTCCTCTCGGCATCCTGATTTAATCTTTCATTCTCAATAGCAATTGCCGTCTGCCCGGCAAGGTTAGAGACTATCAATAATTCATCCTCTCCGAAACTACCCCCTGTGATTTTACCCGATACCATCAAAACTCCTAATACCCTATTCTGATAAATCATAGGCGAGCATAAGAATGGCGGAGAAAATATATCTTGTGCATTATCGTCCTGCTTATTCAACGCGGGGACAAACAACGGTTTACGGTTTTTTATAACCCAACCCGGACCGTTATCATTAATCTTAATGCGTATATTCTTAAATCCTACGGAAGCCCCTGATACGCTACGCGTAAAAAGCTCTTGAGAATCCTCATCGATAAGCATTATCGCCGTACTCTTAGCCTCTAATGCAGAAGCGGTAATCTCGACGATAAGGTCAAAAAAAGCATCCAGGTTATGCAGCGAAGAAATACCTGTTGCAAGCTTAGAAAGAACAAACTGCAAAGTGCGCTTTGACTGTTCAAGGCGCTTAATATTATTTTCAAGATTCTTGGTTACTTCTTTAAAGGTACGGCTTAGCTGCTTGATCTCATTGTCATTTACATCTATCTTGAAATCCGGGATATCCTTTAATACCGCTTCTCCTGTTTCCCTGGCTATTTTATGAATCTCAAGTATCGAACGGCGCATACTGGAGAAACCTATCAGAATACCGCAGCCTAAGAGTATCATGACAAAAAGCAACCCCTGCTGTTCAATATTCACCGGCCCTGCAGAGCTTATCCTTAACAAATACGCTAAGACAACAAGCGGCATGACCGAAACTACCAAAAACAATACGGAGAATTTACGTATTAAAGGGGCCTGCTCAAAAGACTTCAGGCGAACAGGTTTTTTCATTAATCAAGTCCTATGGCTAACCTTCCCGTCCTTGCTAATTCCTTAATACCAAATTGATCTAGCGCAGATAACAGCTCTTTGATCTCATCCTGCTCGCCGACAACCTCAATTATTGCAGTGTTGCCTTTATGCTTTATTATCTTGGCTACGTGTTTCTTTAAGACGCTTTCTAGCTTTGACTTTTCTCTGTTATTATAATTGACCTTTAAGAGAACTAATTCCCTATCTACATGCTCTTTCTTGGTAAAGTCAGTAACGATAATCACATCTATGAGTTTGTTGAGTTGTTTCTTTATCTGCTCAAGTATGGACTTATCCTGCGCCTCGACAACTATAGTCATATAAGATATTGTCGGATCAAGCGTCTCAGAAACAGCTAAAGACGCAATATTGTAGCCGCGCGCGCTAAATAACCCGGCAACCCTGGCTAAGACTCCAAACTTATTCTCAACTAATACCGATATAGTATGTCTCATTTTTTTCGTAACTGGTAATTAGGCTAACCCTTCCAGCATTTGGTTTATAGCCTGACCCGCAGGAACCATAGGATAAACATTTTCCTCCGGCTCCACCTGAAAATCAACAAAAACAGTATTATCTATCGACAATGCCTTATCTATAGCAGGTCTTACATCCGACTTCTTGGTAACCCTTATTCCGACAGCGCCGTAACTTTCTGCAAGGCGCACGAAATCCGGAGAAGTTATACAGACATGCGAATAACGCCTTTTATAAAAAAGCTCCTGCCACTGACGTACCATACCAAGATAACCGTTATTTAAAATCATCACCTTGACATTAATTTTATTACAAACACAGGTAGCCAACTCCTGAATATTCATCTGGATAGAGCCGTCGCCTGCTATATCAATAACTATTTTGTCCGGACATCCAATCTTTGCCCCCATAGCCGCGGGAAAACCAAACCCCATAGTACCAAGGCCACCTGAAGATATAAACGTCCTGGGCATTGTATACTTATACCACTGCGCAGCCCACATCTGGTTCTGTCCGACTTCAGTAGTAATAATAGCCTCACCCGATGTTGCTTCATCAATCTGTTCAACTACGTATTGCGGCTTGATAATATCGCCGTCTTTATATCTTAGGGGAAACTTATTTTTTAAAGAATCTATGTGTTTTAACCACTCTTTCGTATCCGGAAGATTATTTAATTCCTCTGAGAGCTCTCCTATTATATTCTTTGCATCACCCACAATAGGCACATCTACACGGAAGTTCTTACTGATAGAAGAAGGGTCTATGTCTATATGTATCACTTTTGCTCCCGGTGCAAAAGCATCTGTGCGTCCGGTAACGCGGTCATCGAAACGAGCGCCTATTGCGATAATAAGGTCTGAATCGGTTATAGCGTGGTTAGCATAAGCAGTCCCATGCATACCAAGCATCCCCAACGACAAATCGCTGGTTGCGGGAAAGCATCCTATACCCATTAATGTCCAGGTAACCGGAGCCTGCATTTTATCGGCGAACTCTTTTAAAGCCAGACTGGCTCCACTGGTAATGATGCCTCCTCCGGCGTAAATCACCGGACGCTTGCTCTTTTCGATTAATTTAGCCGCTTTTTTAATCTGACCGGGGTGACCATAATAAGTAGGCTTATAGCTTCTTATATCGACATTCGCCGGCCAAACAAATTCGATATCCTGCATTTGTATATCAGAAGGAATATCAATGACAACCGGTCCCGGTCTGCCCGTAGAGGCTATATAAAAAGCCTCACGGACTATCTGCGCAAGATCCTTTGCATTCTTGACCAGATAATTATGTTTAGTAATAGGGCGGGTAATCCCCGTGACATCGGCTTCCTGAAAAGCATCGTTACCAATTAAAAATGATTTTACCTGACCGGTAATAGCAACTATCGGTACTGAATCCATATAAGCGTTTGCTATGCCGGTAATTAAATTAGTGGCGCCTGGCCCTGAAGTAGCAAGGCAGACCCCGACCTTTCCTGTCGCACGCGCATAGCCGTCTGCGGCATGTACCGCACCCTGCTCGTGACGGGTCAATATAAATTTAATATCAGAGTCATATATTCTGTCAAATATAGGCAGAACCTGGCCCCCGGGATAGCCAAAGATTGCCTCGACTCCTTCTCTCTTTAAACACTCAATTAAGACTTGCGCGCCAATCATAACTTTTAAGGTTGTATAAGGTTAATAAGGTTGTGTAAAGTTACATAAGGCTGCTAAGGTTGCTTTTTTAAAGTAACCTTATGCAACATTATGGAACCTCATGAAACATTATGCAACCTTATAATAGTATCGCTCCCTTGTCCGCCGAGCTGACTAGCTTTGTATATCTTGATAAATAACCTGTTTTTATCTTAGGAGGCACGGGCTTCCAGAGCCTAAACCTCTCGGATATTTCCAGGCTGCTCAATTTAACTTCCAATTTTCTATTTGGGATATCAATATTTATTATATCACCGTCTTTCAAAATAGCAATTACACCTGCGCTTGAAGCCTCTGGCGAAATATGCCCTATACAGGGGCCCTTAGTCCCTCCGGAGAATCTTCCGTCGGTAATTAAGGCTACGGAATCAGACAACCCTAAGCCGACAATGGCGGAAGTAGGTGCTAACATCTCGCGCATACCAGGACCTCCTGCCGGACCCTCATAACGGATAACCACGCAGTCACCTTTCTTAATCTTGCCGTTCAAGATCGCCTGCATTGCCTCTTCTTCACGATTAAATACTCTAGCGCGTCCGGTAAATTTCATCATTTTAGGCGAAACCGCTGCCTGTTTTACCACCGCTCCGTCTGGAGCAAGGTTGCCGTATAAAACAGCAATACCTCCCTGTTTATGGTATGCCTTGTTTATTGGCCGGATTACATCTTCGTCATAGATAACAGCGTTATCTGCAATATCAAAAACTCTGTCTCCTGAAACATTCAGGGTATTATGTATCTTAGCTTTTAATCTTTTTAATACTGCCGGTATCCCGCCTGCAAATTCCAGATCTTCCATAAAATATTCACCTGCAGGCTCAATGTTAGTGATATGAGGTACCTTTCTGCTAATTTTATCAAAAGTCTTTAGATCAAGCGCTACTCCGGCCTCATGAGCAATGCTCATCAGATGCAACACCGTATTGCTTGAGCCGCCTAAAGCCATATCCACAACAATCGCATTTTCAATGGACTGATTAGTGATAATCTTAGAAGGTGTGATATTTTTCTTTACCAGCTCTACGATACGCTCGCCGCTTGCCTGCGCAATCCTGCGCTTTTTTGCGGAAATCGCCAAAGCAGTACCGCAACCGGGTATAGACATCCCCATAGTTTCAGTAAGACAAGCCATGGTATTGGCTGTATACAGCCCCTGGCATGAGCCGGCCCCTGGACAAGCCTCCATTTCAAGACAGCTTAATTCGCGAGCGGATATCTCGCCTTTCTTGGCACGCGCCATAGCTTCGAATGTATCATGCACAAAAGCTAGCTTTCTCTTATCAAAACGCCCTGATAGCATCGGACCTGCGGTAACAATAATCGCTGGTATATTAAGACGCGCTACCCCCATAAGCATACCGGGAGTAATCTTATCGCAATTAGTCAAACAAACAATGCCGTCTAACTGATGAGCGTTACAGACGGTCTCAATAGTATCGGCCACGATTTCGCGCAGCGCCATAGGATAACACATACCCAAATGCCCCATAGCGATCCCGTCGCAAATACCAGGAACTCCAAAAAAGAAAGGCACACCACCGCCATAGCAGACTCCACGCTCAATAAAGCGCTCTAAATCGCGCATACCGACATGGCCCGGTATAAGGTCAGTAAAAGAAGTGGCTACCCCTATAAACGGCCTACTAAGATCCCTGCGGGAAATTCCTGTGCCATGCAAGAGTGCACGGTGCGGAACTCTTTCTAAGCCTTTCTTGATTTTATCTGAGCGCATTTTATTCTCCTTGCAATAGACACACCGTAACTAGTAAGCTAGTAATTTTAAAGATAGAAAATATTTTGTTTTTGAATTACGAGTTACTAGTTACGGGCTTACGAGTTACGAAATTAATCCGCACCTTCACCATCATGAACAACTGTTGTTTCTTCGTCTTTTTTGCGGGTAATCACGCGTTTTAAAACCACATATTTATCCACAAGTTCCTTATTATTAATGGTATTGAGCTGTTTAAAAAGAAATTCAAACTTGTTCTCAATTTCTAAAGCAATCGCATCGCGGATTTCTTTAGGTAAACCCATAATCTCTTTTTTAAACGGGCCTAGAGCTTTTTTACGTGTCTTGTAGAAAAACTGTTCCTCTGTCTCGCCTTCTTTTTTCTCCGAAGCGGCATTAACTTTTAGCCACTCATAAATCCTGTTCTTTAATTCTACAGGAAAATGTTTTGATTCATACATCATATTCTGAAATTCGGTAGCTAAATGCACCTCCGCTGCTTCGCACTCGGCAAATTTGTGGAATGCCTCCGAGGGCAAGGTTGATGCGCCGTGCTGCACCGCTCCTGCAAGCCCGTATTCCTTTCTTGATAATTCAGACAGGTTCTTAAGTGTATCAAAATCTAATTTCACCTGTGCGATTGTACCGTCAGGCAAAACTACCCCGCCGTGAGAAGTCCCGGTCTGCACAGAAATCTTACTTATCCCGACTAATCCTTTACGCAGCCTCTCTTTAAACCCGGTCATAAAAGCATGCAGATCTTCAGGCGTAGAATTCTGATGTCCAACTTCGCCTATCTCACCACCCACCGAGACGGTAATGCCCTTTGGCTCAATCCTGCGGATAAACTGTGTGAGCTTGGCGCAAACCTCATAATTTAAATACTGCTGCTTTTTGATATCTTTTTTACTCAAATCAACCAACGTCGATGAGTCTATGTCTATATTGTAGAAACCAGCATCAACCGCATCCTGAATTATCGCCTGAAGAGACTTTAATTCCTTATCCGGGTCCTCCTGAAACTTCTTTAAGTTAGCCTGGGTGTGGTCTGCCTGGATAAACACCGGCCCTCGGAAACCTTCTTTCACGGCAGCGCCTAAGATAACGGCTGAATACTCAACCGGCGGCTGGGCGGTATAACCCATTTCTGACTTGGCAATCTCAAAAATAAAGGCGCTGGAATTATTTCTCTTGCCAACTCTGAATAAAGCACGCGCTAAATCATAAGTCATACAACGCAGATTTATCGCCGGGACTGTCAAGCCCTTGAACTCTCCCCTGCCGCGGGCCATATAAAAATCATGTATGCTAGAAGGATACACGCCATTTTTATAAGCAATATCCTTTATCTTTTTTGCCAGATCTTTCTTAGTTGCAGCATCATCAGTCATAATCAAATCCATAACGATTCTCTCAATATCCAAAGGCTTTCTCCCCATAACTAAAACCACTCCTTTCGCTAGATACGCGAAATACCCACCGACACGATAAAACGAGGTATTCCCCTTAACTAATCTTCCTTATTAAATTATACAAACCTTCCACATTCCAAACTTTTTTCTGAATTGCCGTCTCAAAATCAACAGTTGTTATCTTACCACAGGTTAAGGCTACTGCTTTATCTGCTTCTCCTTTTAAAAGATACTCTACCGCAAGCGTACCCAGCCTTAAGGCCAGGTCCCGGCTGAATGCCGTCGGCCTTCCGCCTCTCTGAATATGCCCTAAAACTACTGCCCTGGCTTCAAGAGAAGTTACATCGCTAATCTGTCTTGCTATGTTTTCAGCTTTACCTGCGCCTTCGGCTACAACAATAATCCAGCTGATTTTTCCTTTAAGATTGCCCTGGACTATATCATGACACATTACCTCAAGATCAAACTTTCTTTCCGGGATAATCACATCCTCGCATCCTCCGGCAAGCGCAACAGCCAAAGCAATGAATCCGCATTCCCTGCCCATCACTTCGACCACAAAAACACGCTCCATTGAAGTAGCTGTATCACGTATATTATCAATTGCAGCCAACGCAGTATTTATGGCCGTATCAGTTCCTGCAGTGTAATCAATTCCATTAATATCATTATCGATAGAAACCGGGACTCCTATAGAAGGAATCTTATATTTCTTATATAAAGCATGCGCCCCGGTAAAAGAGCCGTTGCCTCCGATAACAATCAAACCATCAATAGAATTCTTCTTTATAGTATTATAGGCCCTTTGCTGTCCCTCATCGGTAAAGAATTCCGGGCACCTGGTGGTCTTAAGAATAGTCCCACCCTGATTAATTATCCCTGATACCGAACGGTGGTTTAAAAGTTTTAGCTCCTCATTCATCAGGCCCCACCAGCCACGGAATACCCCCATTACTTCCACGCCCTCGGCAATAGCCTGACGCACAACTGCTCTTATTGCCGGATTCATACCCGGAGCATCTCCTCCGGGAGTCAACACTGCTATCCTCTTCATGGCCATATCAACTTCCTTATATATACTTACTAAAGACTTATGTGCCTGACTCCCAACTAGCAAGATACTTCTCTTGCTCAGGTGTCAAGACATCTATCTTAATACCCATGGTCTTGAGCTTCAACGCAGCTATATCATTATCGATGTCATCAGGAACCTTATAAACATTATTTTCTAACTTATTATAGTTCTTAATAATAAATTCTGCCGATAACGCCTGGTTAGCAAAAGACATATCCATAACCGAAGCAGGATGTCCCTCTGCAGCAGCCAAGTTAATCAAACGACCCTCTCCTAACAAATATATCCTGCGTCCATCGGCAAGGGTATATTCGTCAACAAAATCTCTAATCTGCCTCTTTTTCCTACTTAGTCTCTCAAGAGCAGGAATATCTATTTCAACATTAAAATGTCCGGTATTGCAAACGATTGCGCCGTCTTTCATAACCTTAAAATGCTCTGCTCTTATAACATTTATATCGCCGGTAACTGTCAGGAATATATCTCCTATCCTGGCGGCATTTTTAATAGGCATAACCTCAAATCCATCCATGCATGCTTCAAGCGCACGCAAGGGATTAACCTCGATTACAATAACTTTAGCCCCCATGCCTTTAGCCCGCATAGCAGCGCCCTTACCGCACCATCCATATCCACATACTACAAAATTACTCCCGGCAACTAATTTGTTTGTTGCGCGAATTATACCGTCGATTGTAGATTGCCCGGTGCCATAACGGTTATCAAAAAGATGCTTTGTCCAGGCATCATTGACAGCAATAATCGGATAACGCAGCTTTCCTTCGGCCGCCAATGCTTTCAACCTTATGACTCCGGTTGTAGTCTCCTCCGTACCGCCGATAATATTATCATGGGCCGATGGGGTACGCTGATGGATACTGCTTACTAAATCGGCACCGTCATCCATGGTTATATCCGGCTTCACGGATAAAACTGATTCTATATGCTTATAATAAGTCTTGGTATCCTCACCCTTAATTGAAAAAACAGAAATTTTAAGATCGCGTGCCAGAGAAGCGGCTACATCATCCTGGGTTGATAAAGGATTCGATGCGCACAGGTATATTTGCGCTCCGCCTGCCTTAAGCGTCTCCATAAGCACGCCTGTTTCAGTTGTTACATGCAGGCATGCGGCAACCTTAAAACCTTTAAGCGGCTTCTCCTTAGAGAACCTCTCTGAAATAGAGCATAAAACAGGCATGCTCTTACGCGCCCATTCGATCCTTAGCGCGCCTTTAGCTGCTAATTTGATATCTTTGATGTCGTATTTCATTAATTCTCCTCTAATGTTCTTAAACTCTAAACACTAAACTCTGAATCTTAAACAAACTCAAAACTATTGCTTTGGATTTTGGGTTTTGGATTTGTTTAGAATTTAGGGTTTCGGACTTAGGGTTTAACATTGTTATTTAAACCTATAATCTGCTTGCCTGTTTCTTCAAGGTTTCTGCCTTATCCGTATGCTCCCAGCTAAATTCCGATTCTTTCCTGCCGAAATGACCGAAACATGCGGTCTTACGATATACAGGACGCAACAGATCGAGCGTCTTGATAATGCCTCTGGGGGTAAGATCAAAATTCTCGCGTATAAGCTTAACAAACTTCTCATCGGAAATCTTGCCTGTGCCATAGGTATCGACATAAACAGAAAGCGGTTCTGAATAACCGATGACATATGACAACTGAACCATGAATTTTTCTGCAAGTCCGGCTGCAACAATATTTTTTGCTACATAGCGCGACATATAAGCGGCAGAACGGTCAACTTTTGTCGGATCCTTACCGGAAAAAGCGCCTCCACCATGCGGAACAGTGCCACCGTAAGTATCAACAATTATTTTTCTGCCGGTCATGCCGGTATCAGACTGCGGCCCGCCGATAATAAATTTACCGGTCTGATTCACATAATATTTGGTATTTTTATCAATCAAACCTTTTAATACCGGCTTTGCTACAACATCAATTAATTCCTGACGCGCCTTAGAGGTAATATTCTTGCCGGTCTTATCAAGAATCTCTTCAGTATGCTGGCAGGCAAGAACAACGGAATCCACGCGCTTAGGAGAACCATTATGGTATTCAACGGTTACCTGCGACTTACAGTCAGGTCCGAGATACTTCAATATATTTTCTTTACGCACTATGCTCATGCGTTTTACTAATTTATGCGCAAGCATAATAGGAAGAGGCATATATTCATCGGTATCAGAACAAGCATAGCCAAACATAATTCCCTGATCTCCAGCTCCTCCCGTGTTAACGCCCTGGGCTATATCAGGAGACTGACTGTTTATAGTATTAATAATGGCGCATGTCTCATAGTCAAATCCGTATTTAGGATGAGTGTATCCTATGTCTTTTATCACGGAGCGCGCTAAACGCTGTATATCAACGTAGGCATCGGTAGTAATTTCACCACCCACGATCAAAAGCCCCATTGTCACATAAGTCTCGCAGGCAACACGGCTTCTTTCCTTATTAGGGTCAAGGCTTAAAACAGCATCCAAAACACCATCGGAAATCTGATCACAAACCTTATCAGGATGCCCTTCTCCAACTGATTCGGAAGTAAAAAAATACTTATGCACAGACATTTTTTCTAACTCCTCCTTTGTTTTAGAAAATGGCTATTGGCCTCTCTATAGGATTCGAAACGACCTATATCATACCATACGCCTTTAAATATATAACCGTAGACATTCTCTCTTTTACACAGCCAATCTATATATAACCCGGTAGCATCATGCTTGTTCTTACGTAATATAACATACTGTTCAACAAACTTAAGATTCTGCCTAGGCAAAAAATAAAGACACATAGCTATAAGGGTTGAATTCGGCCTCTTAGGTTTCTCCAAAATCCCGGTTATTTTGTTTCCCTTACCAATACTAGCTACGCCAAATTTGCTGGCCCTCTCTTTTGATTTAACATCATACAGTCCGATAGCCGCCCTGTTTTTATGTTTGTTTACAAAAGAAATAAAGCCTTCAAGGCCATCTTCAAAAATATTGTCCCCGCCGATAATCAAAATATCTTCTCTAATCTTCTTCTTATCTATCGCGAATTTTATATCGCCCACAGCCCCTCTTCTATCTTCATTGCTATGGGTTAAATCATCTATCAATGATATAGGCTTAGAACACTTAAAGCTTTTTAGCCATTTCTTAAAAAGCGGAAAGAACTTGCTGTTAGAAATAACTATAATCTCGCTAACTCCATCTATAGCCTGGACTTTATCTATGACATATTCTATAATCGGCTTACCGGCAACCGGCAAAAGCGGCTTAGGGCAGACTTTTGTTATAGGATAAAGCCTAACGCCATATCCTGCGGCTAATATTAGAGCCTTCATTACTTCAATATCTCCCTTAATTTCTTCTGGCTAAACTCTTCTATCTCTTTACCGGTAGATAATTTTAAGGCCTCAAGCGCTATAGACTGTGCCTTTTTAAGCGTCAGGGAACGAATAAGGTATTTGACCTCCGGGATAACTGCCGGCGGCATACTGAATTCATCCAGCCCCAAACCTAAAAGCAAAAGAGCAAAAGCCGGCTCACCGGCCATCTCTCCGCACATCCCCACCCAGAGACCCGCCTTATGAGCAGCATCAATAATCGACTTTATCATCCTTAACACCGCCGGATGAGTCGGCTCATATAAATAAGCGACTTTTTCATTAGTCCTATCTACAGCTAAAGCATACTGGATAAGATCATTTGTACCTATGCTGAAGAAATCTACTTCTTTTGCCAATATATCCGCAGTCATGGCTGCAGAAGGCACCTCAATCATCGCCCCAACCTCTAGATTCTCATCAAAAGGTATGCGCCCATCTTTAAGCTCTTTTTTAATATCATTTAAGATTTTATTCGCCTGCTTAAGTTCCTCTACTCCTGAAATCATCGGATACATAAGCTTTAACTTACCGTGAACCGAAGCCCTCAGGATTGCCTTTAACTGCGCTTTAAATATATCGGGCCGAGCAAGACAAAAACGTATGGCGCGCCAGCCTAAAAACGGTTTCATTTCACGCGGTATTTCAAACTGCGATAAAAATTTATCCCCTCCTAAGTCCAGCGTGCGGATAATAACCGGATGAGGCGACATTTCTTCAGCTACATATTTATACGCCTGATAATGTTCTTCTTCCGAAGGCAAGTCTTTCCTGTTCATATAAAAGAACTCGGAACGATAAAGCCCTATACCCTGGCCACCGTGTAATTTGACAGAGGGCACTTCATCCGGCCATTCTATATTGGCATTAATCTCAACGCGTTTACCATCCTGGGTTAAAGCAGGCAGGTCTTTGACCGCCAGGAATTTATCCACCCATCCCTTAATCTTAACTTCTTCCTGCTGGTAAGTAGCAAGGGTCGCTTCGTCGGGGTTAACAATAACAACCCCCATACTGCCATCTACAATAAGGATATC
This sequence comes from uncultured Planctomycetales bacterium, assembly GCA_964467905.1. GTDB lineage: Bacteria > Omnitrophota > Gorgyraeia > Gygaellales > Profunditerraquicolaceae > CAYXSY01. Next base: position 2,397 of record CAYXSY010000026.1, on the reverse strand, counting down.
CCCGCCCTTGATCTTAGAAGTCGCCTCCTCTAAACCGACTACAGCCGGAATCTCAAGCGACTTAGCCATAATAGCGGTATGAGAAGTCTTGCCACCTATGTCAGTAATAAACGCGCTGATATTCTGCTTACGCATGCTCGCGGTATCAGAAGGAGAAAGATCATGGGCAACAATTACCACCTTTTCCTTAAGATTATCAAGCCCGGTTTTACTTTTACCAAGAAGGTTCCTTAATATTCTCTTGCCTACGTCATTAATATCGGCGGTGCGTTCTTTCAAATATTCATCTTCTATTTTTGAAAAAACTTCTATGTATTTTTTCAAAACCTCTGAAAATATATACGCCACGCTCAAAAGCTCTTTTTTCAGACGCGAGATAACTTCTTCGATAATAACCCTGTCTTCCAAAACCAAAAGATGAGCGTCAAATATTTCTGCTTCGTCCTGCCCAAGCTCGCTGGAAATTCTCTTCTGCAGCTCCATTATTTCTTTACGGGTCTGAATAAGGGCTTCCTCAAATAGCTGTATCTGCAAAGGAACATCTTCGCTGCTTATAGCCTCTTTAGGAATAACCAACTCTTCCTTATCCAGCCTGTAAGCAGGGCCTATATTAATACCCGGAGCAGCAGCTATACCTTTTAGTTTTAGCATTTTACTTTCTATTCCTCTTCAGTAAGTACTTTTTCTAATTCAACAATGGCATCCTGAGCGTCATCACCGTCTATCTCTATTGTAATCAGCGTACCTTTTTCTGCCCCCAACATAAGGATACCCATTATAGACTTACCGTTTACTTCCTCTTTATCATTTTTAACCGTAACGGAAGAATCAAACTTATTGGCTATCTGAACAAATAAGGCAGCCGGCCTGGCATGCAAGCCCTGCTTATTTTTTATCTCGATTTTCTTTATAATCTTTCCCATTTTATATTTCTTCAACCAGCCCTAATATTATTTTTGCTAATTTCTCACAATCATGCCTTACAAAATTATCTATAACTACGATATCGTCCTCTATTACCCTGTACCCCATGCCCTCGATATTCTCTATATCGGCCACAACCGGATAAGAATCTTCTTTAGAATACTTCTTCATGACTTCATCCGAGATTTTGCCTACGTTTACTATACAGTAATCAAAAACGCGGTTGTGGCTATGAACCTCGATGGCCTTTATATGATCGGAAACCTTATAACCGTCTGTCTCGCCCGGCTGAGTCATTATGTTACAGACGTATACCTTAATCGCCTCTGAATCCTTTAATGCTTCCGACATATCTTTAACCAAAAGATTAGGTATTATACTGGTATATAACGACCCCGGGCCTAGTATAATAATCTGCGCTTCCTGGATAGCCTTGATGGCGTCTTGCGCTGCGCGAGGATATTCAGGACGCAAGACAACCTTCTTTATCGGCTTGCGCGCTTTAGGTATCTTATCCTCGCCTTCGGTAATTGAACCGTCTTTATGCTGGGCTACCAGAACTACTTTATCCAAAGAAGAAGGGATAACCTGCCCCTTCAAAGCCAACACCCTGCTTGTTTCCTTTATCGCCTTTTCAAAATCTCCGGTGAGGCGAGTCATCGCTGTTATAAAAAGATTACCGAAACTATGCCCGGCAAGATCTGAATTGCTATCGAATCTGAACTGAAACAAATTGCGCATTAAATCCGGCATATCCGAAAGCGCAACAAGGCAGTTTCTTATGTCCCCCGGAGGCAAAATGTCAAACTGCTCTCTAAGCCTGCCGGAAGATCCTCCGTCATCGGCCACAGTAACAATGGCCGATATGTTAGAGGTATATTCTTTAAGCCCGCTTAATAATACAGAAAGCCCTGTACCGCCTCCTATGGTCACAATCTTTGGCCCACGGCCAAGATGTGTTCTCTGATAGAGAATATCAACCAAATCATCTGTTCTAGATGCGGGCATAAAGGCAGCCATGAAAGAACGCATCATTTCTTTTACGCCTAATATTAAAAGTATAATGCCCGATATTAAAACAAAGGCGTCTAAAATTTCAAGGATCCAAAAATCATCACTTCTTAAATCGCTTGAGCCCAAAATAACCAAAATAACGCCGAATCCGCTTAATGCCATCCAGCGCTTTATGCCTATGCCCGGATATAACCACTTAAATAAAGATTTTGATTTATTTAAGCGGGGACTAAATCTTTTTTTCATCTTCCTGCACTATTATCTTAATGACTGCCTTATCGTCAGTGCATGCACGCAAGCTGTCGCGGAAATATTTGTCTTTAAGAAGACGGGAGATCCTTGCTAATGCTTTAAGGTGAGGGCCGGCAGAATCCTGAGGCGCAACCAACAAAAAGAAAATATAAGCTGGTTCTCCGTCAAGAGAATCAAAATCAACTCCTTTGCGAGAAAGCCCGAATG
>CAYXSY010000025.1:0-26757 GCA_964467905.1 uncultured Planctomycetales bacterium | reverse complement strand
GGTAAAATGGCTTGTGTTTTGGGGCTTAACCTTGATCAGGTCAAAGACACAGCTTTAAAGTCGAATACAGAAGTAGCCAATATTAATTCTCCGGGTCAGATTGTTTTATCCGGCTCTCCCGAAAATATAGATAAAGCCAAGAAAATTGCCGAAGACTTAGGTGCAAGAGGAGTAGTAATTTTGGATGTTAGCGGAGCGTTTCACTCTTCATTTATGAAGGGCGCTGCGGATAAGTTGGCCGGTGAGTTAGATAAAATAAAGATAAACAAGCCGAGGTTAACCGTGGTAGCTAATGTGACTGCAGCGGTTGTTTCTGAGCCGCAACAGATAAAAGAATTGCTTGTTAAGCAGGTGTATTCAAGCGTCTTATGGGAGGATTCAATTAGGTTAGTTTTGTCGACAGGCGTATCCAATTTTATTGAATTCGGACCGGGTAAAGTTTTGAAAGGTTTAATGCGCAAGATAAACGATAAAGCCAGTGTTTCTAATGTAGAGAAGAAAGAAGATATCATAAGGCCTGCATCGTGATTAGGCCTGAAGAGAAAGGTAAGTAAAATGCGTTTAAAAGATAAGGTATCGTTAGTCACCGGTTCCGGGCGTGGGATAGGTAAGGCTATAGCCTTAGCCTTTGCCAAGGAGGGGTCCGATATAGTTGTGTGGGATGTTAACATTCTAGATGCGGAAGGAGCCTGTAAGGAAATTGAGGCTTTAGGCAGGAAAACGCTTGCTGAGCGCGTAGATGTTACCAATTATGCCGATGTAGAGAACGGCATCAATAAAATTCTTGACAAATTTGGAAAGGTTGATATATTAGTTAACAACGCTGGGATTACAAAAGACAATCTTATCTTAAGAATGGCCCCCGGTGATTGGGATGCCGTAATAAATGTTAATCTTAAGGGGTCTTTTAATTGTATCAAGGCAGCATCCAAGCCGATGATAAAACAGCGTTATGGTAAAATTGTTAATATAGCTTCGATCATTGGCATAATAGGCAATCCCGGGCAGGCTAATTACTCAGCCTCTAAGGCCGGACTTATCGCTCTTACAAAGACCACCGCTAAAGAGCTTAGTTCGCGTAATGTTAATGTAAACGCGGTCGCCCCTGGTTTTATCCAAACGGATATGACAGCAAAATTGCCTGAAGACTTAAAAAAGAAAATGCTTGAAGCGATACCGTTAGGCAAGCTCGGTTTGCCGGCGGATGTTGCCGAAGCCTGTTTATTCCTGGCTTCAGATGATTCCGCTTATATAACCGGACAGACAATAGTTGTGGACGGCGGAATGGTTATGGCTTAGGCGAGAAATAAGAAAAACAAGGAGGACTAAGAATGTCAGTTCAAGAAAAGGTGAAATCAATTATAGCAGAGCAACTTGGTGTCAAGCCTGAAGAGGTAACGCCGGAAGCTTCTTTTATCGATGATTTAGGTGCCGATTCTTTGGATACCGTTGAGTTGGTAATGGCGTTAGAAGAAGAATTTGGCATAGAAATACCCGATGAAGACGCAGAGAAGATTACAACAGTTGGCGATGTCGTTAAATATATTGAACAGAAGTCAGCTGGCAAGTGATTATTAAGGCATAGATTAATTATAAAACTTAATACCCCGCCGTCAGGCGGGGTATTTGTTAGTTAGCAATTATGGACAAGAAAAGAGTTGTAATAACTGGTTTAGGAATAATAAGCCCGATAGGCAATGATGTGCCTGCTTTTTGGGATTCGATTAAGAATGGCAGGTGTGGTGTTGGTCCGCTTACTTCTTTTGATCCTGCTGGTTTTGATTCGCGTATAGCAGGGGAAGTCAAAGATTTTAATCCCTCGTTATATCCCATATCTGCTAAAGATATAAGGCGCCTTGAGAAATTCGTTCAATATTCTATAGCTGCTTCTTCCCAGGCTATAAAAGATTCAGGTATCGACTTAAATAAAGCAGACAGAAATAGGGTAGGTGTTTTGATTGGTTCCGGTATAGGGGGTTTGCATACTATTGAACAACAGACTAAAATTTATCTGGAAAGAGGGCCCTCGCGACTTTCGCCTTTCTTGATCCCTATGCTTATAGTTAATGAAGCTTCAGGGCATGTGGCTATAAATTTCTGCCTCAAAGGGCCAAATTCCTGCGTAGCAACAGCATGCGCTTCGGGTTCTCATGCTATAGGAGATGCTTTCAGGATAATACAGAATAATGATGCCGATGCAATGATAGCCGGAGGAACGGAGAGTTGTATTGTCCCCACTGGCGTTGGCGGATTCTGTGCTTTAAAGGCACTTTCTACAAGGAATGATAATCCTGCTAAGGCAAGTCGTCCTTTTGACCGCGAGCGCGATGGTTTTATTATGGCAGAAGGGTGTGGTTTGGTAATGATGGAGAGTTTTGAGCATGCTAAGAAGAGAGGCGCGCATATTATAGCCGAGATTACAGGATACGGCATGTCTTGTGATGCTTACCACATAACCGCTCCTGATCCGGATGGTAACGGAGCAGCCAGGGCTATGAGAAGTGCTTTAGCCGATGCTAATTTAAAACCCGAGGATATAAATTATATTAATGCTCATGGAACGTCAACCAAGTTAAATGATAAAATCGAGACATTGTCTATAAAAATGGCTTTTGGTTCTTATGCTCATAAGGTAATGATATCTTCTACTAAATCCATGACCGGGCATCTTTTAGGGGCGGCTGGCGGAGTGGAGTTTGCAGCATGCTGTTTGGCTATAAGAGATAACGTTGTTCCTCCTACAATTAACTATGAACACCCTGACCCCGATTGTGATTTGGATTATGTTCCTAATACAGCGCGCCAGGCCAAAGTTGATATATGTATGTCTAATTCTTTAGGTTTTGGCGGGCACAACGCTTCATTGATTGTCCGAAGGTTTAAATAAAATTTCGGCCCCGCAATTACTAATAAATATTTATTGTAGTATAACTGAAAAATACAATGGGTTATACAATAGCAGAGAAAATATTACTGGCACATACTGATAAAAGGTCTATTAAGCCCGGAGAATTTATAGAAGCAAAGATAGATCTCGCTTTGGGTAATGATATCACCGCGCCTCTAGCAATCTCGGAGTTTAGAAAATCCGGAATTAAGAAAGTCTTTGATAAGGATAAGATAGTGCTTGTCCCGGATCATTTTGCTCCGGCAAAGGATTTAAGAAGCGCTAACCAATGCAAGATTCTATCGGATTTTGCTAAAGAGCAGAAGATCTCTAATTATTTTGAGGTCGGGTGCATGGGCATTGAGCATGCGCTTCTTCCGGAGAAAGGGCTTGTTTTGCCGGGAGATTTGGTGATTGGCGCTGATTCCCATACCTGTACCTATGGCGCGCTTGGTTGTTATTCTATGGGGGTAGGGTCGACTGATTTGGCAAGGTCGTTTATCGACGGCAAGGTTTGGCTTAAGGTTCCCCCAACGATAAGGTTTGTTTATAAAGGTAAACTAAATAAATGGGTTGGCGGCAAGGACCTGATTTTATATACTATAGGTAAGATAGGGGTTGCAGGTGCTTTATATAAGGTTATGGAGTTTGCCGGTCCTGTAATCCGTAAACTTCAGATGGACGGCAGATTTTCTATGTCAAATATGGCAATAGAAGCAGGCGCGCGCGCAGGGATTGTTGAACCTGATGAGACAACACTTGGATATATTAAAATGGTTTCCAGTGAAGAAATGCGGTTGGCTCTTAAGACTAAAATAGGGATTATACGCAGCACATGCGCTAAGATCCAATCCGATAAAGATGCTGTTTATGAGAAAGTGTATGAGTGGGATGTAAGTGATCTTGAACCGCAGGTTGCCTGTCCGCATCTACCGAGCAATGTTAAGCCCGTAGGAGAACTGAAAGGGGTTGTTTTAGACCAGGTTGTTATAGGGTCCTGTACCAACGGTAGGATATCCGATATAAGAGTTGCTGCCAAGGTTTTAAAGGGCAAGAAAGTTAAGGCGGGCTTGCGTTTAATTGTTATCCCCGCGACGCAAAAGATTTACTTGGAAGCGTTGAAAGAAGGATTAGTAGATATATTTGTTAAGGCAGGAGGCATTTTTTCTACTCCTACTTGCGGACCGTGTTTGGGCGGGCATATGGGTATATTGGCTGATGGCGAGGTCTGCCTGGCCACTACCAACCGTAATTTCTTGGGCAGGATGGGTAGCCCAAAATCATTTGTGTATTTATCTAGCCCCGCTGTTGCTGCTGCTTCGGCGGTTACGGGAAAGATTACTCATCCGGATAAGGTTGCAAGATAGATATGATTATAAAAGGTAAAGTTCATAAATTAGGGAATGATATAAACACCGATGATATCATTGCGGCTAAGTATTTGGTTTCTACTGACGCGCAGGAGCTTGGTCGGCATTGTATGGAAACTATCAGTCCAGATTTCGCCAGCAAGGTTACACAAGGTGATATTATTGTAGCCGGCAATAATTTCGGGTGTGGTTCTTCAAGGGAGCATGCTCCTTTGGCGATAAAGGGATGTGGTATTGCTGCGGTTTTGGCTAATAGCTTTGCCGCAATTTTTTTCCGTAATTCTATTAATATAGGTTTGCCTTTCCTTGAGTTAAAAAAACAAGATGCTGATTCTATTAATGACGCAGATATTTTGGAAATAGACCTGAAGGCAGGGACAGTGAGGAATCTTACCAGTAACCAGGTGTATAATACGGACCCATTCCCGGAATTCTTGGAAGGTATAATTGCTGAAGGCGGATTGTTAAATTGGGTGAAGGATAAGGCAAGGAGGCCTAAATGAGGATAGAGAAAGATAAGTGCAGGGTGAGTATTATCTGTACGGATAGCTCTAGAATCAAGGGGTTCATTCATATTAACCCCGGCGAGCGTATTATCGATTTTATGAATGATACGCGCGAGGATTTTATTGTTTTGACCAGCGCCGAGATTAACTCGGTAACAGAGGTACGTACTTTAAGGGTTTACCGTGAGGCAGCGAGAAAGTCAGAATTGGTTATTCTTAACAAATCATCAATTAAGTGGATAGAGGAAGCATAATTTCTTTTTGAAAGGCAGGATATGTATAAAATAGCAGTTATTCCCGGTGATGGTACCGGTCCGGAAGTAGTGGCAGAAGGGCTGAAGGTATTGGCCGCTGCCAGCAAGAAATATAATATTCAATACTCAACCAAGGTGTTTGACTTTGGCGGGGAGCGCTATCTAAAGACGCAAAAGACACTGGATGATAAAGATATAAATGAGCTCAAAGATTATTCAGCTATTTATCTTGGAGCTATAGGGCATCCGGATGTCAAACCAGGCATTTTAGAGACCGGCATATTGTTAAAGTTGAGATTCTCTCTTGATCAATACATAAACTTGCGTCCGGTAAAACTGTATAATCCGGCGTTCTGCCCTTTAAAGGATAAGAGAACAGAAGATATTGATTTTGTGGTGGTGCGTGAGAATTCCGAAGGGCTTTATAAGGGCCTGGGCGAATTTAAGGATAAAGGGACTAAGGATGAAGTAGCAATACAGATTTCTTATAATACACGCAAGGGAGTCGAGCGCTGCATAAGATACGCTTTTGAATATACGCGTAAACGTAACAAAAAGAAAAAACTTACGCTTTGCGGGAAAACCAATGTTTTAACTTTTGCCTGGGATTTATGGGAAAGGACTTTTAAAGAGGTAGCCAAAGAGTACCCGGATATCGCAACTGACTATGCTCATGTTGACGCAACAACCATGTGGTTTGTCAAGAATCCTGAATGGTTTGATGTGATTGTCACAGATAATATGTTCGGCGACATCATTACTGATTTGGGCGCAATGATTCAGGGTGGTATGGGTATTGCTGCGGGAGGCAATATTAACCCTCAAGGCGTATCTATGTTTGAGCCTATCGGAGGCAGCGCCCCTAAATATACCGGTAAAAACGTCATTAATCCCCTGGCAGCAATTTGTGCTGTCGGGATGATGCTTGAGAATTTAGGTGAAGAGAAAGCCGGTAAGGCAGTAGAAAGTGCGGTTATAAAAGTAGTCGCTACGAAATTAAAATCACTTGCTGCCGGTAAGATGGGGTATTCTACGACCGAGCTGGGAGATTTAGTAGTTGAGAATTTATAATCTTTGTTATTAGCCCCATGGATATTAATCGCAAAAAAATTTTTGGATTAATTCTTGTTTATCCCCTGATTATTATGCCTGTTTTATGGATATCTTTGGGTTTCTTTGGGATGGGTGATTTTGGTGATGTTGGCGTTAGGATGGAACGCAGCAATCCTATTTTAAGCATAATTATGTTTCCTTTTGATTTTTTGTTTAGTATTGGTTTTTTTGCAGGCATGCCCATTGCTATTTTGTTATTAATTATTGGCTGCTTTAATGTTTTCAAGAAATGGGGTAAGAATTCTTGCTTAACAGGACTTTGGATTGTTTTTATTTATCTGTTGACTAGCACAGTTATCTATACAATCATATTCTTTGCGGACACCGTATTATTGTTGGGTCGGTTTTGTCTGGTACTTCTTCCTTTTTTATTAGCAGGGTATTTCTTTACATTAAGCCTGTTCCGGAAGATTAGCCGGATCAAGATAATGGAGACGTGATTTTAGGAGAGATCCATGAAAAAGTATAATGTAGCAGTGGTAGGTGTAGGAGTTGTTGGCGTTGAGATGTTGCGTGTCTTAAGGCAGCGTAATTTTCCTGTCGGCAAACTACGTGTATTAGCTCGTTCTGCCCGTGATATTGAAGTGGACGGCCAGAAATATGCCGTAGAGGCAGTTTCTCCTGAAGCCTTTGAAGGCATAGATATCGCGCTTTTTGCCGGAACCGAAGGCGAGAAGGGCGCTGCCGTAACTTATGCTAAAGAGGCGATAAAAAGAGGGGCCGTGGTTATAGATAATGGCGCAGATTTTAGGATGGAGTCAGATGTCCCACTGGTTGTGCCGGAAGTTAATCCGGAGGATGTAAAGAAGCACAAAGGCATAATTGCCAATCCCAATTGTTCTACTATCCAGATGGTAGTGGCATTATGGCCTATTTATAAAAAAGCAGGGATTAAGAGAGTTATTGTTACTACTCTTCAGGCTTCATCCGGAGCCGGCAAGGGTGCGGTTGAGCAGTTAAAAGAAGAAACTTCGCTTATCGCCGAAAACAACTTTGAAAATGTGCATGTAAATATAGAGAATAAAGCTATGCCTCAACAGCTTGCTTATAATGTTTTTCCGCATATCGGCAGTTTTTCAGAAGCTGATTTTACGAATGAGGAATGGAAGTTGGTTAATGAAACCCACAAGATTATGCATGATGATAAAATCATGATTTCAGCTACTACCGTGCGTGTTCCGGTAAGAACCGGGCATTCAGAGTCGGTTTATATTGAAACCAGAGAAGCGATTTCTTCTGATGAGGCCAGAGGTATATTAAGAAAATCACCGGGAATTATCCTGATGGATGAGCCGGGAAAGAATATATATCCTATGCCTAAGGATGTCGAAGGTAAAGATGAAACTTTTGTCGGCAGGATAAGGGCGGATCACTTTGTTAAGAATGGTTTGTGGCTTTGGGTGGTAGCAGATAACCTGCGCAAGGGCGCCGCTACGAACGCAGTACAGATAGCTGAATGTCTAATCAAATAGCTTCAAAGATTCATTCCCACACCAGTGTCTTACCCCGTAATATCAAGCTCTCAATAGAATATTTAGGTTCTGATTATTGCGGTTGGCAGATACAAAATCAAAAGCCCATAAGAGGAAAAATTAGCAAGTCCGCAAGCATACAAGAGAACCTGGAAAATATCCTTAGCCGTATTTTGCAGGAAAAAATAAAGGTCATTGGTTCCGGACGGACTGACGCAGGGGTGCATGCTGTTTCTCAGGTTGCCAACTTTAAGACACGCTCGCACATGTCTTTATCTGGTATGCAGAAGGCTTTGAATGGCCTCTTGCCCAAAGATATAGCGGTAGGAAGTATCTGCGAAGTAGCTTCTGATTTTCACAGTCGTTTTGCGGCTAAGTCTAAAATATACAGCTACGTTATCTTAAATAGCCCCGTCAGGAGCGTTTTTCTTAAAGATATATCCTTATTTTTACCTTATCGCTTGAACGTAGGATTGATGCAAAAAGAATCACGGTGTTTACTCGGCAGGCATGATTTTAAATCTTTTTGCGCCTCCGGAAGCAGCGTCAAAGATACGATACGCACCATAAAGCGCATCAGCATTTCTAAGAGAGCTTATCCACTGTTTAATATTTCCGGGCCGTTAATTATAGTAGAGATAGAGGCAGACGGGTTTCTTTACAATATGGTCAGAAACATAGTGGGAACGCTTATTGAAGTAGGCATGGAGAAGTTGCCCGCAGGCTCATTAAGAAAGATATTGACGGCTAAAGACAGGAAATTAGCAGGGCCTACAGCGCCTGCCAAGGGGCTGTTTTTAACAAGGGTAGCATATGAAGAAAAAGATAGAAGAGCGCAGCGCTATTAATTCTAGGTGGGGGTTTTATTCTTTAGTGGCAATAACCATATATGCCGTTCTTCAACTGATGCGTTGGAGAATATTCCCCCAATTTATGGATATATATTACCATTTCCTAACCGCCTGGGGTTTTATCCAGGCAGGAGGTTACAGCGGGTGGGATTTTTGGCAGTACGCGCCAGTAGGCAGGGTTCATATGTATCCGCCGTTATTTCATTTATTTCTGGCTGTACTTATGAAGATGGGAGTAAGTATAATTTTCTTGGCTAAATTCTTCGAGGCTGTATCGCCCGTGCTATTCTTATTAGCGCTTTGGAGTTTCATTAAAAATAACTATAATGAGAGATTAGCTTTTTTTGTTATTATCGCTTTTAGTTCATCGTTCTCTTTTTATCTTTCTTTGATTAATCACGTGCCTGCTACTATCGGACTTATTTTTGGCATATTTGCTTTAGGCCGGCTGCTCAAAGGTAAACTTATGTCTTGCGCTTTTTTTCTTGCGCTTTGTTTTTATACGCACATAGGCGTATCGTGGCTTTTTATTTTTACGGTTGTTGTATACGGGATCATCAACCGTGGTTTATTTAAGGCTTCTCTAAAAATAGCTTTAGTTGCCATTGTCTTGGCTGCCCCGGTATTAATTAAACAGGTAACTAGCCTGCAATTTATTAAGGCCGTCGGTTTTAATTTAAGCGAGACTTACATCTGTCAGATAAAAATCTTCGATTATATCTTGGCTGTTTTAGGCATATTTGCGGTAAGGGCCATGGATAGAAGATATCGCTTGTTTATTGCTTTGGCCTTAGCCAGCCTGATATTTGCCTTATATCCGTATAGGTTATTTTCTGCCGAAGGCTATCTTCCGGTAATTCTGCTTTCGGCCGTATTTTTATATTATTTATATAATCGCTCTCTTGAGAAAGCCGGCAAGATATATATGCGGCGCTTATTGATTTGTATTATTGGTTTCATACTGTTGGTTTCTCCTACCGTTGCAATGGATAAGCCAAATGGGCAGGCTAAGGTAGAGTATAGTCTTAAATTATTTGATTCAGCTTTCTTAGGTATGCTTTTTGCCAGAGGGGAGAGCATATGGTTCCCCGAGCAGTACGAAGAAGTAGTTAATTTAATCAAGCATAGTTCTGATACGGATGACATAATTTATTGCACTATTAATATAACCGGCATAACTTTGGCTTCGCTATCGGGTAGGGCTACGGCAAATGCTTTATTGCCTGAAATAGGGCCGTCAGCAAGGTTTGACCCTTACGAGGTCTCCAGGATCATTATATTTGCTAAGGATGATCCTGAAACCTACGTTGAACAGATAGTTAGCAAATATGGACTTAGGAAAATAGGCGAAAATAAGATGTTTATAGTCTATGAAAGGGGTAGTGGTTTTTCTAAGGCTATTTTCAGAAAAGCTTCGGTTTGCCTACGTCCATTTTTATAAGTAAAAAATATTTGACTATTCCTAAAAATATGTTATACTTTTTTACCTATGGCAAAAACCTACGAACCTAAAAAAGAAAGCATAAAAAGAAGCTGGTACCTTGTTGATGCGAAGGATAAGGTATTGGGGAGGCTCTCTGCAAAGATAGCAGTTATCCTGCGTGGTAAGCATAAGGTAATTTATACTCCTCATATCGATACCGGAGACGGGGTTATTGTTATTAACGCTTCTAAAATCAAGGTTACCGGCAGAAAGCTTAAAGAGAAAGTATATAGACGCTATTCAGGCTATCCCGGCGGATTAAAAGAAATAAACTTGCAGACTATGCTTGATAAAAAGCCAGAGCAGGTGATTAAATTAGCCGTATCCAGAATGCTCCCTAAAGGGTACCTGGGTAGGGCAATGTTGGATAAATTAAAAGTTTATGCGGATGATAAGCATAAGCATGCAGCACAGAACCCGAAGGAATTAAAGGTATAAACACATGGCAGAGATAAAAAACAATTTAGGCAGGCACGTAGCAGTCGGAAGGCGCAAAGAAGCTGTCGCCAGGGTCCAGCTTACAGACGGTAAGGGCAGCATCACCATTAATAAGCGCCCCATAGAGGCATATTTTATACGCGAGACAGACCGGATTATGGTGCAGCAGCCTTTTCAGGCTACCAGCACGCTTAATAAATACGATATCGTTGCTAATATCCGCGGTGGCGGGCTAACCGGACAGGCAGGAGCTTTGCGTCATGGTATATCGCGAGCTTTGATTATGGCACAGCCTGATTTAAAAGAGCTTTTGCGTAAGGCCGGTTTCTTAACCAGAGACTCGCGCATGAAGGAACGTAAAAAATACGGGCAGAAAGGCGCGCGTAAACGCTTCCAGTGGACAAAGAGGTAATTTAGAAGATATAGCAGATAATATATAGTAGATTAAAAAAGGGTCTCGCTGAAGAAGCGTGGCCCTTTTTTATTAGAGTAGGCAGATTGCAGAATATCTCTCGACTATAAATAGCAGCTCATAATCTATGTCTTTACTTAAAGTTCTTGCCCCGTTAGAAATTTTATGTTATTCTAAAACGATATTTCTTACGGGGCTTGACGTGATATGTTTTTTAACTTACAATAAAACTTTAACACCGTCGGGAATAAGTTTTATCAAGAGGAGAAAATAAATGATTAATGCGGGACTCATAGGGGTAACAGGTTACGCAGGGGAAGAGTTACTTAGTATTCTTTTAAAACATCCACAGGTAAGGATTAGCGATCTTTCCGCGAAAATAGATAAAGAACAGAGTATAGCCGCTTTATTCCCGAAATTTAAAAACAGATTAGAGCTTGTTTGCCACAACCCGGATTTAAATAAAACATCTTCTTCCTGCGATTTGGTATTTTTGGCGCTTCCTCATACGGTATCTATGAATTTTGTCCCCGGGTTACTTAAAAAGGGAGTAAAGGTTATAGACCTAAGCGCTGATTACCGTTTTTCTGATGTCAAGGTCTATGAAAAGTTTTATGGGGTTAAACATAACGATAGGGCAAATCTGGCTAAAGCCGTGTACGGCTTACCGGAGCTTTACCGTATAAAAATAAAGAAAGCAGATTTTATCGCTAATCCGGGATGTTATCCTACTGCCTCTATATTGGGTTTGGCTCCTTTGGCTGCTTTTGATTTGGTAGAAAGGGATTCCATAATTATCGATGCCAAGTCAGGCGTGACAGGCGCCGGCAGGAAAATTGCCGAAGGATTCTTATTCTCTGAGATAAACGAAGATTTCAAGGCTTATAAAGTAGGGGTGCATCAGCATGCTCCGGAAATAGACCAGGAGATATCCAAGCTTGCCGGGAAAAATGTAAAAACAACATTCGTCCCGCATCTTTTGCCTCTTAACCGGGGGATTCTAGCTACGATTTATGCGAATAAGAGCAAGAAGGCGAAGAATAAAAACATCATTGATATTTACAAAAAGTTTTATAAGAGCGAACCGTTTGTGAGAGTTAAGGAAGCCGCAGATTACCCGAGGGTTAAGGATGTCGTTTTCACTAATTTCTGTGATATTGGAATTAAGGAAGACGAGGACAAGGTAATTGTTATTTCAGCGATAGATAATCTGCTTAAGGGTGCTTCCGGTCAGGCAGTGCAGAATATGAATATTATGTGTGATTATCCAGAGACTATGGGTTTGGTGTGAGTTTAGTTATAAACTTATAGTGTAACGGGTAAAATAGCGGGGTTTGTAGCGGTATGAAATTATATAAGAAAGCGATATTGCCTAAAGGTTTTAAGGCTAATGGAGTATCCGCCGGTATAAAAAAGTCAGGAAAGCTTGATTTAGCGCTTTTTTACTCGGTAGTCCCGGCAAGGGCTTCTTGTAAATTTACCTTGAATAAATTTCAGGCAGCTCCGCTTAAACTCTGTAAGCAATATTTGAAAAATAGAGCTTATTTCTCCGCTATTTTAGCCAATAGCGGAAATGCTAACTGTTATACCGGACAGGCTGGCTTAAGAGATGCCGAGAAGTCAGCAGTTTTGGCTGCGAATAGGCTTAGCCTAAGAAAAGAAAGTGTGCTTGTAGCTTCTACTGGTATTATCGGCAGGAGGCTCGCCGTTGGTAAAATAAGAGAGGCTATGCCGGACTTAGTAGGAGGCCTTTCGGTATCGGGCATACACAAAGCAAAAAAGGCGATTCTTACCACTGATACTGTGCCCAAAGAGATAACAGTTAAATTTAATGCAGGTGGCAAGACCGTCTCTATCTGCGGTGTAGCTAAGGGCTCAGGAATGATTGCCCCTAATCTTGCAACCATGCTCTGTTTTATTTTTACCGATGCAGATATTTCACAGAAGGCCTTAGCAAAGGCTTTGGATTTATCGGTAGCCGAAAGTTTTAATTGTATAACTATCGATAATTGTATGAGTACTAATGATTCGGTAATGCTTTTGGCTAATGGTTTGGCAGGTAACAGACAGATAGGTCTTGACAGTAATTTCGATGTATTTACCAAGGCCCTCAAATTAGTATGCTTGGAATTAGCCAAGCTTTTAGTCAGGGATGCCGAGGGGGCAACAAAATTCATCGAAATAAAAGTTGCTTCAGCCAGAAGCCAGCAGGATGCTAGGGATGGGGCGTTTGCTATAGCTAATTCTGATTTATTTAAGACTGCCGTTTATGGAGAAAATCCTAATTTCGGCAGGATTATCGCAGCAATCGGTTCCTGCGGTATAAAATGCGATGAAAAGAAAATAAAAATTAAGGTGAGCTCCTTAAAAAAACACGACATCTGCGTTAATGTTGCACTTGGTATAGGAAAGTTCTCTGCTACGGTTTATACTTGCGACTTGACAGAGGATTATATCAAGATTAACGCGGATTATAATTAGAAAGGCAACCCATGGAAGAAGCGATTAAAAAAGCCGATGTTTTAATTGAAGCATTGCCATATATAAAGAAGTTTCATAAGAAGACAATAGTTATTAAATACGGCGGCAGCATCCTTGGCGAGGAAAGGATTCGCAAGGGTGTATTAGAGGATATAGTTTTTTTGAGTTTTATGGGCTTAAGACCTATTCTTGTGCATGGAGGCGGGCCGAATATCAGCGAGCGTATGCGTTCTTCAGGAAAGAAAACTGATTTTGTCGACGGCATGCGGGTTACAGATGAGCATACCCTGGTTCTCGTGGAAGAGGAATTGCAGAAGTTAAATGACCTTATAGTAGATGAGTTGCAGGAGCTAGGGGTAAAGGCTATAGGGTTAAATGGCAAGGATAATAAATTGATAGAAGCAGAAAAAAAGAAAGCCAAGATAGATTTAGGCCGGGTAGGCAATATTAAATCCATAAATACCGAGTTGCTTACGGATGAATTAAAAAAAGATAAAGTTTTAGTAGTGTTGCCTATGGGTGTAGGTTCCGATAAAAAAGCATATAATGTCAATGCCGATGAGGCTTCTGCGAGTATAGCTTCCGGTTTAGGCGCAGAGAAGCTGGTATTATTAACTAACGTAAAGGGGATAATGCGCAATCCCGAAGATCCGCATTCGTTTTTATCTACTTTATCTATCGGGGAAGCAGAAGACCTTATTAAGAATAATGTTATACAGCAAGGGATGATCCCTAAAGTAAAAGCCTGCATTGAGGCTTTAAGCGGTAAAGTAAAAAAGACCCATATAATTGATGCCCGTATACCGCATGGCTTGTTGCTTGAGATTTTTACTGATACAGGCGTGGGCACGGAGATAGTCCAGTAATCGGTTGATTTCGGTTACTGTTATAAGAGTCCAGAGATGAAATTAGACGAGATATTCCAGAGTTATAAAGATTGTATAATGCCCACTTATACCAAATTGCCTTTAGTATTTGTTAAGGGCAAGGGGTCTAAGCTCTGGGATATACATAATAAAGAATATCTTGATTTATTCCCCGGATGGGGAGTAGGGAATTTGGGACACTGTCATCATAAGGTGGTCCAGGCAGTCAGGGACCAGATTCCTAAACTTATATTTATTCCTAATAATTATTATCATATACCGCAGGCAAAGCTGGCTAAGGAAATAATCAGATTGAGCCATCCCGGAAAAGTTTTTTTCTGTAATTCCGGGGCTGAAGCGAATGAAGGCGCGATTAAATTCGCGAGAAAATTCGGTGCCGGACGGTATGAGATTATTACTTTTGAGAACGCTTTTCACGGCAGGACGCTGGCGGCGTTAGCAGCTACAGGCCAGAAGAAATATATGCAGGGTTTTGATCCGTTTCCGGAGGGTTTTAAGCAGGTTAAGTTTAACGATATCAATGCGCTAAAAAGCGCCTTATCTGACAAGACCGTTGCGATTATGCTTGAGCTTGTTCAGGGTGAAGGCGGAGTTAATGTTGCAGATAAGAATTTTGTTTTGGAGTTGCGCAGGATATGCGATGAAAGGAAAATCCTTCTTATTGTTGATGAAGTCCAGACCGGTATAGGCCGGACAGGTAAAATGTTTGCTTGCCAGCATTACGGCATAGTCCCCGACATTATGACCTTAGCTAAGGCCTTGGGCGGAGGTTTGCCTATCGGGGCTATGGTGGTAAAGAAAGATATAGCTGATACACTTCAGCCGGGTATGCATGCTTCAACATTCGGGGGCGGTCCGGTTGTATGTAGGGCTGCTTTAGCTGTTTTAAAGGCGATACAGGATGAGAAGCTTTTAATTAATACCCAGAAGATGAATAGTTATCTTTTTGACAGGTTAGCAGTTTTAAAGAAAAAATACGCGGTTATAAAGGAAGTAAGAGGGCTCGGGCTTATGGCAGGGCTTGAGTTAAATATTCCCGGTAAGGCAGTTGTGGATAAATGCCTGGAGAAGTATTTATTGATAAATTGTACGCATGATAATGTTTTAAGGGTTATGCCGGCATTAAACATTACCAAGAAAGAATTAGATAAAGCGTTAAATATTATAGAAGCGGCATTAAAAGGATTATGACATGAAGAAAGACCTTGTAACCGTAAAAGACTTAAGCTGCTGCGAGATTGCGGATATCCTTAGTTTGACTACAGAATTAAAAAGGAATAAAACTAAGTTTTCCGCGGTTTTAAAGAGCAAGACTTTGGCTTTGATTTTTCAGAAACCTTCAAACAGGACGCGGGTGTCTTTTGAAGTGGGGATGTATCAGCTCGGAGGATACTCTATATATTTATCCCCGGGGGAGATAAGCCTGGGCGTGCGGGAAGCAGTCAGAGATGTTGCCAAGACGCTTTCCAGGTATGTTGACGGCATTGTCTTAAGGACATATGAGCACAGTAATGTGCTTGAGCTGGCCAAATACGCAAGCGTGCCGGTTATTAACGGCCTGTCTGATTTTTCCCATCCCTGCCAGGCATTGGCAGATATCTATACGGTGAAAGAAAGAATAGGTCTATTAAAAGGCAAGACACTTGCTTATATAGGCGATGGCAATAACGTATGCAATTCGCTTTTGTTCGCATGTTCTAAGACGGGAATGAATATAAATGTCGCCTGTCCTAAAGGCTATGCCCCTTTAGGGAGCGTAGTTAGTGAATCAAAGGTTTTGGCTAAACAAAATAAATCATCGGTTAATATTTCTAGTAATCCTTTTGCGGCGGTAAAAGAAGCAGATGTTATATATACCGATGTTTGGGCAAGTATGGGCCAGGAGAAGGAGGCCGCTAAACGCAAAAAGGCTTTTAGAGGATTTCAGGTTAACAAGAAGCTGATGCAGGCGGCAAAGAAGAGCGTTTTAATAATGCATTGTTTGCCTGCGCATAGGGGCGAAGAGATTACTGATGAGGTTTTAGATAGCAAGAATTCAGTTGTTTTTGACCAGGCGGAAAACAGGATGCATGTGCAGAAGGCAATACTAATAAAACTGTTGAAATAAACTTAAATCCTAAATCCGAAATCCCTGCTTACCGGCAGGCAGGCTAAATTCTAAACAAACCCAAAGTCCAAAACTAGAAAAATTTTGTTTTGAATTTAGAGTCTTGAGTTTATTTAGTATTTAGAGTTTATGAGGAGTAGGCATTATGGATAAAGTTGTTTTGGCATATTCTGGTGGTCTCGACACTTCCTGCATAGTCAAGTGGCTTACTGAGCGGGGTTATGAGGTTATTTGCTTTGTAGCTGATTTAGGCCAGGGCTTAGGCAGCGGCGAAGATCTTGAAGCTATTGAGGAAAGAGCTTTGGCGGCAGGAGCAACAAAGGTCTATATTAAAGACCTTCAGGATGAATTTGTAGATGATTTTATTATTTCGGCTCTAAAAGCGGGAGCTATATATGAAGGTAAGTATCTTCTTGCGACTGCTCTTGGCAGGCCATTAATTGCTAAATATTTGGTACAGATAGCCCATAAGGAAAAAGCAGTGGCAATTGCTCACGGCTGTACCGGTAAAGGCAATGATCAAGTCAGGTTTGAAGTTACTGCTGGGATATTAGACCCTAAATTAGAAATACTTGCTCCTGTAAGAGAATGGGAATTTAAGTCACGGGAAGAGGAGATAGAGTATGCTAAGGCACATGGCATCCCTATCGATGTAACTAAGAAAAAACCTTACAGTATCGATAGAAATATTTGGGGTATCAGTATCGAGGCTGGGATTTTAGAGAATTTAGAGCAGGAGCCTCCGGAGGATGCCTACATGATTACTAAAAATCCTTCAGGCTCATCGAGTTATCCCAGATACATAGAGATCGCTTTTGAGAAGGGTGTCCCTAAAAAGATAGATGGTAAGGTTTACAAATTAAAGAAATTAATCAGTGAACTTAATGAAATAGGCGGATTTTACGGTGTAGGCAGGAGTGATTTAGTTGAAAATAGGTTGGTCGGAATTAAATCTAGAGAAATTTATGAAGCCCCTGCGGCTACTATACTGCATATAGCTCACAAGGAGCTCGAGAGCCTGGTTTTAGACAGGGAGACCGCTCATTTCAAGGATATGGTAAGCCTGAAATATTCCGAACTTGTATATTACGGCCTGTGGTATTCGCAATTGAAAGAATCTTTGGATGCTTTTATTAATGTAACGCAGAAATACGTGAGCGGCTCAATCAAATTGAAGCTTTTTAAGGGCAATTGTGTGGCGGTATCAAGAAAGTCAAAACATTCGCTTTATAAAAAAGAATTGAGTACCTACGGCAAAGATGATAAGTTTGACCAGAAATTAGCCGAAGGTTTTATTAAGATTTGGGCGATGCCGTATAAAAGATAAAATGCAGCATAGTGTCAGACACTGCTTTGAAGCAGTGTCTGACACTGCCTGCTAGGTGCAGGATAGGTTTAAAGGAGCTATTATGAGTAAGAAATTATGGGGAACAAGGTTCGGCAAGAAAACCAATGCTCTCGTAGATAAATTTACTTCAAGCATTGCTTATGATTCCAGGCTAGCCAAGTATGATATTTTAGGCAGTATTGCCCATGCACATATGCTTGGTAAACAAGGTATAATACCGCCTAAGGAAGCAAATACTATAATTAAAGGGTTAAAATCTATCTTAGGGGTTGTAGAGTCAGGGAAGTTTAAGTTTGATTCTGCCGCTGAAGATATCCACTCTAATATTCAGGAATTGTTAGTTAAGAGAATAGGCAAGAGCGCTAATAAGCTGCATACTGCAAGGTCAAGGAATGATCAGATTGCCCTGGATGTAAAGATGTATCTTAAGGATGAGATTTCAAATCTATCCGGCTTAATAAAGTTGCTGCAGAAGGCGATAGTTAATTTTGCCAAGGCAAATAAGAATATTATAATCCCAAGCTATACGCACCTGCAGGTTGCGCAATGCGCGCTTTTAGCGCATCATTTACTGGCCTACGTCGAAGCTTTAGAAAGAGATAAGGAAAGGCTTATGGATGCGCATAAGAGGGTGGATGTTATGCCTCTAGGGGCCTGTGCGCTTACTGGTACCGGTCTGCCAATTGACAGGGACCAGGTGAAAAAATCGCTTGGTTTCAAGAAGTTGACAGAAAATAGTATTGATAGTGTAAGCGACAGGGATTTTGTGATTGAGATCTTAGCCGATATTTCGATTCTTTCGGTACATCTCTCAAGGATTGCTGAAGATTTAATACTTTGGGCGACTAAAGAATTTAACTTTATTGATATTGATTTCTCGTTTTGCACCGGATCAAGCATTATGCCACATAAGAAAAATCCCGATGTGCTTGAATTGATAAGGGGTTCATTCGGTAAGGTGCATGGAGATTTGTCGAGTGTATTGATTTTAATGAAAGGGTTGCCTTCATCTTATAACCGCGACTTGCAGCTGGATAAGCCGCCGCTTTTTGAGGGGATAGATACCGTAAGAGATATCTTGAGTATTTTAACCGAGCTTTTTAAGAATATTAGGGTTAATAAACAGGTTGTTTCCGATAGGCTCGATGATGAATCTCTGTTTTGCGTTGATATCGTCGAGTACCTGATTAAAAAAGGCCTATCTTATAGAGAGGCGCACGATATCGTCGGCAGGATGGTAAAAGATTGTCTTGATAAAGGCAGGAGCATATCAGGTCTTTCTTATGGAGAACTTAAGAGATATTCCGATAAACTTACGCCTGAATTAAAAAGAATCTTGAATGCTAATGTTTCAGTCGGCCTTAAGGTTTCGTATGGTAGTACTAATCCGAGATTGGTTAATACTAGGCTGGCTTACTGGGGCAAGAAATTAAATTAACAAATATGCACGAATTCCATTATCTAAAGAATAATTTATATTGCGAAAAAGTCAATATTCAGAGATTAGCGGAGAAATTCGCTACGCCCCTTTTTGTTTACAGCTATCATACGCTCGTTTCTCATTTCCTGAAGCTGCAGGAGGCCTTCTCCAGTATAAAGCCGCTTATTTGTTATTCAGTAAAAGCTAATTCTAATCTTGCGCTTTTAAAGGCGTTGGTAGATAAAGGCTGTGGGCTTGATATTGTTTCAGGCGGAGAGCTCTACCGTGCTTTAAAAGTCGGTTGCAGTCCCAAGAAAATAGTTTATGCTTCAGTAGGTAAAACCGATAACGAAATAGAGGAGGCGATAAGAAGAGGCATACTGTTTTTCAATGTGGAATCCTTGTCGGAATTAGAAAATATAAACAGGATATCCAAAAGATTAGGCAAAATTACACAGGTTGCTTTGCGTATTAATCCCGATGTTGAGCCTAAGACCCATAAATATATCACTACGGGCAAGCTGACTAATAAATTCGGCATTGATTTTAAGAGTGCGCATCAGATATTAATGATGCGTAAGTCTTTGGTTAATGTGCGCATAAACGGACTGCATATTCATATCGGCTCACAGATTACCGAAGCCGCTCCTTATATAGCGGCTATTTCTAAGGTAGTTGATTTTATCTCCAGGTTAGGTGGAGAGGGTATAAGAATAGAATACCTTAATATCGGTGGCGGTTTGGGTATAGTGTACGATAAAGAAAATCCCCAGACCGCAGCCAGTTTTGCAGATAAAGTCATCCCATTATTGAAAAAAAGCGGCCTGAAGATAATTATGGAGCCGGGGCGTTTTATCGCCGGTAATTCCGGAGTACTCATAACAAAAGTTCTTTATGTAAAATCTGCTCCGAAGAAGAAGTTTGTGATAGTGGATGCGGGAATGAATGATTTAATCCGTCCTGCGTTGTATGAAGCGTATCATCAAATATTACCGTTGATACAAAGGCATAAGAGCCTATGCGCGCAGGAAAAAGTAGATATAGTCGGCCCGATATGCGAAAGCGGGGATTTTTTTGCTAAAAATAGGCTCTTACCTAAAGTCAAAGAAGGTGATTACCTGGCGATTATGAGTGCTGGGGCTTATGGCTTTAGTATGTCGAGTAACTATAATTCCCGCAGGCGCGCAGAAGAAGTCATGGTGGTCAGGGACAAAGTTTTTGTGATAAGAAAAAGAGAGGTTTGTCAGGATTTGATACGTAACGAGTCTATCCCGCCTTTCTTATTGGTTTTGTAATATGAGAACATTAAACTTTACAAAGATGGTAGCTTCAGGCAATGATTTTGTTGTTTTTACTGCCTGTAAAGATATGAAGACAGCTGGCTATAAACAGCTGGCATCCAGGCTATGTGACCGTAAATATGGCATAGGTGCCGATGGCCTTCTGGTGTTGGAGAAGTCAAGCAGGGCAAATATGCGCATGCGTATTTTTAACGCCGATGGTTCAGAGGCAGAGATGTGCGGTAACGGAGCGCGTTGCGCTGCGCTTTATGCAAAGTTAGAAGGTAGCAGGGCTGTGAAATCGCGAATTAATATCGAAACCAAGGCTGGGATTATTGAATCCGAAGTTGATAAAGATAACGTCAGGATTAAACTCACTACGCCAAAAAGTTTAAGATTAGATATTCCTTTAAAGATAAATAATCGCATTCTAAAGGTAAATTTCATCAACACGGGCGTACCCCACGTTGTAATTTTTAGTTCCGGGTTATCAAAGATTGATATCGCCCCTTTAGGCAGAATTATACGTAATCATAAATATTTTTCTCCTCGTGGCGCTAATGTTAATTTTGTAGAGGTCAAGGGCGAGGGGATCATTAGCGTGCGTACTTACGAGCGCGGAGTTGAGGATGAGACGCTTGCCTGCGGTACCGGTTCCGTTGCTTCGAGCCTTATTTTCTCGCTTAAGTCAGGATGCTCTTCGGCAGTAACCGTTATTACTTCCGGAGGAGAAATGCTAAAGGTTTATTTTGAGCGTATGCGCGATAAATTTGATAATGTGTGGCTTGAAGGCAGAGCCAGGGTTGTTTTTAGGGGAGTTTTTAGTTATTAAAAAGGAGGGGGCATGTTATTCGGCTGGATTATTATTGCTTTAGTGCTAATCATAGCAGCATGGGTAATCTCCGTATTTAATACTTTAGTTTCTTTAAAAAATCAGACTTTGAACGCCTGGAAACAGATAGATGTTGTATTAAAGAGAAGGTACGATCTAATCCCTAATTTGATTGAGACGGTAAAAGGGGCTATGAGTTATGAGCAGAAAACCCTGAATATGATTGTTGAAGCCCGCAACAAGGCAATGTCTGCTCAAACTCCGGCAGAGAAAGCCACACAGGATAATATTCTTACTGGTGCCTTAAAGCAGCTTTTTGCATTAGTTGAGAATTATCCTGTATTGAAGGTCAATGAGAATGTAATTAAGTTACAACAGGAACTTGCTTCTACGGAAAATCAGATTAGCTCTGTGAGGCAGTTTTACAATGATACGGCTACGAAATTCAATATCGCCCAGCAGGTTTTTCCCTCAAACATTATAGCCGCTATCTTTGGTTTTAAGCAGTCAGATTTGTTTGGAGTTTCTGAAGCTGCCGAAAAGCAAGCACCAAAAGTAGATTTGAATATAAAATAGTTAAGGCCAATCTAAGTTTTGTCATTAAGGAGGAAAAGATGTTCAAAGGCTCGATAGTAGCCATAGTTACGCCTTTTCGTAATGGTAAAGTTGATGAGCAAAAACTAAGAGATTTGATTGAGATGCATATTAAAAACGGCACTTCCGGTATTGTACCGTGCGGTACCACCGGCGAATCAGCGACTCTTTCTTTTGAAGAGCATGATAAGGTAATCGAAATTACCATTGATCAGGCAAGAAAAAGAATTCCTGTAATTGCCGGTACGGGTTCTAATTCTACAGAAGAAGCGGTAATGTTAACGCGCCATGCCCAGAAATCCGGTGCTGATGCCTCTCTGCAGGTTTCCCCATATTATAACCGGCCTACGCAAAACGGGCTTTATGAGCATTTTAAGGCTATAGCCAATGCGGTGAAGATTCCGATTATACTTTATAATATTGCTTCGCGTACAGGGGTTAATATTGAGCCGGAGACCATTGCAAGGTTAGCCAAAGATTGTAAGAATATAGTTGGGGTAAAGGAAGCTTCCGGTAGCCTAGACCAGATGTCGCGTATTAAAGCGCTTTGTGGGGAGAAGTTCGATTTAATTTCCGGAGATGACAGCTTGACTTTGCCGGTTTTAGGCATAGGCGGAACCGGGATTATTTCTGTTGTAGCTAATATTGTTCCAGCTGATGTGGCTGAATTAGTAAAAGCCTTTGAGAGGAATGATATAAAGAGGGCCCAGGAGTTGCACTATAAGCTTCTACCTTTAATTAAAGCTATGTTTTTAGAGACTAATCCTATACCAGTTAAAACTGCTATGGGGCTTCTTGGGATGTGCGAACCTGATTTGAGGCTCCCTATGTGTGCGATGTCGCAGGATAATTTGGAAAAGTTAAAGAAAGCACTTAAGGATTACGGTCTGTTATAGAAATCCTAAGCAGATGTTTAGGGTTTAAAATTTAGTGTTTAGAGTTTAAAAGGAGCAATCATGATTAAGTTAGGAATAGCTGGTGTCTGCGGAAGGATGGGCAGGAGAATATTGGAACTTGCTTCTTCTGACAATGCTTTTGAGGTGAATTTGGCTTTAGAAAGAAAAGGTATCCCTCAGATAGGCAAAGAGATCGGTAAGCTTAAGATATCTTCTAATCCCGACGGATTATTTCTGGTGGATGTTTTTGTAGATTTTACTGTGCCAGAAGCAACCGAAGCTATTTTAGATTATGTTGTCAAGTACAAGAAGCCTTATGTAGTCGGCACAACAGGTTTATCGCAAACGCAGATAGCTAAGATTGAGGAAATAGCTAAGGTTGTCCCGGTGGTTTTTTCTCCTAATATGTCTGTGGGCGTAAATGTTTTATTTAATATTTTGCCTGATATAGCTAAAAGATTAGGCCCGGATTATAATATTGAGATAGTTGAGGCGCATCACAAAGGTAAAAAAGACGCTCCTTCAGGAACAGCCAAGAAAATGGTTCAGATTTTATCCGATTCTACAAAAAAGGAAATACCTACACATGCAATTAGGCTGGGTGATATTGTTGGTGACCATACTGTAATTTTCTGCGGTAATTCCGAGCGTATTGAAATAAAACATCAGGCGCATTCCCGCGACTTGTTTGTTGTGGGTGCTTTGAAAGCAGCAAAATGGATTTTTGGTAAGCAGCCAGGTTTATACAATATGCAGGATGTATTAGCTTAATAATATTAGTGTCAGACACTGCTTGAGCTTGGTGTCTGACACTATATAAATTGGGGAGATTGTATGTTCAAAATTTCAAAGAAATTAGCGAGTTTACCCCCGTATCTTTTTGTTGAGATAGATAAGGCTAAAAGAAAAGCGCGCGCCGAGGGCAGGGATATCATTGATTTAGGTATAGGCGATCCGGATCAGCCTACGCCTAAATACATTATTCAGTCTTTGTATGAGGCTGCACAGAATCCTGCTAATCACCGTTATGCACTTGACCAAGGTATGCCTGTTTTGCGCCAGGAGATTGCCGAATGGTATAAAAAACGTTTTGGGGTAATTTTAGATCCCGAAAAAGAAATTCTTCCTTTAATCGGCTCTAAAGAGGGGATAGCTCATTTTCCTCTCGCATTTATTAACGATGGAGACTATGCCCTAATTCCCGATCCGTGTTATCCTCCTTATAAAGGGGGTACGATTTTGGCGGGTGGCAAACCGTATCTTATGCCGCTCAAAAAAGATAACCTGTTTTTGCCGGATTTAAAATCCATTCCTTTAGGTATACGCAAGAAAGCAAAAACTATATACGTAAATTATCCTAATAATCCGACTTCGGCCGTAGCGGATGAATCTTTTTATAAAAGCCTGGTGAGTTTTGCCAGAAAGAGTAAATTGATTATAATTTCCGACTTAGCATATTCTGAATTAAGTTACGACGGCTATAAGCCAATGAGTATCTTGCAGGTAAAATCAGCCAAGGATGTGGCTATCGAGTTCCATTCGTTATCAAAGACTTGCAATATGACCGGCTGGCGCGTTGGATGGGCATGCGGGAATGCTGATTTAATTTCCGGGCTTGCTAAGGTAAAGGCGAATGTAGATTCAGGGATATTCTCTGCTATCCAATTGGCTGCGGTTACCGCTTTAAAACATTCCGATGAGCAATCACAGCAAATGAGCCGGCTGTATCAGGAAAGAAGGGATACCCTCTATAGTGGCCTGCGTCTTTTGGGTTGGAATCAAGAGCCGCCAAAGGCGACTTTCTATGCCTGGCTTAAAATTCCCTATAAAATGAGTTCGATTAAATTTGCTTCTTTATTATTGCAAAAGGCTGATATTATTGCTACTCCCGGAGTAGGTTTTGGCAAGAGCGCAGAGGGCTATATTCGTATGGCTCTTACCGTGCCAAAAGACAGAATTATTGAGGCTATTTCCCGGCTTAAGAAAATCTTATAATGAACATATGTTATTTGGCTATAGGTTCAAATTTAGGAGACAGAAAAGCAAACTTGAATAAAGCTGTACGGGAAATTAAAAAGTTGGAACATACAAAAATAATTAAACTCTCCAAAATTATTCAGACTAAACCTGTTGGCGGTCCGGCAAAGCAGGGTTTGTTTCTTAACGCCGCATTAAAAATCAGGACTAATATCTCTCCTTTTAAGCTACTCAATAATATTAAAAGAATAGAAAATACGCTCGGCAGGAAGAAAACTGTTCGTTGGGGGCCAAGAGCTATAGATATAGATATACTTTTGTATAATGATTTAACTATATGTACTAAAAACCTTGAAATACCGCATCCGCGTATGTTTAAGAGAGATTTTGTACTTAAGCCGTTGTTAGAAGTCATTTAGATGATGTGTGTAACGGCGATGAATCCCGTTACACACTGTAGTGTGGCAGGTGATAGAATGGGGTGTGTAACGGGATGAAAATCATCCGCGATATCGCAGAAATGCAGAAGTTGTGTCTATCTTTGAAGCGTAAAGGCAGGACTATAGGGTTTGTCCCAACTATGGGCTCGCTCCACAAAGGACATATTTCTCTTATACAGCGTGCCCGTAGGCACAATGATTTTGTTGTCGTGAGTATATTTGTTAATCCTATCCAGTTCTCGCCCGGAGAGGATTTTAAAAAATACCCCCGTGATTTAGTTTTAGATTCAGCCATTTGCAGAAAAGAAAGAGTAGATGTTATTTTTTATCCTGAAAGCCGTAAGCTTTATCCGCAGGCTTTCAGGACTTATGTTGAGGTCAAGGGCCCTAGTGATGTTTTATGCGGAAAATTTAGGCCCGGACATTTTAGGGGAGTTGCTACTGTAGTAAGCAAACTATTTAATATAGTTCAGCCGGATAGGTCTTATTTCGGACAGAAAGATATACAGCAGCTTATAATTATAAAACGCATGGTTGAGGATTTGAACATGCCCATAGATATTATAGCCATGCCGACTGTCCGTGATTCAGACGGACTGGCTTTAAGCTCCAGAAATATTTATCTTAGCCCTTCACAGAGGCAAGACGCTTTAGCTGTTCCCAATTCTTTAAAGATAGCGCAGTCGCTTATAAAAGACGGATTACGTGATGCAAGGAAAATAAAAAATATTATCTCGAAATTAATAAGACAGAGAATGACAATTAAAATTGATTATATAGAGATAGTTGATCACTTAAGTCTTGAGCCGGTAAGAAAAGTGGGCAACGGCTCGGTTTTAGCTTTGGCTGTACGCGTCGGCAGGACACGCCTGATTGATAATTTAGTTGTGAGGTTATGATGTTACGTATAGGTATAGTAGGTTGCGGAGCAATAGGTAGCTCTTTGGCCGGTATAATTAAGAACAAATTTAAAGATAATTGTAAGATTACGGCGTTATATGATATAGACGTATTGAAGGCTGATGCGCTTTCTAAGAAGGTATCGCCCAGAAGTAATCTTGCAGTAAAGACTCTTTCCGCGTTGATTTTTAAATGCGATTTTGTGATTGAGTCTGCTTCTGCTTCAGTTTCTTTCATGGTAGCAAGGAAATCGCTTGATAAGGGTAGAAGCGTCATGATTATGAGTGTGGGCGGGTTGATGCAGGGGTTAAATAAGCTATCAGTTTTAGCATTACGGAAAAAAGCTAAGATTTATATCCCAAGCGGGGCGATTTCGGGAGTGGATGCTTTAAAGGCTTCTAAAATCGGTAAAATCAAAAGCGTTACATTAATAACACGCAAGAATCCAAAGTCATTCTCTAACGTAGAATATGTCAGTGGAAAAGGATTTAAACTTTCCGCTCTCAAAGAAGATAAAGTCCTGTTTTTTGGGAGTGCGCTTGAGGCTGTAAAATATTTTCCGCAGAACATTAATGTGGCTGCGGTCTTAAGTATCGCCGGCATAGGAGCAGAGAATACAAAAGTAAAAATTATAGCTTCGCCAGCGGTAAAAAACAATGTGCATGAGGTCCTGATAGAGTCTGATGCCGGAAATATATTTGCGCGCACAGAGAATGTTTTGCATCCTGATAACCCAAAAACAAGTTTCTTGGCGGTATTAGCTGCGGCAGCAACCTTAAAACAGGTTTCGGATCCTGTTAGAGTCGGAA
>CAYXSY010000024.1:0-28896 GCA_964467905.1 uncultured Planctomycetales bacterium | reverse complement strand
GTCTTAACTAAATCTATTATACCACCTACTTTTGTTCCTACAACCGCTAAACCAAAAGCCATAGCTTCCATAAGCGCTAAGCCCAATCCTTCTTCCAGAGAAGGCATAACAAAAATATCCATTGCCGCAAGCGCCTCCCTCGTGTCTTTTAAAGCAGGCGTAAAGACTACATTCTTATCCACGCCAAGATTCTTACTTAATTTTACAAGATTATTCTTAATTTTACCGCAGCCGACAATCAAAAGTTGCGCCCGAGGAAAATGCTTCATAATCCCAGGCATAGCTGCGATAAGATAACGCTGCCCCTTAACATCTGACAAGCGGCCAATCGTACCTATCACCTCATCGTCTTTTAGGCCTAGCCTTTTTCTTGCCTGCGACTTTGTAACTATACTGGCGCCTGAAACAAACTTATCTATATCTATACCGTTACGGATTACCTCTATGTTGCTCTCGGGCAATTTAAAATCATCAATGAGGTGTTTTTTTACCGGCTCACTTATGGCAATAGTCATTGCCCCCCAGCAAGGAAATTTCCTGCGTGAGAATCTAACCTTAAAGAAACCATGGCAGGTAGATAAATAAGGAATCCTGCATGAGCGGCTAAGATAATATGCCAAAACCTGCGTGGTACGACTGTTAACGTGTATAATCCCAATGCCGTTATCCTTAATAAACTTACGCAGCCTTAAAAAACTCAATAGTATTTTAGGGCTAATCTCTGATTTGGTATTAATCGGTA
The DNA here is from genome assembly GCA_964467905.1 of uncultured Planctomycetales bacterium. GTDB lineage: Bacteria > Omnitrophota > Gorgyraeia > Gygaellales > Profunditerraquicolaceae > CAYXSY01. The sequence goes on along the minus strand of CAYXSY010000024.1, from coordinate 28,154 downwards.
TATGTATATATTTTATACCTGCGTTCTCGAAGAGGCCGGTAAGCTCTCCTCCTGAAGAAGCCAGAAAAACAGCATGTCCTTTTTTTACCATCGCGCTGGCAAGCATCAAGACATAGCTTGTAATCCCGCCAATATTAAGATGGTTGGTAATATAGAGAATTTTCATATTAACTTTTTCACCGCCTCCAATACTTCTTGTGGCGCAATCATCTCCATACATTTCTTGGTGTTACATTTAGGCTTATAGCACGGCGCGCAAGGGAGCTCTTTTTTAATCAATATGAATTTGCCCTCCTGCGCAGGCGGAAGATGGCGGGACGAGTCCGTCGGACCAAAAAGCGCCACAAAAGGAACTTTTTGACTTGAGGCTATATGTAGAGGAGCTGAATCGGCCGAGATATAAACTGAACACCTGCCGATAAGACAGGCGAGCTGATTTATGGTTGTTTTACCGCAAGCATTAATTACTTTTACCGGACCTAATTTCTTCACCAACTCATCGGCTGATACGCAATCATGTTTTGACCCGGTCAAAACCACCCGGATATCGAGCTTAGAAAGTTCCTGGCAAAGCCGCAATAAATGAGTTTGCGGATAAGACTTGCTCTCCCAGCGGATGCTTGAGCTTATATTAATACCTACAAGTTTCTGCTTGGCGCTAAGCCATTCCGAACCAAGAAAATCATCTATATATTTCTGGTCTTCGGGAGCCACCCACATCTCAAGAGAATCGTCTACCAACTCAATACCCAGCCTATTTAATATTTTAAACTGGTGCTTCAGCGGGCTTATTTTTTCTTTATTGTCTACTATGCCGTAATTGAGCAATCTCCCTAATTTATTATTATTATACCCGTACCTGCGGCATGAGCCGCTCAAGAAAGCCAGGATATGGCTTTTGCGGTTGTTCTGCAAATCTATAACCATATCGAAACATTTCTTTCTCAATAAAGATGATAAATTCCATAAACCGCGCAGCCCTCTATCCTTGCCCTTAAAGTTACACACCAGCAATTCGTCTATATAAGGGCACCTTAAAAGCAAATCCTTATTTTCTTCAGAAACTAAAGCTGTAATCTTATAATTCTTTCCGAATTTATTCCTTATCGCCCTCAAGGCAGCGCTGGACAATATTATATCCCCCAGAGAGCTGAACTTAATAATCAATACGCGTTGGCTACGCATGGATTCTTCATAAACGCCGATCGTACTTTTAACCATCAGCTCAATATTGTATTTCTCTTTCACCTTTGAATAAGCATTACGCGCCAATTTACCGGCAAAATCCGGCTCTTTAAATATACGCATGGTTGCTTCAGCGATTGCCTGCGGGTCTGCTGCCGGAACCAATAACCCGGTTACCTGGTCTTCTATGACATCAACTATCCCCCCCACCTTAGATGCAATAACCGGAACCCCGCTTGCCTGGGCCTCAATAATAACCCTGCCAAATGCCTCCTGGGCAGTAGTAGGCACAACAAGCAAATCCATATGCGCCAATACTTCCGGGATATTCTTTTGAAAGCCTAAGAACTGCGTGCAATGCCAAAGTCCAAGCCTCCTGACCATAACCTGCACCTGATCCTTATAGGCCTCTTTTGAGGCAGGCGCATCTCCGACAATCCAAACTTTAAGATAGGGGATACTTCTGGAAACTTTAGCCATAGCCTTAACAAAATGCAAATGCCCCTTAATAGGGGTAACGCGCCCGATAATACCCACATTAAATTCATCTTTCTTTCTCTTCTTATGCGGCTCAACAAATTTAAACTTATCTAAATCAACGCTACGCGGGATAAGCCTTATCCTTTCATAGGGAGTGGCAAAATCCTCTATCATATGACGGGCAATAACATTACTCACCACGATAACAAACTTGCCCCAACCCATTGCATAACTAAAAGGATGCCGGCTATAATATCCATGACATGTAGTAATAAGGACCTTTTCGGTCTTGCGTGAAGCAAAATAAGCAATCCAGGCAGGGACCCTTGAGCGCGCATGGATAATATCAATATTCTCTTTTCTGATAATATCTGCCAACTGTCTTGCGCTCTTTAAAATATTAAAAATGTTTTTATCGTGGGTATTAAGCTGGTAATGGACAGCGCCCAATGCCTCGATATCTTTTACCAGAGAACCTCCGGAAGAGACAACAACTGCCTTGTGTCCGAGCTTAACTAAATATTTAGCTAAATCAAGCGTCCCGGTCTCAACACCGCCTGCGTTTAACTCCGGTAATATCTGTAATACGTTCAACTTGCCTTCCTTTTTTAACTTATAACAATCTGCGCAGCGCCTCTTTTATCGTAAGTAAATTATTCGGTATCTCGACTGCCGGCCTCTTAGACCATAAATCTATGGCTTTTCTACATAATTCATGGGGCTCGGATAAATAAATGTACTTTTTATCAACAAGATTATCTATAAAAACTCTGTGCTTACCCGCAAGGCCTGTCAGATTAAAAACAAAAACGTATTTCTCGCCTGAAGATGCCTCAGAAATCATAGAAATACTCTCGGCAGACACAACAACTATACTGCTTAAATCAATAATCCCCCCGGATGCAAAATCATAATTCTTTTCATTCGCAATAACCATAAACTTGCAACGTTCAAACCCGCTCAACTGGCTCCTTACCAAATCCTCTACCTGTTTACTTGTCCTGCGGGAAGTAGTAACTAAAATATCAAAATCTAACCTTTGCGCTAATTCTTTAACTTCTCTTATAACAATTGCTACCTTATCGGGGTCAAGCCTGAATTTCTTCATATCCCCGCCTAAAAGCAGGCCGATACAATGCTCTCTAAGCAATATCTTACGCCCGGAAAGCTCCTTGAGCATTAAATCTCCCTGCTCTTTAAGTCGGGGCTTGTTGAATTCAGATAATGCGCCGTCAATAACAACGATATTATTCAAGCTGGGAGGTTTATCGTGCGCAGGAATAATAACTAAATCAAAATTCTTTAAAGGCAGTAAACCCGGCCTCATCACCACAACCGAAGAAGCCCTATTTTGGCGCGAAAGAATCAGATTAACCGCTGCGAGAGAAGAACCACAGGAAATAATTATATCCGGATTCAAATGCAACAATTCCCTATAAGTATTATCCTCAAGAAACTTCTTAAAACACCAAAGGCAACCCTGACAGCCAAACCTTCCTGATAACAAAGAACCTATGTTAAGCAAGTGTCTTGCTAAAATACTTTTATAACGAACCTCTACTGTCTTGCTTTCTGTAATTAGTGACTGCTCTATAGCCAAATCATTTATCAGGCCATTTAATGCTAAAGACTGGCGCAGATGCCCTGCCTTACCATCACTTAATACAAGCACTCTTTTTTCTTTGCTGTATTTCCATATTTTATAACGCCAAAAATAATCCTGCGGATATTTTTCGATAAATTTCTCGAATATCTTAGTTAAATCCCGGGTATTACTTACGATATCATCCTGCGAAACAGAACTTTTCTTAACCTCAAAAGGTTCGCCTAAAATGACTTTTATATAAGGCCCTTTTTCTCTGGTATAATAACCCGGGACGATAACTGCTCCATACTTTAATGCTAATTTTACCGCGCCTGTTGCCATAGAAGCAAATTTGCCGAGGAATTTAACCTGTTCTCCAGACTTACCGCCCTGATCCATAGTCATACCTACCGCCTGGTTATTCTTTAGGGCCTCAATTAACTCTCTGACCTCATTTTGCCTGCGAATCAATTTACAGCCTTTATTGCGGCGATATGAATCAAGTAAGGAGTTCAATTTAGGCATTCCTTGCGCGCGGACCAGAAGATTAAAGGTAAAACCCATATTTGCAAAGAGCACATTGGAAATTTCCCAGCTTCCGGCATGCACGCCAAGGAGAATAACGCCCCTGCCCTTATCCAGAGCCTTCTTTATGTTATCCCGGCCTTCTATTTTTACGTATTTACTAATATACCTGCTATCCACCAGCGGGATAAAGAATATCTCAATGAAATTCTGCGCTAAATTACGGTAAAACTGCTTTGTTATATTTTTTATCTGGCTGCATGATTTTTCATTCGCAAAGGCAAGCCGGATATTAGCAAAAACAACCGACCTGTGCTTGAAATCAAAAAGATAAAATAGCTCTCCTATTCGCCTAGCAAAAAAAAGACTAAACTCCACAGGTAAAAGACGGATAATAAAACCGGATATTCTAAAGATTATGTAACTAAGATAATCTAGCAAGGAAATCCTCTTGGTTATCGGTTATCTTTAATTTAAGACGTAAAACAATTATGCGCAAAGAAACATCTTTAATATTGAGCCGCTCTATTTTTACCGCATCTTTCTGGGTAACCACAATAATCCCTATGCCTTTGTCGTTGCAAGCTGAGAATATTTTCCTTAAATCACCTTCGCTATAGTTATGGTGATCTGAAAACCTAAAACTAAGGCTGATATGAATATTAAGGCTTTTGACCAGGGCCTCAAAAGAAGAAGGATCACCTATAGCGCTTATACAAGCAACAGGCTGTCCATGAAAAGCCTGGGCCTCGATAAATCTCTCCTGATCATAAAGATCATAAAACCCGATAGGATGATGTTCTGAAACAACGATTAATGCCCTGGGATTAATTTTATTTAATGCTCCTCTGATTTTATCTGTGGACTCCGCGGTAAGATTAGATTTGGTAATTACAAAAATATCCGCCCTACCCAAAGATGAAAGCGGCTCGCGCAAAAGGCCGCAGGGAATCATTGTTTTATCGCCAAAAGGACTCGTAGCATCAATAGCAACAATATCTAGATCTTTCCTAATCTTCCATTGCTGAAATCCATCATCTATGATTACCGCCTGTGCCGAATATCCAGCTACCGCTTCATTAATTGATTTTATTCTGTCTGGGCCGGATATAACCGGAATATCGACTAAATTCTGCGAAAGCATATAAGGCTCATCTCCCATCGTTTCATAACTGGTAACCGGTAACTCGCCTGCCTGCCGGTGAGGCATTTTCCTCTTATAACCCCTGCTTAAGACTACGACTTTAATGCCCTTGGTTTTAAGATAATCTGCAATATATTCAACTATCGTAGTCTTGCCTGTGCCCCCGATGGTAATATTGCCTACGCTTATTACCCTGCAAGCAGCTCTGTAAGGCTTAAGGCTATACCAGGATAAAAGCAGTTTTATAAAAATGCCGTATATTAAAGACAAAACAAAAAGCATTGCTTTGAGCAAATATGCAAAAAAACCCTTTGCCCTGCCGGAGGCAATATCCAAAAAATAAACTTCTAATTTGCGTAATAGACCATCCATCACTTTACTCGCCTATTATTTGAATTACTACTTCCCTTTTTCTGGGGCGGTTATCAAACTCTGCCAAAACTACCTGCTGCCATGTGCCTAGTCTTAATTTGCCATCATTAAAAGGAATAACTAAAGATGGCCCGAACAAAGAAGCCCTTAAGTGGCTAAAACCATTAGCATCGCCCCAAGTCCGGTCATGGGCATACTGCTTATTTGCAGGAATAAGCTTCTGCGCAAGCTCAGTCATATCCCTGATTAAGCCCGGCTCATATTCAAAAGTAGTAATGGCTGCCGTTGAGCCGACCACAAAGACAGTCAAGGCGCCATTTTCTATTTTTGCAGAACTCAAAACTCTTGATATCTCGCCGGTTATATCAATTAAGTCAGGATTCCCCTTAGTGCTAAAAGTTATAGTCTTGCTTATTGTCTTCATAGGCATGGAAGTAATATTTTAACACAGAAGATAGGCTTAAGCAACGGATTTAAGGAGAGGGAAAACTAAAAAAAAATGCCTCTTTTCCTTAAGAAAAGAGGCATTTAAATAAATCAGCCTTATTTATTTGTCAGAACTTGTAAGCCGTAACAAAGCTAATGGCAGTCTCATCTATAAATCTGCCCTCAACATTCATACTCAAATGATTCCCGAGATTAAGGTCGAGCCCGCAAAAAGCTCCAAAATTATCCTCTGAATGGTACCTTCTTGACTGCCCAAGAGGATAATCGGTATTATCCCTTACCTTATCATAAACCTGTAAATAAGAATATCTACCACCCACATAAGGAGTAAAATGCCCGATTCTTTTAGCCGCAAAAGGAGCAAAATGCCATTCATTAAATGTCATTTTTCCGTTCCAGCTGATAGGCATATGATTAGGGCCAAAGAAAGGACCAGCAACGTATCCGTTTCCTTTATAAAAATTAGTGTGAGTCAGATATTGCGCATCCCAACCGAGAAGCCATGTCTTTGCCAGATTATATGAACCTTTGGCACCTAATGCCCAAAGAAAGGCGTTTGCCCCTTTTATTTTAGCGCTCCCCCATATAGGCCAGATCCCGAAGAAAGAACCGCCTATCATATCTACGCGCGAATAATTAAATCCTGCTTCGCCTAACCTGCAATAAATATCTAAGTTATCAGTAAGCCCATAGCTTAACTTTACCGCGCCTCTATAAAGCTTTTGAATCTTTATGGCCTGCTCCCAGGCAAAAAGCCCGCCGTAATTCATGCTTTCTTTCTCTAGTTTCCTTGAGAAAATGTATTCCCCGTCAAGGCCAATGCTGAATTTTCCTTTTCCCTGGGTATAAACTCCGCCGATACTCGATGCCTGCGCGCTGAAAGGAACGGCTAACACCAGGATTAAAAGGATTATCCTCTTCACTACACCTCCGCTTAGTTTATAACACTTTAAAGATTCAACTTCTTTAGATCTAATATATAGCACTTTTGATCTTCGTGTCAAAAAAATTATACACGAAGCCTACTTTTTAGCTCATCGGGTATAGCGCAAGGCCTTATGCTCTTGTCAACGCAGACCAAAACTGCCTTGCCCTTACATATAAGCTGATTATTCTGATTTTTTACATCGTGTGAGAACTCCAATTTGACTGCTGAATGGTTAATAAGCTTTGTATTAACTTCCAGCTCGTCCGCGTAAAAGGCAGGGTACTTATAATCAATCTCCTGGTGGGCAACCACGAACAAAATTCCTTTTTCAGCTAACTCTTTTATCGAAAAACCTTCCTTTGCAAAAAACTCTGTTCGCGCCTCTTCCATATATTTAAGGTAATTGGCATAATAGACCACCCCTCCGGCATCAGTATCATGGTAATATATTCTTATTTTCATGGATATATCCTTTCAAATTCTAAATCCTAATATCTAAATCCCTGCCTGTCCGGCAGGCAGGCTAAACAAACCCAAAACTCTAAATCCAAAAAACTAAAAACGATAACTTATGATTTTGAATTGTTGGTTTTGTATTCCTGTCTACCGTCAGATATATGTTTAGAACTTATGATTCCGGATTTAATTATTCACTCCTATTTTCCGGCAATACTTTTCTACCGGACACACACAACAATGCGGCTTAACCGGCAAACATATATTCTGTCCAAAAGCTACCAATACAGTATTTAATTCTATCCAGTTTTTCTTAGGGAAAACCAATTCGAGCTCTTTCTCGGTTTCAAAAGACTCATCTGTCTTAACCCAACCGAGGCGATTTGGTATCCTGTTAACATGGGTATCCACGCAAATCGCAGGTGTTGCAAACCCCAAGCCCAAAACTAAATTTGCGGTTTTTCTGCCTACCCCTTTCAAAGAAAGCAACTCATCTAAAGTAGAGGGAACTTTCGCAGAAAAATCACTGATAAGCCTTCTGCTTATATCTAAAATAACACCCGCCTTATTGCGAAAGAAACCTACCGGATAAATTATCTTCTCAATTCTGGATTTAGATAATTTTATCATATCTTGCGGCGAACGCGCAACCTTAAATAATCTATTTGATGCCTCAATAGTAGTTTTATCTTTTGTGCGCAGGCTTAAAATACAAGAAACTAAAACCAGATAGGGGTTTTTCTTATAAGAAAACAAAGTCACGGAAGGAACATTGAATTTCTTAGTTTCCTCTTTAATAATCTTAAAGGCTTTAAGGTAATCTTTATTTTTCACCAAAGCAACGGGGACGGTTCTGTTTTTCTTAAAAAATAGAACCGTCCCCTATCTAGCCACCCTCTTATTTTTAAAATTTATAAGTAGTGGCAAAACTTAAAGCATTCTCGTCAATAAAACGGCCTTCTACATTAAATGTAAGATGCTCCCCTAAACTATAATCCAGGCCGCAGAATGGACCCCAGTTCTTATCGGCAGTGTACCTGCGGGTCTGCAAAATTACGGCAGCTTTTCCCTCTCCGTCTTCAAATGTCCTGATTTTATCTCGTAAACCAAAATAAGAGTATCTTCCGCCGGCATAGGGAGTGAATGTGCCGAATTTATCGGTTGAGAATTTCTTAGCCAGATATGGAGCAACGTGCCATTCCTGGATAGTCATCTTACCGCCCCAACGCATACTAAGCGTTCCCATATCCGTTATATGCAATTGCCCCGACCCCTTGTATAGATTCTCCTGTCTTAAATATTGCGCATCGCATCCTAAATACCACGTTTTCAATACCGGGTAAGATCCTTTTAATCCTGCCGCCCATACTAGTCCATTCTTGCCTTTTAATTTAGCATCGCCATAAAAAGGCCCGGAAGGCCCGGGGCTATCTATTGCGCCATTCACTATATTCATCCTGCTGTAATTAAAACCCGATTCCCCTACCCTAGCATAAATATCCAGATAATCAAACAAACCATAGCTTAACTTAACCATCCCGCGCCAGAAATTATCGAATTTTATATTCTCTTCAAAAACCAAAAGCGTCACATCTCCTACGCGCTCTGCAGAATCGATGCTTTCATTTGCGGTTTTTCTGCTGGTGATATATTCACCCTCTAACCCTACGCTAAATTTGCCCTTGCCTTGAGTCAGAGACCCTCCGATACTGGCGGCATAAACAATTAAAGGGTTAACCAATAAAACAGCTAATAAAAAAATAATTAATTTACGCATAATATTCCTCCTTCCGGTTATAATAAATCTTATTTTATATAAATACTTGTAAATATTATATTAAAGAAGATAATTTTGTCAAGCAGAATTGTTTTTAAGGATGGCTTAAAAGACAGACGCAAGAGTGTATATATACCAGCTGGCAGAACCGGTTAAATAAAGGTAGAGGCCTTGGCCTTGCGCATTAAAATATTCCGGCAGGCAAGGATAAATATTAGCTTCAGCAGCTAAGCACATTTTATAAATTGAATTCAGCACCTCCTGCGCTTCTTTAGTAAAACCTCTTTTATATAAAGCATGCGCGAACATAATATTCATATGGTTAAAAAATGCCCCGTTTTCTTTATCACCATATGAGAAACCAAATGAACGGCCTAAATCCATATACACACCACCAAAATCGGTATTCAGACGGAAACCGCCGTGTTTTTTATCTCTAAGATATTTATTTGCTGCCTTCCAGATTAAGCGCACCTGCTCATCAGTAGCTACGCCGCTAAGAATAGCGAAAACTTGCGAAGCCAGCATCATCCTTATCCTGCCGTTACGTAAACCCTCTACTTTGCGCCCACGGTTATCATAATAACCATTGAAAAAACCTAAATCCTTCAGCCACTCTCTATCTCTTAACCACTGCGCAAGATGCCCGGATTTCTTTCTTAAGTCGGCAATAAGGCAATCTATATCTATTTCCAAGCGCTTGCCGCTGATTTCTTTAGTTTTATCAAAGTAAAAACCCAATCTCTTCTGCTTGGCGCAATAATCATTATAATTAACCGGCTCACCGAGAGTGTCCAAAAGCGGCTTTATCTCTTTTAACAATTTTACTTTATTTGTTTTTCTCTTTAGAGACTCTAAATAAATGCAGATATCATCTAGATTGTGGGCATACATAAAACTAAACGCCACACTCTCGCCTTTATCCTTAGCCATATCAAGTCCGTCATTCCAATCAGCACCCTCCAGACGGATAACATTATGTTCTCCGACATTAAAAAACTGCACCAGATTTTCTACCAATACATGCTCCAATATGCTGCCGCGGTATATCCTGCCGGTTTTATCCCTTAAAACATAATCACGCTGACAGAAATTAGTATCCATTTCTTTTGAGCGCTTTAATTGGTTATCGCGAAAATATACCTCATCCTTTAAAAGCATACTCAAATCTTCTGTTTTATTCAAATATGCCTTTAAAGTCAGGTACGGCCATACGCCATGGTCCATCCAGACGCGGTTAATGCGGTTACGGTCGGCAAGAAAGCTACCGTCTTTTGTAATAATCGTAGCGTTTGAACCGTCTAGACGCACACCGCGAAAATTATACTTAATCATTTCTTTGGTTTTATCCGGATCAAAAAGCAGGAGGCTTAAAGCATCCTGCCAAAGGTCACGCCAACCTCTACCCCCCTTGCCGTAATCAAAATGCGGCAGAAAAGAACAACCAAAAAGCCGGCGCAGCTGCGGCTGTAACTTCACCCATAAAAGCCAATTGTTAAACACACAATCCTTGAAACCAAGCCCTGCCTGATTTAAATAACCCTGCCAATATTCCTTAGTGGAATCTAGGGCTACTTCTACTTTATTGAGGGTATCAAATCTTTTCAAAATCTTATCAATGAATGCCCGATCCTGCGATATGCCCATAATTAAAGTATAGGCTACTTCTTCTTTTGGTTTCAGACGCCTTTGCCTGAAACGAAAAGCTGACGCGGCCTCTTTGCCGTCAAATATCTTTGAATTTTTATTCACCGGTTTGACATTCCCATAAACAGCATCGGGAGATTCAAGGGAAGATTCACCGCAAAAGTATTCTATTGACGGAAACTGACCTATGGGTGCTATGCCGTTATTTTCATAGCCCAAGGAAAAATACTGCGTATTATTTAATAAATGTTTCCTTTCATCAAAAACCATTGTGGGTTTTAAAATTATCCCGTATTTTAAAAGTTCAACGCGGTTTAGAAGAGAACTGACGTGACGGTGATCCCTTAAATTCTTTTCCGAACGCCCGTATAGCGGGATAAAGGATGTAGGAATTATATCCAGAGGGCTTTTACTTTCATTGGTAACCTTAACTTGCATTATCTCTACGCCCGCATCATAAGGGATGAAGTTTGTGATTTCTATTTTTAAGCCGTATTTTCTCTTGGTGAGTTTATGATATAAGAGTCCGGCTTCCAGCAAATCGTTTTTATCTGACAAAGAAAAACGGATATACCGGTTATCGGCTTTAAGATAGAATTCTCTGCGGCAAAGAAGATTGTACTTTAGATCAAGCACGGAGGCAGGAACAGTTAAGAAATGGTCATTATCACTTTTTATATCTCCGGATAGATTAGGCGATATACAGCTAAGAAGAGAACCGTTTTTATCGGTAAGAGGAAAATACAGATTAAAACGCCCGGGGTTCTTAACAATAAAAGTCCCTTTTTTATCTATAAAATCAAAAATAGTGCTGTTATGAGGCATGGTTTATATGATTTTTATATCGACAAAAGGAGCGGATTTCAAAGTATTGTGCACCGGACAATTTTTTACAAATTCAAGAATGGCATCTTTCCTGCGCTGATCTATCAGAGAGTTATCCAGCTTTATGCTCACCCTGATATCCTGCAATTTATAAGGCGCTTCCTTTGTAAGCTCGGCTTCGGCTAAAATAGAAAAAGTTAAATCACCCATTTTTGCGCCTTCAAGATACTTATTCACATATACGCCTACACACGTACCCAGTGACGAAAGAAATGCGTCCAAAGGATTTATACCCTTGCCTTTATTGCCTACTATAAACTCATAATCTTTGGATTTTACCTGGAATGTTGTATCGGGATTTTTATTTACTTCCACACGGTACATCTTAGTCTCCTTCTGTAGAAGAAAAAGAAAGGTTTTTCTCGATAAACTGGACTAATTTCTCCTGCGTCTGGGCAGAGATATCTACAAACTCCACGCCTATCCCCGGATATGCCTGCGGCTGGACCTGCTTATCGCAAATCCAGACGACTTTAGCAGATAATTCCATTTCTCCTGATGGCGCAGGCAAATGCAGTCTTAAAGTCAGTTCGTCTCCGAGCTTAAACTGATCACAACCGTATATATAAGCACCTACGCCGCTTAAATTAAGTATATCGGCATTTACACAAACGGGTTTACGGGCATACTTAGGGATTATCTCTATCTTTAAATCTATAAAAAGACGCTTAAAGCGGCGGCGCAGCTGCATCTTTTTTATATCTTCTATCGCCTTATCCTCCTTAAAACCGCTTAATGCCGCGTCTTCGGTAGCATGAATCTCAATAACCCTATCGAGCCCGGTAACGGAAAAAAGTTCTCTCAAATGAGTAGGAAGATTAGCGATCTTAAGCCGGCCCTTGTTATTAATTATCTCTTTATAAGCTAAAACCAAAGCAGAAAGCCCGAAATAATCTATAAAATCAACGGAATCAAAATTAAGCAGTATATCGGTATAGCCGTCGCGCACGCACTGCCCGACATTTTCGACGAGGTTAGCGGCATTGGCATCAAGCCTGCCTACCAGCTCTAAAATAATAACGTTATCCTTTGCCCTGATTTTTATTTCCATATTCAGTTTTGGTTTATGAACTGATACATTCTAACATAATAGATGCCTTTTTCCATAAGAAAATAACTACGCCTAACAGACCGAAGACCTGTTCTTCTCGGTAAACTTTATTATATCGTTCATCATCGCTACGGACTCAACCGGGTGCTTACCGGACGCGCTCTCAGCAGACAGCATAACAAAATTAGTGCCGTCAAGTATTGCATTTGCGACATCGGTAACCTCGGCGCGGGTGGGGCGGATATGCTCGGCCATACTCTCAAGCATTTGAGTAGCGGTGATAACAAATTTCTTTGCGCGATTACATTTCCTGATTATTTCTTTTTGCACTATCGGGACCTCATAAATGGGGATTGATACCCCCATATCTCCGCGGGCAATCATTATGCCATCGGCTACAGCAATTATTCTGTCTATATTTCTTATCCCGTCGCGATTCTCTATCTTTGCAATTAACTTGCAGTTCTTCAGCCGCGGGCCAATAAACTCTCTGATTTTAATTATATCATTTTTATCCCTGACAAAAGACTGGGCGATAAAATCAACTCTGTTTTTAATGCCAAATTCAATATCGCGCGTATCCTTCATGGTGAGGCCGCTAAAGCTAAGCTTCAAATCCGGGATGTTAATACCTTTATTCTCTTTTATAACTCCGGGAATAAGCACTTCAGTCTTAAGGCAGAGCCCCTTATTTGATTTAACGATTAAAGCGATATTGCCGTCATCAATGAAAAGCTGACCTCCCTCTTTGATATCCTTGAGGCTACCTTCATAATCAAAAGGAACAATGCCGGATGATAAACATTTTATTTTATTTGACAGCAACAGAATCTGCTTTCTCTTAAGCGCTATTCCCTGCGGGCTGTTTAATTTACCAATTCTTATGCGATAGCCTTCGAGGTCCTGCAGCACAAGCATACGCCTGCGGTATTTGCTATTCAGGCGCCTTACCATATTAATAAAATTTCCGTGTTGATGAAAATCGCCATGAGAAAAATTAAGCCGCGCCACATCCATGCCCGCAAGCATCATCTTTCTTAAAATAGTTTCGTTCTGACTCGAAGGCCCAAGAGTACAAATTATTTTTGTCTTTGCCATAAACCGCCTTAAATATTGATGCCTACCCTGAATTCAGAATACATGCCATCCTTGATGTTTGCTTTGCCGCGTTTATCGCGGTATTTAAGCGACCTGCCGAATACCCCTCCGGCCGATAAAGAAGCTTGTACGTATTTGCCTAATTTCAAACCCAGCCCACCTCCGGCAAAAGCATCATCATACATCAGGACAACTCCTTTTATATTGTTACGCGTTACTTCAAATTCATCCGATGAAAATCCGCCTTCGGCAAATATGCTCACGGTATCATTCAAATTATAAGTGATTGTCGGGCGGGTCGGTATGATATTAAAAATTAATTTCTCGCTGGGTTTATAAATAAAGCCTAATATCGGTCCTACCTCATCTTTATAGTCCGGGTAAACCGCAACCCCTGCAATAAATGTCCACTTTCCATCCGGCTGGTAAATAAGGAAGTAGCGCGACGGCACTCTGAAGGCCGAAGTAGGATAGCTCCATTGATCCGTATAAAAAGAAGGGCTTACCCCGAAGCGAAAATAAGTGTTCTGAAAGGTAAAAAAAGGAAGAGTTGTCTCAACGTCAAAAGTCAAACCCAAAAGATGCGCAGGAAAATCTATTGAAGTAGTGTTGTCTACCCCTATATACTTCTGGTCAATGCTAAACTGTATCGGCAGCTGCCCGAAAAGTTTAACCTCAAGGCTGTATTCTGCCTCGGAATTAACAATCTCCAGCTTCCCCGGCATGTGCTTGACTTTTGATGCCGGCATAAACCTGGCATAACTTTCGAATTCGTGTTTAAAAGTAGTAGTATATTCGCTTATTGCAGAATCTATCTTTCTGGGATACACCACCTTTTCTTTAATAGCAGACGTATCTTCTCCAGCAAATAATAATGCTGGCAGTAAAATTAAAACTGCTGATAAAATAATTGGTATTTTTGACTTAGGTACGGGCATAATCATTCTTCTTCCCGAATAATTTGCATTTCCCTGTCGAGCTTCCTGACTAATTCGTCAATTTCTTTTAAAACAGCTGCGGGCACCAGCTTAGCCTCGCCTAAATCACGCTTTAAATTCCTAAGCAACGATACCGCTCTTTTGATGTTAGCTATTTTTCTCTTCTCCCTTGCCTCGTAAGGGTCAAGTTCTTCCCTCTGCCGCATAAGGCTGGTCAGATCCCTTTTAATCTCGCGCACATCCTTACCCTTTTCAAACACATCTTTCTTTATGCTGGCATAATCCTCATCATCGAGTATCTTTTTATTCTTTGCCATACGCAATGCATCTATAGCTTCGTATCCGGGGACGGTATTGGCTTGGGCATTCTCTAAGTAACCGTCTTTTAGATAAGACGGCTCCTCTTTCTCAAGGAAATAATAGGAACGCAGAAGCTTCATCGCAGTCTGCTTTCTTATACCCAACTCCCGCGCACTATAGTTATCAAAATTCTGATATCCCCACTCCTTATAAAGTTTATCTTTCCAGACTGAATACAGGGCCTGGCCTAATTCAACCCAAGATGTCTTAAAACCCTTAACGCTGTTAAGTATACGGTAGCGCAGAGAATCTTCATCCAAAGCGCGCATCTTCTGTTCTATATTCTCCAAACCTCTTGTACGTAACCTATCCATTACCCCGCTCCTCTTTTTGCTTCTTTCTTTCTTCTATTATTTTCTGTGCTATTTCTCCCGGCACCTGAAGATATTTGGAAAAATGCATCTGGGCTGAAGCCCTGCCGCTTGAAAGCGAACGAAACGCCGTAGCATAACCGAACATTTCTCCCAACGGCACTTCCGCAAATATCATCTTCTGGTTTATCTTTGACTCCATATTCAGAATCTTGCCTCTTTTTGAACAAATATATCCAACGATGCTATTTACATGCTCTTCGGGAGTAGAAACTTCAAGCGACATATAAGGCTCAAGTAATATGGGGGCAGCCTGCATAAAAGCCTGTTTGAATCCGATGCTAGCTGCCATCTTAAATGCCAATTCCGAAGAGTCAACTTCATGGTAAGAACCATCATAAAGGTTAACTGTCAAATCCACTACGGGGTAACCGGCAAGGACACCTTTTTGCATCGTCTCAATAATGCCCTTTTCAACTGAAGGTATAAAAGAACGCGGTATCGCTCCTCCTTTTATACTATCAACAAATTCAAAACCATGGCCGGGTTCATTAGGATAAATCTCCAGGGCCACGTGGCCGTATTGCCCGCGCCCGCCTGTTTGTTTTATGTATTTTCCTTCTGCATTGGCTTTGGACATAATAGTCTCGCGGTAAGCAACCTTAGGCTGGCCGACAATAGCATTGACTCCGAATTCGGTTTTTAACCTATCAACTATAATCTCAAGATGAAGCTCGCCCATACCGGTAAGAAGCGTTTCTTTTGTTTCCTCATCGGAAGTAATCATAAATGTAGGATCCTCGTCGGCAAGCCTGGCAAGGGCCTTACCCATCTTATCCTGATCCGAACGGCTTTGAGGCGCTATACTTAAAGAAATAACCGGGACCGGAAATTGAATAGACTCCAGTAAAACAGGATTTTTGACATCGCTTATCGTATCTCCGGTTGTAGTATTAACCAAACCGACTGCCGCGACGATATCTCCGGCAAAAGCATAATCAATATTTTCTCTCTGGTTAGCATGCATCAATACAATGCGGCCCAGCCTTTCTTTCTTATTCTTAGTTACATTCATGACATAAGTCCCGGCTGAGAGAACTCCCGAATAAACACGCAGATAAACAAGCTTGCCTACGTGGGGATCAGACTGTATTTTAAATGCCAGAGCAGATAAGGGCTCTTTATAATCATGCTGCCTTAATATTTCTTTCTCATGGTCCTGCGGATCATGCCCCTTTACCGGCGCAAGATCTTTAGGCGAAGGCAAATATAGCACTACCGCATCAAGAAGCTGTTGCACACCTTTATTCTTAAAAGCCGAGCCGCATAAAACAGGAACAAGCTTATTAGAAACAGTCCCGGCGCGGATAACTTTCTTTAATTCATCATTACTAACCGAGCTTTCTGCTTCCAGATACTTCTTCATCAGGGCGTCATCGAAGGCCACAGCCTTCTCAATCATAACATGACGGTATTTTTTTGCGTCTTCTAAATACTCTGCCGGAATCTCCTCTGTACGGAAATCTTTGCCTAAAGTATCGTCGTCAAATACATAAGCCTTCATTTCTACGAGGTCTATTATCCCTTTGAATTTATCTTCCGAGCCCAGCGGTATCTGCAAGGCCGCTACATTAGCGGCGAGCTTTTCCTCTATGTCCTTTAATACTCTAAAAAAGTCAGCCCCCACTCTATCCATTTTATTAACAAAGGCTATCTTTGGCACTTCATACTTATCCGATTGCCTCCAGACGGTCTCTGACTGCGGCTCCACTCCTCCCACAGCACAAAAAACAGCCACAGCTGCGTCTAAAATCCTTAAGCTACGCTCAACCTCAACGGTAAAATCAACGTGGCCGGGTGTATCTATAAGACTAATCTTAGAGTTTTTCCAGTAACAAGTAGTGGCTGCTGCAGTAATGGTAATGCCCCTCTCCTGCTCCTGCTTCATCCAGTCCATCTGGGCCTTACCGTCATGGACCTCGCCTATCTTATGAGATCTGCCGGTATAAAATAATATTCTCTCGCTTACCGTGGTCTTGCCGGCATCAATATGCGCCATAATACCTATATTTCTTACTGTCAAAGGGTCTATCTTAGGAACAGGCAAAGCTTCTTCCTTGCCCGTTTTCTCTTCTTTGCTTACAGGCTCTTCCTGCTGAGCTTCTGCGGCAGCCGGCTGGCTAACCGTTTCTTCCTGTTGAGATAACTCTTGATCAATCACAGGCTCATTATCTGTTTTTTCTTTTTCCTGAGGGGTAGATGCTGCTTCTTCAACCGCTTTATTATCCAGAGGCTCGCTAGCGCCGGCTTCCTCCTTAACCTCTGCCTGTTGCTCTGTATCTGGTGCCTGAGGAACATGCGCAGTCTCATTTAATTGCTCAAGAGGCTCCTGGGTAAGAGGTACCTGCCCTTCTTTAATCCTGCTATTTAAATGGGTGATCTCTTCAGAAAGTATTCTTATCTTCTCATCTTTTTCTTCTAATTCTTTTTCCAGTTGGCTGTATTCTTCATTGAGCTTAGCAAAATCTTTTTTCGGAACCCACTCGCTCTCTTCCTGTTTCTTTTTAAATTCATTTATAGCAGAGCTATATTTGCGCAGCTCTTCGGAATATTTCTCGAGTTTATGCTTGGAAGATTCTATTTCTTCATCCTTAGCTTTATCCTGCTTTTCCAAAGCGCTATATTTATCACCCAGCTCCTGCAGCTGCCGGGAAAGTTCAACGCCTTTTGTAAACTCCGCCTGCAACTCTTTCTCCTTATCCAAGAACTTTTCCTTAAGCCCTGACGCCTCTTCTTTGGCCAACCTTAAAGCGTCGTCACTTTTCTTAACCCACTCCTTATGCCTGGATATCTCATCCTGGATTTGCTGCTGGCTGCCGTTAGCCTTGGCCATCTCATTTTCTAGATTCTTGTAAGCGCTGTTCTTCTGCCCCAACTCCTGAGTCAACCTGGATATCTGGTCTTCAAGCTGGGCTATTTGCTCGTTTCTGAAAATAAGTTCCTGTTCAAGCTCTTTGCGACTTAATGATTTCTTCCTTGAAGCGGCAGGGGCAGGGCTGTTTTTCTGCGAAGAAAAAAATCCGTAAAATGCATAGATAACCAGCATTAAGCCAAAAAGCAAAATAATCCCGAAACCTATATTCATAAAATCCCCTTGTCTGCCACTAACTCTTCTATATACTTTACGGTTCTTGCTGCCGCGCCCTGCCTGCTCAAGAACAAATTATATGCATTAGAAGCCAGCCTTTGCCTCTGGCTATTATCATCAAGCAGAAATAATAATTTATCTCTTAAATCTTCCTGGTTATTAACCTGGATTGCGGCACTATTACTCAAGAATAATTCTGCTATATCGCGGAAATTATGCATAAAAGGACCGAACAATACCGGTTTACCTAAAGCTGCGGGTTCAAGAATATTATGGCCTCCTCGTTTGACTAAGCTCCCCCCGACAAAAACAATATCAGAGGCCGAATAAAAACTAATAAGCTCTCCGATGGTATCGAGTATAAAAACCTGTCTGGTCATACATGTAGCGCATTCTTTAGGGGCCTCCGAAATAAAAGCCGGATTGAAACCACGGGAAGACGCCAACTGAGATATCTCTTTTGCCCTCTGCGGATGGCGAGGCGCAATTAATAATTTTAAATTATCAAATTCACAAGCAAGAATTTTAAAAACATCCAGGACAACCTGCTCCTCTGGGGCATGGGTACTGCCCGCAGTAAAAAGAATATCGGCACTTTTAAGCATCAGCTTATTTCTATAATCAAAAGTAAACTTCTGGGTGTCTATTTTTAAATCAAATTTAAGGTTTCCGGTTACCTTAATCTTATCTTCGGGAACGCCTAAATCCCTAAAACGCCTTGAATCATTCTCTGTCTGTACACAAAAAAGGTTTATGCCATCCAAAACCCTCCTGATGATGGAATTTATTGTTTTGTATCCTTTATAAGAAGCATCGGATATCCTGCCGTTTAACAAAACAACGGGGATATGCTTCTTTGCTAATACGCTGATAAGATTCGGCCATATTTCAGTTTCAACAATTAAGAATAAAGAAGGATTTATTTTACTGATTACGCGCCTGACTATAAAACTTAAATCTAGGGGCAGATAAGTAACAAAATCGGTTTCTCTGGAAATACTCTTAAGTATCTTATTACCTGTGGGAGTAACGCTGGAGAAAACAAAACGCTTACCCGGAAATATTTTCTTAAGCTCTTCGACTAAAGACTTAAGAACCATTGCTTCGCCTACGCTTACAGCGTGTATCCATACCGGACGCCCTAAATCAAGTGAGCCAGGCAAAAAACCCAAGCGCGCCAAAAACCCGCGGTGGAACTTACCTTTTAGCAGATAAAAGGGGAGATAAAAAACTACTACCAGTAAAAATACTAAATCATATATTATAAACATATTTTACTCATGCCCTCGGATGGGCTTTGTCATAAATGCTCTTCAACCTTTCGGTTGTAAGATGCGTATAAATCTGCGTTGTAGAAAGATTGGCGTGGCCTAAAAGCTCCTGCACGCTCCTTAAGTCCGCTCCCCTGTTTAAAAGATGAGTGGCGAATGAATGACGCAGAGTGTGAGCTGAAATCCCCTGGTTCAGTCCCGCCAGATGAATATATTTAAAGACTACATTTCTTACTCCCCGGGTGGTTATGCGCGTTCCATTCTTATTCAGGAATAATACCTCGCTTTTCTTCTTACGCTTATCAAGATAATTCCTTATGGCTAAAACAGCCTTATCGCCTACGGGAACAATTCTTTCCTTTTTACCCTTTCCTCTTACCTTTATTATCCCGCCTATAAAATCTATGTCTTCAAGATTAATCCCCACCAATTCGCTTATACGCATTCCTGTACTGTAAAAAGTTTCCAAAACGGCTTTATCACGCAGGCCGCGCTCATCCTTAGGCAAAACCGTATCTATTAATTTTGAAACCTGCTCTTCGGTCATAAATACCGGGAGATGTTTTTCTTGTTTAGGGCTTGAAATGGTAAGGGTGGGATTATTTTTGATATAGCCTTCACGGGTCAGAAACCTGAAGAAAGAACGCAGCGCAGACAAATGCCTTCCCATAGAGCGCGAAGAGAGCTGCTTCTCTTTCAAACTGGCAAGATACTTCCTCAAGAATAAATAATCCACACTTTCAACCTGAGCCTGGCCCAAAAAAGCCATAAAATCGTTGAGGTCTAGCTTATAATTCACTAAAGTGTGGTTCGAGTAATTCTTTTCAATCTCAAGGTATCTTAAGAATTTATCTATATACCTATCCATTATTTTCTGACTTATTCTCCGGAAGCGTTTTTGAGGTAAATCTGCAATTAGGAAAATTTGTACACCCGTAGAAAA
Source organism: uncultured Planctomycetales bacterium (assembly GCA_964467905.1). Classification (GTDB taxonomy): domain Bacteria; phylum Omnitrophota; class Gorgyraeia; order Gygaellales; family Profunditerraquicolaceae; genus CAYXSY01. The sequence goes on along the minus strand of CAYXSY010000024.1, from coordinate 7,603 downwards.
AACCTCTGCGGGAATGCCTTTCGATAAGCTCTCCTGAACAACCTTCCTGGGGGCACTTGACTCCGGTGGTAATTGACTTGGAATTCTTGCAGGCAGGATAGGCAGAACAACTTAAAAATTTACCTTTTCTGCCCCACTTGATAACCATAGGCTTTCCGCACTTATCGCAAACTTCTTCAGTATAGACTATTTCTTTCTTAATGTTTGCCTGGGCATAATCAAGGTTTTCCTTAAACGGAGAATAGAAATCTTCTAATACTTTCTTGCGCACGATATTACCTTCCTCCACCTCATCAAGCTCATCTTCCATCTGCGCGGTAAATTTAATATCCATTACTTTAGGAAAATATTCAACGAGCATATCACACACCTTAGCTCCTAATTCAGTAGGATGAAAGTATCCTTTTATACGACGCGCATAATCGCGCAGTATAAGCGTCTGGATTATCGGAGCATACGTAGAAGGCCTGCCTATCCCTTCTTCTTCTAGAGCCTTAACCAGAGAACTGTCGGAGAAACGCGGCGGCGGTTTGGTAAAATGCTGAGACGGGTTAAGGCCGATAAGGTTTAAAGATTCGCCCTTTTCAAGCGGCGGTATATCATTTTTCTTTTTTGCCTGTTCATCTGATGATTCTTGCTCTTCATCAGGGTTATTCGTTAATTTCATAAATCCGTCAAAAGTTACCACGCTCCCTGAAGCGCTGAATGTATATTTACCGGCCTCGATATCAACGCTGGTTGTAAGATATTCTGCCGGAACCATCTGGCTTGCGACAAAACGGTTATATATAAGCGTGTATAATTTATATTGTTCCGGGCTTAAGAAACTACTTAGGCTCTCCGGAGAGCGCCCTACCATACTGGGCCTTATCGCCTCATGCGCCTCCTGTGCCAGCTTCTTTGTTTTATACACATTAGCAGATTCAGGTAAATATTCTTTGCCGAACCTGCTTGATATAAGTTCTCTGACTTCTTTTATTGCTTCAGGAGCGACATGCGTCGAATCGGTACGCATGTAAGTTATAAGACCTATGGGGGAATCCTCGCCGATATCAATACCTTCATAAAGCTGCTGCGCGATAATCATAGTTTTGGTGGCGTTAAACCTTAATTTATTAAAAGCCTCCTGCTGCATAGTGCTGGTAATAAATGGTGCATACGGATAACGCTTTTTGCGCGTTTCTTTTATCTCTCTAACCAAAAACTTCTTATTTCTTATGTCGGCGAGAAGCTCATCGGCTTGCGCCCTGTTTTCTATCTGTGCTTTTTTATCATCTATTTTATCCAGCTTCGCTACAAAAGAACTTGCGGCTTTCTTAAGCTCGGCCTCAATATCCCAATACTCTTGAGGTATAAAATCTTTTATCTTCTTTTCCCGCTCAACTATTAACCTTAATGCAACCGACTGGACCCTGCCGGCGCTCAAACCCCGGGCTATCTTCTTCCACAAAAGAGGACTTAAGAAATACCCCACTATTCTGTCTAATATCCTACGGGCAGCCTGTGCTTCAACCATATTCACGTCAAACTCCCGGGGCTTCTTAAATGCCTCTTTTACCGCCGCAGAAGTAATTTCATGAAAAATAACCCTAAATACATTCTTGTCCCCTAAAATGCGGTCTTTTATCTGCCAGCCTATTGCCTCTCCCTCTCTGTCAGGGTCAGTAGCAATATATACATTCTGCTTATCTTTGGCATCCTTCTTCATACCGCTTAATATTTTTTCCCTGCCGTCGATAACTACGTAAGAAGGCGCAAAATCATTCTCGATATCAACCCCCAACTCCTTCTCCGGCAAGTCAATGAGGTGCCCCTTAGAAGAAATAACGGTAAAATCTTTACCGAGTATCTTACTTATGGTCTTAGCCTTTGTCGGCGACTCGACAATAACTAAGCTACCGCTAAGTTTTTTCTCTTTTTTAACTTTTTTTACCATATTCTATGCTTTTATAAACTGTTTTCCCGGCAACTCTTTAATTAAACTTTTTGTCTCTAAACCGATAAGCGCCCTGCAGATATCACCGATATTCATACCGGTTCTATCAAGAATATCATCCATTAAAATAGGGGTAGAAGATATTAAATTGTACAGCAGAGCCTCTTCTTGCGCAATACCTAATTTTTGCACTGCTTTATCAAACGCCTCGCTGCATGCAGAAACATCCTCCACCGGAAAATCTTCAAGAATATCATTTGCGCAAGAAACAAGCTTTGCCCCTTGTTTTATAAGCTGGTTTGTACCAATGGAGGTATTGGAATTTATCGGTCCCGGCAAAGCAAAAACCTCTCTGCCCTGCTCTAAAGCAAAATCAGCAGTAATCAAAGCACCGCTGTTTAAGGAAGCCTCGACCACAAGCACGCCTGCAGATAGACCGCTTATCAGGCGGTTTCTACGCGGGAAATTATATTTAAGCGGGCCGGTATTAAGCGGAAATTCAGAAATTACCGCCCCCCTTAAAGATATTTCGTTACTAAGCCTTATATTTTCAGAAGGATAGATACTATTAAGACCGCTACCTAAAACAGCGACTGTTATCGCCCCTGCCCTTAAAGCGCCCCTATGTGCATAAGTATCGATTCCGCGCGCCATGCCTGAAATAATTGCCATGCCTTTCAAGCCCAATTCAAAAGATAAGTTTTCAGCATTTGCTAACCCGTAAAAAGAAGCTCTACGGCTGCCCACAACTGCCAAGCTGCGAAACTTCAAGAAATCCATCTCGCCTTTTATATAAAGTACAATCGGCGGGTCATATATATTCTTAAGAAGATGCGGATAACCATCCTCACCGTAAGTTATAATTTTTATACCTAATTCTTTGGCTAACTCTAATTCCTTGTTTATCTGTTCTTGGCCCAACGAAATAATTTTATGTGCCGTTACCTGTTCTACCCCGCAAACATAACTTATCTCGGCAGCAGAAGCTTTAAATATATCCTCGGGGTTATCGAAATAGCCCAATAACAATTTTAAGTGCCTGCCCGTGATGGCACCAATCATATTTAATCCTATTAAAGCTTCCCTGGAATTCATAATATTTATTTATCTTTCTGCCAAAAGCTGAATATCCCCTTTTTCTTTTTTGATGCCTTCTCTAGATCATTCAAGAAACCACTATCCATCGAATCACCAAGCTCTTTGACTTTCATAGCATCGGCTTGAGCCTCAGAGTATCTACGCATAAAATAATAATCCGATGCCCTGTTGCGGTAAGCCTCGATTAAATTAGGATCTATCTGTATAGCAAGAGTATAATCGGCTATCGCCTGATTTAAAACCCCCAGATAACTATAAGCCAGGCCGCGATTACTATAGGCCTCGGCCATATTCGGATTGATTTTAATAACTTTATTGAAATCAAATATTGCTTCGTTCATGGAGCCGCTGCTTAAATAAGCTAAAGCGCGGTTATAATAGGCATTTTCGTACTCCGGGTAAATTTCTATAGCCTTGCTGAAATCTTCCAGAGCCGCTTTTGTCTTACCGCTGTATAAAAACACTAACCCGCGGTTATTATAAACCTCGGATAACGTAGGATTTAATTCGATGGCATTAGTAAAATCATCTATAGATTTATCGTATTCTTCCTGATTAGCATAAACTAACCCACGGTTGGCATAGGCTTTTGCATAAGTAGGATCTAATTCAATCGCCTTATCAAAATCAGATAAAGCTAAAGACAATTCATTTTTAGCCAAGAAAACATTGCCCCTGTTGTTATACGCCTTAGCGTGGGAAGAGTCGAGCTCAATTGCCGCAGTATATTCAGCAATTGCTGCATCCAATTCCCCCCTGTTCTTTAGAATTAACCCCTGGTTAAAATGTTCATCGGCACGGCTTAGGTTGTCGGGAAATGATTCTTGCTCTGCGAAAAACATGTCTTCGGCATAATCATCTTGCGCGTAAGAATAACAAAACGGCAAGAAAATAAAGAAAACAAATAACCCGGTAATAATTAACGCTGCGTTAATGTTTCTTCGCACGGACATTCTTTTTCTTTGGAGATTTATTTTTCGGTAAGACGCCAAGCCCGGAGATTTTATCTATAACCTTATCTATCGTAAGACGCGAAGTATCTATTAAGAAATTTGACTTTGCGTAAAATGGAGCGCGCATCTTTAATAAAAAATCTATTTTTTCTTTTGGATTATCAACATTAAGAAGCGGGCGGCAGCTTGAGCCCTGCGTGCGCTTTAATATTACTTCGCTGCTTGCTCCAAGGCAGATAATTACGCCTGTATCTTTCATTATCTTGATATTTTCCGGGTCAATTACCACTCCGCCTCCGCAGGCAACAATAAAGCCCTTTTCCTTGGCCACCTCTTTTAAAGTCTTCTTTTCGACTCTGCGAAAATAAAGCTCTCCTTCTTTGGCAAAAATATCGGCGATGCTGCGCCTTTCTTTAAATTCAATAAGATCATCAAGATCAACAAACTGCATCCTGCTTTTAGAAGACAAAGCCCTGCCTACACAAGTTTTACCTGTACCCATAAATCCTACAAGATAAATATTACCCATATAATTGTTCACCCGCCCGCCCTCACCAGCCCCATAGTAGTGCCAGGCACTATTCTTATTATTTAGTGCCTGGCACTAAAACAAATTACTCCTGGTATGCCGTCAGAATAACTCTGCTTAATTCCTGCTGCTTTTCTTTTGTTGATGGATAAACCGTATCATACCACTTTCCATCTTTGCCCTGATGACGCGGCATGCTTACGAATAAACCCTTAGCTCCGTCTACTACCTTCAGGCCCTTAATTACAACCCCATTTACTGCTATATCAACAAAGGCCTTAAGCTTTGAATCGCCGTCAACCTTATATATGCGGCTGACTTCAATATCTTTATCCTGCATCGCAATCACCTCCTCTCACATAAATAGACGTATTAAGAGGTGATTTTCTAACAGAAAATTATTTTATGCGCTTAAGATAATTGGCGTAGCCCAACTTTATATCTTTTAAACTATCGTTTCCGAACTTCTCTAAAAACGCATCCGCCAGGACAAAAGACAGAGCCGCCTCTGCAACAACGCCTGCCGCCTGAACAACGCAGATATCTGAACGCTCAACACTTGCTTTTGATATCTTCTTACTGGATATATTCACCGATAAAAGCGGATTCAGCAATGTAGAAATCGGCTTCATGCATGCCCTTATCAAGATATCTTCTCCGTTAGAGATCCCGCCTTCAATTCCTCCGGCATTGTTAGTAGAACGAAAATATCCTTTATGCTTGGAATAACGTATCTCATCATGTACCTGGGAACCGAAACTGTAGGCATACCCGAAACCCAGACCTATCTCTACGGCTTTAATGCCGGGAATAGACATAATTTCTTTGGCAATTCTGCCGTCAAGGCGCCTATCAGACTGCACATAACTTCCTAATCCTACCGGGACCTTTTTGGCAACCACCTCGAATATCCCGCCTACTGTATCTTTCCTGACAATAGCCTCTTTTATTTTATCAGCAATATTACTGTCCGTGGCTTCGCCGCCGACTGACAAAACCCTGCTGGAAACACTAACCCCGAAATTGCGCAGGAATACCTTGCACAAAGCCCCTACTGCAACCCAAGCTGCAGTACTTCTAGCTGAAGCACGCTCTAAAACTTCCCTGGCATCGCTTAAGCCATACTTAAGAAGCCCAGCTAAATCTGCATGTCCCGGGCGGGGGGAAAGAACTTTATGCAAAATCTCAATACTACTGTCTTTATTCTCGACAAGAATGGTTATCGGGCTGCCTAAAGATATATTATTTTTAAATCCCGAAAGAATCTTGGCCTTATCAGACTCTATGCTCATGCGCTTGCCTCTGCCGAATCCTTCCTGCCTGCGCTTGAGCTCATTGTCGATATCTTTAATATCAACCTTCAGTCCAGAAGGCATACCTTCTAAAATCGCGACTAAAGCCTTGCCATGCGATTCGCCTGCAGTCAGATAACGTAACATTATAATCCTCCTTGTAATATTAATTTGATACGGAATAACTAACCAACTCTAAATCATTGATTTCTTCCAGCGTGCTTTTAGAATCTGAAACATTGACTAGAAATTTATATTTTCTACCCAGTTTAAAAACCTTTGGATTATTAACAAATATAATGACCTCGCTCTTACCTAAATAAGTGTAATCACTTAAAATTCGGTTATATTCTGATATCACTATATTATCGCCCATACAAGGCTTACACTGCGCCCCATTGGGACAAACAGGACAAGTATAAACCTTAACCACATACCCTTGCAGATAATACGCGCCCTTCTTAAAGTTAGCCCTCTTAAAATCATGCAAAGAATACAGCTTGGCTGAAGGCACTGACGCACTGACTTTTATCTGGCCTGAAGCAAAACACACAGTAGAAAAGCATAAAACTAACAAAAAGATAAATACGGACGACTTTCTAAATCCTACTTCCATAATCCTCTTCTATTTTCTCGGGCTTCCTTATAAAGTTTTTGGAATAAATCCGCATATTTAACATTAGGAGGATAAGTCATAAGCGACGCATAGCCGTCTTCAACGATTTTGGCGTTGACAAAAGTCCCGTCTTTTAAGAAAACGTAGGCTAGTATTCTTTTATATTTATCGTATTTCTCAACATCAAACTCTAAAGCCACACGCTTACCCTCAACCAAATCCCTGGTGAATTCATATGCCTGTCTTCCTAACCTCTGTATAGTTGATCTATCTTGCTTCGTCCTCTTGCTGTCGCGGTTAAGTTTATCTGAAAAATGCATTTCCGGCGTATCTATCCCGATAAGCCTCACCCTCTCTCCGTTCTCAAGCTGCAACGTATCGCCGTCAACAACTCTTTTAACTAAAATATCGGAATAATCGGTAGCCGCAGAAGAACCAAAAGGCATTACAAATTTTCCCTGCTCGCTGGAATAAAAAATGCCTTCTCTGGCGTAAGCTATGCCACAGAGTAATAATACCGCGAAAATACCTACTATATACCCAGTCGCCTTCTTCATAGTTAACATTCTCCTTGTTTTAAATACTATGAGCGATTATTTCAGAAAACACAATAATATCTTCGGTACAGAAGAAAGACGTTATACTCTTATCAAAAAGTATATTTGCCTCCGCCCCAAACTCCTCATCAGGCCCCCAAAGCTCTATTAAAACCGTAACCCCCGCAAGCGGCTCAAGCACAATAGCGGCATCTGCACCTTCGTGTTTTACCCCGGGGAACCTCTCTAAAACCGTATACAAAGATTCAGGCTGCTTGCCGTATTTTCTGATAATCGGCTCGATAACCCGTTTACGGAAAGCTGCCTGGTAACCTTCTATAGCGGATAATTCCTTAAAACTAAACCACTTGCCTGTACGCGGTATATTACTTTTTAGGCTATGCGCTAAATAATGCAGCAATATTATGGAGATATAATCTTTTGCTGGGATATTACAAGAAACAGAAAATACACTCTTTTTATCAATATCAACGACATACTCATCACTAAGGAATTTAACTGTTAACTGCTTGTCAGTCTTAAGCTTACAGAATTCATCCCAAGCTTTTTTTATCGCCTCCTCATACCCCATAATTCTTTTATTTTACCTTTTTTTAACCATTGCTGCAACAACAATCTTGCA
>CAYXSY010000023.1:0-30643 GCA_964467905.1 uncultured Planctomycetales bacterium | reverse complement strand
GTCCCGCTTTTTAAAAGGCAGATAGAAGAGGGCGGGCCGATAACAGTAACGCATCCGCAAGCAAAAAGATATTTTATGAGTGTCCATGAGGCAGTATCTTTGGTCCTGCAGGCTTCAGCTATAGGCAAGGGCGGAGAGATATTTATTCTGGACATGGGAGAACAGATAAAGGTAGTTGATATAGCGCAGGATTTAGTTGCATTGTCAGGCTTAAAGTTAGGTAAGGATATAGCTATAGAATTTATAGGCTTGAGGCCGGGAGAGAAACTTTCAGAGGAAATACTCCTTAATGCAGAAAAAGACCTGGTTACCAGGCATAATAAGATATACATAACCCATCCGGCAGATTTTGATATTCATAAACTGCGGATGCAATTAAAAGATTTAGCTAACCTTTCTGAAGCAACGCAAAAAGAAAGAATAGTTTCTAAAATAAAAGAGATAATTTCAGGTTGCTAAGGTCATATGACAAAAGATAGGTTTTTTATTTTAGTAGACCGGGCTATAGAGTATCTGCTTTATGTGATGATTTTCCTCATGCCTATCGCTAAGGCATCTATAGCAATAATATTCGGGTTTATATTCCTCTTTTTCATTATCAAGAAATTCTTAAGGCCAGAATTTAAATTTCTATTTAATCTGCCGCATCTTTTCCTGCTTTTATTCTTTCTTTTTTCTGCTATATCTCTTATAAATAGCGGAGAGCTTATTTATAAGAGCCTGGCAGCGTTGTTCGGCAAGTGGTTCATGCGTATCATTATTTTTGTGATTATTGAAGATACGCTAAATACGCCTAAGCGTCTGAAGAGGGCAATACTTGTTTTAATATTAATTTCATCTTTAGTCAGTATAGACGCTATATTTCAATATTTTATGGGTAAGGATTTCTTACGCGCCAGATTGCCTGTCGGAGGTTCTCCTACCGCCGCCTTTGAAAATCAAAATAGTCTGGGAGCGTATCTGGCTCCGATTTTAATTCTAATAGGGGTTTTGTCATTTTCAAAGAATATAATCTCTAAGCATAAGACTCTCTTGGTTGTCTTAAGCTCATTAATATGTATGGTTCTTTTCCTGACATTTTCGCGCAGCGCCTGGTTAACGGTATTGTTTGGGGTATCGCTTTTTCTGCTTTTATCTTTAGGATTGAAAAAAGCCTTGCTTGCTTTTTTAATCAGCGTTGTTATCTTTATTTCTGTTCCGCAGATAAGCAATAGGTTCGTCAGGGGAAACTATAAAGATAGATTTGCCCTAATGGAGACCTCCTTTGCGATGATTAAAGACAAGCCGTTTTTGGGTTTAGGCTTAGGCACTTATATGGATCATTTCGAAGATTACGCTACTATAAAGGGCGTTTATTATGCCCATAATTCTTATCTCCAGGTATGGGCAGAATCCGGGATTATTAGTTTATTAAGTATCCTCATGTTTATGGGCGGCCTTATTTGCAATAGCCTGCTTATATTAAGAAAAAACAGGGATTATTTATTGTTGGGCTTAGTTTGTCTGATAGGCGCATTATTGTTTCATGCTTTTTTTGAAGTCCATCTTTATTCTCTGCAATTGGCAACATTCTTCTGGTTTATGTTAGGTTTGTTGTCTGCGGCTAACAGGGTGTTTGGCAAGAATGCATCAGGAATATGTTTGATATAAAATTCTGCTTACCAGCGAAGCTCAATTATAAGATAGAGGAATTCCGCATCAACGGGGATATCCCGTTTTCAAATATGCTCTTCTTCATGCAGCATTTTGTGCCGTATGTATTTTTTATGCAGTATTGTATTGACAAGGATGTCCTAGAGATAGGCACCGGACAGGGATACGGGACCTATTATTTATCTAAGGTTGCCAGAGCCGTCACGGGTATTGATATAAGGCCAAATTCAGTAGAGCCTATTCAGGCGTATCGCGATGCCCACGGCGTAAAGAATATTAATTTTGTTTGCGCAAATGGTATATATCTGCCGTTTGCCGATAAGACATTTGATAGGATTATCACTTGTCAGGTTATCGAACATATCCCTGAAGACAATCTCGTATGTTTCTTGGAAGAATTATCTAGGGTTTTAAAAGATGATGGATGCTTATTTATATCGACCTTGAACATAGAGCATAATATTAAGAATAAGAAAACATATGAGAAGTTTATTGAGCACTATAAAGAATTTACCGCCTCCGAGTTAAAGCTATTGCTTAGCAAGGTTTTCCCCAAGTTGCGTCTTTGCGGGCTAAACATAACTTTTAAACACCGTTTTTTCTTAAGGCTAAAAAGATGGGGGATTCTTAAATATAATCTCTTTGGAATTAATCCGGTGCGTAGATTCTTTAATACTGTTTCGCCGCGCGATTTTAAAATATCAAATAATATATCCCGTAAATCTTCAGACCTATTTGCACTCTGCTTTAAAAAATAATTAAATATGCACATATTAGGAATTTCTTGCTTTAAAAATAATAGCGCAGCCTGCATTTTGCATGATGATAAGCTTATTGCTGCCTGCGAGGAAGAGCGCTTCAGCCGCAAGAAGTTTGATAGCTCTTTTCCGTTTTACTCCACTTTATATTGTTTAAAGGAGGCGGGAATAGGCATAAAAGACTTGAGTTATGTCGGTTTCTTTGATAGCGGCACCGTTTCGCTGAAGAGGGCGCGGATTAATTTAAGAAAGATAGGATACAATAAAGAGCCTATGAGTTTTAGCATTAAGGAATCTTATATGGCGGCAGCTTTTTACCCGTCGTCTTTTTCTAAGGCAGCAGTTTTAGTTAACGCTGATGAGAATGTCGGGTTGTTTACCGGTTTTGCTTGTGGGAATAAAATTGAGCCGATGAAAAATTATACCTTTTCTTTAGCGAAAATGTATTCTGATGTTACAGCTTATCTGGGTTTTGGCCCCGGGGCTGATGATTATAAGGTTATGGGGTTGGCAGCTTATGGTAAGCCGCGCTATAAAGATTTATTTCTCAAAGGTAAAATAAAGGTCCCGGGGGTCCCTCCCAGGGGCCCAAAGCAGAAAATTACGCAGCTACATATGGATATTGCTGCTTCCATACAAAGAGCTGCTGAAGATAGGGTATTGGAAATCGTCCGCAGGCTTAGCGCTGATAGTGGCTCTAGCAATCTGTGCCTTTCCGGAAGCATGGCTTTGAATTGTGCAATTAACACTAAAATATTGGAGCAAGGTTTATTTAGCAAGCTATGGATTCAGCCCGCAGCAGGCGATGCAGGAGCAGCTTTAGGAGCTGCTTATTTGATACGGAATAAGTTGCTTAATTATAAAAGGCGCTTAGGATTTGATGCTATGAAGGGCGCCTTCTTGGGAGCAGCTTATTCTGACGGGTATATAGAAGAATTCTTACGCCGAGGGAAGATCCGTTTTATTAAACACCATTATAGGGATATCCCTAAGATAGCTGCGCGTTTGATTTCACAGGGAAAGGTTGTTGGTTGGTTTCAGGGTAGGGCAGAGTTCGGCCCCAGGGCATTGGGGGCGCGTTCAATATTAGCTGATAGCCGTAATTTAAACATGCATAACAGGATAAACTTGAGAGTAAAATTCAGGGAACCGTTTCGTCCACTTGCGCCTTCGGTTTTAGAGGAATTTGCGGGTAAATATTTTCATTTGAAACAGAAAAGCCCGTATATGCTTTTAATAGCAAGGGTAAAAAAAGATAAAGAACGCCGGATTCCGGCAGTAGTGCATGTCGATAAAACAAGCAGGGTCCAGACTATAAAAAGAAGAGATAACCCGCTTTATTATGATACAATAAAAGAGTTTTACAGGTTGACAGGTTGTCCGGTAATTATTAATACTTCGTTTAACCGCAGGAACGAGCCGATTGTCTTGGCTCCGGAAGATGCGTATAGAGTATTTAAGGCTACAGATATGGATAGTTTAGTTATGGGAAGATTCGTGTTGAGTAAATGAACTATTAGGAGGTTTGTAACGGGGTGAAAGTAACTTTTGTATATCCGGATTTAAACTTAGGCAAGTTTAATTTAGGCATCGGTTATTTATCTGCTGTGCTGAAGCGCGCTAATCACGCAACTGAACTCATACACCTTAAAGAACATATCGGCAGGGATGAGTTTATATCTAGGCTAAAACAGAGCAATCCGGATTTAGTGGCAATTTCTTCCTGTACCAATATGATGCCGTATTCCCGTGAACTTGCCTCTTGGGCTAAGCAGGCATCGGATAAGACCCCGGTTATCTGCGGAGGAGTACACCCTACTTTATGCCCTGAAGAATCTGTTAACTTTGATGGTTTTGATATGATTTGTTTAGGGGAGGGGGAAGAGGCCTTGCTTGAGCTCTGCGATAAACTGCAGAAATCAGCAGATATAACTTCAATCAGGAATCTCTGGGTAAAGCAGGGGAGTAGAATTTATAAAAATGAAATCAGGCCTTTAATTAACGATTTAGACAATCTTCCTTTTGCTGACCGCAGTATATTTTCTAGTGAATCATTAATTGAAGATGATAAACTTGGCGCTACTTTTGTTATGGTTTCCCGAGGTTGTCCTTATAGCTGTTCATATTGTTCCAATCAAGCTTTTCATGAGCTATATCGTGGGAAGGGGTCTTATTTGAGATTCAGAAGTGTTGGAAACATAATCCAGGAATTAGATTCTCTTAAAAGCCGCTATGATGCAATAATTTTCCATGATGATATACTTCCATTAAATAAAGAGTGGTTAAGAGGCTTTGCTAAGCAATACAAGGCCGATATCGGGCTTCCCTTTGTTTGTAATTTAAGAGTTGAGCTGGCCCAAAAGGATTCGCTTGAATTGCTCAAAGATGCCGGATGCATTCAGGTATGTTTGGGAGTAGAAAGCGGGAATGATTTCATCCGTAAAGAAATCATGCATAGAAATATGTCCAGGGAGCAGATAATACAGGCTTTCCATGCTTGCCGCCGACTGGGGATTAAGACAAAAAGTTTTAATATGGTAGGTCTGCCCTTTGAGGATATGGGTAAGGTCCTGGAGACTATCAAGCTAAACGTAGAGGCCGATCCTGATATTATTCAGGTGTCAATATTTTATCCTTATCCGGGGACTGAACTTTTTGAAATGTCCAGGAAGAATAACTTTATTACTAACAAGAACTTGGTAAGTTATTTTGACGGATCGATCCTTTCCCTGCCGACTATGAATCAAAATCAGATTTATTTTGCGCGTAAACGTTTTGTAAAAATGTTCAAGCGCTACAAAATATACAAAAAGCTGCCGTATTTTATAGAAAAACTCCTGGAGAATATTACGGACGGCATCTTTAAATCGAAGCTTATGGCTAAGCATTATGTAGTGCAGAGAAAATTCTCGCAGTATCTTAAGGCCTTAGGCGGCAGAAGAAATAAGAGGAATATAAAGCCGTGAATATACTTTATATGACGGTTACTGAGAAGATAGGCGGGGCAGAAAGGGTCTTGCTTAATTTAGCCGAGAATCTTTCCCCCCAGGGATACAGAAGTTTCCTTATGACCCAAGAGGAAGGGCCGTTAACCGAAGAATTCTCCAAAATAAATGATTCCGGAGTTTTTATATTGAAGCTCCCCGCCTGGAGAAAGCTCAAGAATATATTCAGGCGTAGTCATGCTATAAAGCAGATAAGCCGCATTGTAAAAGAGCACAAGATCGATTTAATTTATGCAAATACCTATCGCCTCAACCCTTACGCCTTGATGGTTTCTTCATTATGTAAAATAAAGTGTATTACTCATATCCACGATATTATCAAGCCTAAACACCTCAAGCATTTTCTTTTACACAAATCAAAGTATCTGGTTGTGCCTTCTAAATATGTGAGTGATACCTGTTTAAAAGGGTGCGGCGCAAGAGTATTTGTTTTACATAATGGTATTGAGGTAGAGAAGATCTCTTTACTCAAGAAGGGGAAATTCAGGCAGGAGTTTAATATCCCGGAGTCAACACATTTGGTTGCTATGGTGGCCAATTTTGTTGAACGTAAAGGACACAAGCTCTTTATTGATGCGGCATCGGTAGTAAGGCGGGAGTTAGAAAATACGATGTTTGTTGTTGTGGGAGATAGCATCTATGGCGGGAATCTGAATATGGCGGATTTAAAGAAATACGCCGATGATAAGGGCTTGGGGTCTTGTATGATTTTTACCGGGTTAAGGAGTGATGTAGCTAATATCTTGAGAGATTCACAGGTATTTGTTCTGCCTTCTGAAAAAGAACCGTTTTCTCTGGCTGTGGTAGAGGCTATGTCTGCCGGAGCGGTGGTGCTTGCCCACAAGAATTCAGGGGGGCCATTAGAGATAATCGATGATTCTATCAATGGAGAGTTTGTTGATTGTGCTGACACTGATGAATTCGCCAAGGCAATAATAAACTTATTGCAAGATGACAGCCTAAGAGAGAAGCTCTCTAGGGTTGCTTTAGAGAAGGTAAGGGCATATTTTGATTTGAGTTTATTTGTAGAGAATGCCAGAAAAATATTGAAGGAAGTCTCGGCAGAATGAAAATTCTAGTTATCAACCCTTTTGGGATAGGAGATGTTTTGTTTACTACCCCGCTTATCCGGGCCCTAAAAGATGCCTATGCGGATAGTCTTATATGCTACTGGTGTAACCAGCGCGTTGAGCCGGTGTTAAAAGAAAATCCGTGCATAGACAGGATCATTGCTTTATCGCGCGGCGATATCAAAAAGATATTATCCAAATCTCGTATTGAGGGGGTATCTAAATTCTGGGGATTGATCAGGCAGCTTAAGAAAGAAAAGTTTGATGTTTGCTTTGATTTCTCTCTTGATTCGCGTTACGGTTTAATCACTAAACTAATCGGGATAAAAAAGAGGATTGGCTATAATTATAAGGGTAGAGGCAGGTTTTTGACGCACAAAAAAGATATTAATGGATATAATTCCAAACACATAGTAGAATACTATCTTGAGCTTTTAGGTTTCTTGAATATAAAGCCGAAAAGCGATAAATTAGAGCTCTTTGCGTCAGGAGATTCGGCAAGAAAAGCCGAAGAGGCGTTGGGTATCGCTAGCCTTAAGGGTAATGCGCTTTTTATAGGCATTTCTCCCGGAGCAGGCTTGAGCTGGGGTAAAGACGCCCATTTTAAACACTGGCCAGCCAAGAACTTTGCCGAGCTTTCCGACAGATTAATTGATAACGATGCCGTAAGGATAGTTCTCTTAGGCGATGGGTTAGAGAGGGATATCGCCGACATTATAGTAGGCAACATGCATAACCGTGTTTTTGACATGGTCGGGAAGCTAAGACTTGATGATTATATTGGCATGTTGTCAAAGATGGATATCCTGGTTGCTAATGACGGAGGGCCTCTGCACATGGCAGTTGCCTTAGGTTTAAAGACAGTTTCAATCTTCGGCCCCGTTGATGAGAGGGTTTACGGTCCGTATCCTCCCGGATCATCTCATATCGTAATGAAGAAAGACATGGAGTGCAGGCCGTGTTATAAGAATTTCAGATTTAGCGGCTGCGATTCAGAGAGAAAATGCATTCAGGATATATCCGTTGAGGAAGTGTATCTTAAGGTAAAAAGTTTATTATGATATCGAAAACATTGGATTTGGGTTGTTCCTGCAATAAGGTTAAAGGTGCAATAGGCCTTGACGGCGATATAAATTCTCACGCAGATATAATCTGCGATTTAGAAAAAATCCTACCGCTTAAAGACAATAGCTTTAAGCAGATTTATTGTAAACATTTACTTGAGCATTTAGATGACCCGCGTATGCTTGTTAAAGAAATTCATAGAATCTCTATGGATGGAGCGCGTGTAATTATCGAGGTTCCGCATTTTGCTTCACATACGGCATATTCCGACCTTACGCATAAGCGTTATTTTTCTTTTGTTATGCTTAACAGGCTGGTTAATTCTATACCCCACAAAACCATAAAAAAGGAAATGACTTTCTATAAGACTTTTTCTATTTTTGGGATTAAATTTCTGGCTAATAAAAATAAAGAGAATTACGAACGATTCTGGGCGTATATATTCCCGGCTGAGAATATAAAGTTTGAAATAGAGATAAAGAAATAAGAAAGCAGTTACTAGTGCGCTAGTTACTAAAAAAGGTTAACCATTATGAATAATAGAATACCAATTTCAGTAGTTGTGATCGCCAAGAATGAAGAGGCTAATATTGATGCTTGTTTGGGGAGTGTCTATAAATGGGCTGATGAGATCATGCTTGTTGATGATGAATCAAGCGATAAAACAAAAGAAGTCGCATCCAAATATGCCGATAAGGTTATTACTAAAAAGATGGATGTAGAGGGCTCTTTCCGTAATTGGGCTTATGCTCAAGCAAGGAATACCTGGGTTTTAAGCCTTGATGCCGATGAGTACGTTACAGAAGAACTTAAGGACGAGATATCCAAAGAGTTGTCGAGTCAGGATAAATATGTTGCTTTCTCTATTCCATTACGTAATTATATCGGAAGTTATTGGGTACGTTACGGAGGATGGTATCCTGCAGGCAAGGTCAGGTTATTCCGTAAGGATAAATTTAAATACGAAGACGTAAAAGTTCACCCCCGCGTATTTATTGACGGAGAATGCGGGCATCTGACAAAAGATATAGTGCATAAGGGGTATCCGGATATAGCGCATTTTGTTGATAGCATAAACCGCCAGTCTACTTGGGAAGCAGAGAAGTGGATTACTACAAATAGAAAGATGTCTCTGGGCAGGATTATCTGGCGCGCGGTAGACAGATTTTTCAGAAGATATCTCGGGAAAAAAGGCCGTAAAGACGGACTCTACGGTTTTGTGATTGCTTATTTTGACAGCCTCTATCAGGTGTTAAGTTACGTAAAATACCGGGAGATGCTGAGGAACAAACGCAATGATACGAAATCCTAAGTCCGAAATCCTAAACTCTAAACAAACTCAAAATCCAAAGTTCAAAACTAAAGTTTTGTATTTAGAGTTTTGGATTTGTTTAGGATTTAGGGTTTAGTGTTTAGAGTTTAAGGCTATTATTTATATATGAAAGTTGTTTTTTTAGACAGGGACGGAGTAATTAATAAATATCCCGGAGATTTCGAGTATGTCAAAAGCTGGGATGAATTTTCTTTCTTGCCGGGTACTTCCAAAGCCCTCAAGCAAATCAATAAAAAGGGGTATAAGATATTTATAATTTCTAATCAGGCAGGCGTGGGAAGGGGTATATATTCCCAGGAGGCGCTAGATTTAATTACCAAAAATATGCTCGCGGAATTATCTAAGGGTGGCGTTGAGATATCCGGAGTATATTATTGTGTTCATCGCAAGGAAGAGAATTGTCCCTGCCGTAAGCCTAATACCGGGCTTATCGATATAGCGCGCAGCAGAATGAAAGATCAAGGTTTTGATATAGATTTAAAAAGCAGTTTCTTTGTAGGTGATACCATGCGTGATATTGAAGCCGGCAGAAAATCCGGGTTAAAGACAATACTGGTATTTTCAGGCAAAGAAAAGCCGAAGAATAGTTCTAGCTGGAGTGAAAAACCGGATTTTACAGCTATGGATTTGTTCGAAGCGGCAGATAAATATATAAAATGAAGAAAATAATAAGATTTCTGGTTTCCTGGCCGTTTTTTATTTTTCTTTGGTCCGGGCTTGTCTTTATTTTGTTGTCTCAATTTAGGGCGCAGCCGGGATATTTTATTTTTTCTTTATGTTCTCTTTTGATATGCTCACACGTTCTTTTTGCCGGACACTATATATTAAACAAGGCCGGAAATATCGACCTGCCTGTTGCTTCTCTTGCCTGGATGTTATATATATTCCTGCTGCTTTTAAATTTCTGTATAGGCTATCCGATGTTTTGGTTTATGATTTTGAGTATTATGTTTCTGGGGGCCGCCGGGTTCCACCTTTATTATAAAAGAAGGATCCAGCAGGTTTACCTGCGGGAATATTGTAATTATAAGATAACCCTTGAGATCGGCGGAATTTTCTTAGGGGTTTTCGGCATTATGTTTATTTTTATCTTTCCTAACCACCAAAATATAGTAGGCTTGCTTACTTTTTTGGTTATAGCTAAGCTGAATCTTAATATTTTAAAGAGGAAAGATTTATACAAAATAAATTATGAACCAGTGGCTTTACCGCAAGAACCTCTCCTAAGTATAATAGTTATCGCCTATAATGAAGAAAAATATATCGGTAATCTACTGGAATGCATAAAAAAGCAGGCTTACAAGAATTACGAGGTTATTGTTGTTGATGATCATAGCACCGATAGGACCGTAGAGATAGTGGATAGTTTTAAAGGCGCTTTACCGGTCAGGTGGGTGCAAAAACCTGTCCGCGGGCCTTCGCGTTCGCGTAATTATGGCGCCAGCTTAGCTAGAGGCGAGGTTATTTTATTCCTGGATGCGGATGTGATATTGGCAGATAATTTTATCAGTGCCAACCTGAAAGAGTTCCGGGATAAGAGCCTTGCCGTTGCCGGTGTCGATTTTATACCTTATGAAAATGATTCTCTGGATTTATTTATTACGAATTTTTACCGTATTTGGTTAAAGATTGTTCAGTATTCTAATCCGCGCGGTATAGGTTTTTGTTTGTTTGCCTTAAAAAAGCTGCATGAGAAAGTTGTATTCGATGAGACCATAGTGATGTCAGAAGACTTCGATTATATAAAACGCGCAGCCGCTCTGGGTAAATTCCGCATAATCGAGGCGGTGCCGGTGAAAGTTTCCTGGCGCAGATTCCATAGAGAAAATCGTTTTGTATTATTATTGAAATATTTATTTTTTGAGTGGTATCGCCAGAATATAGGCGAGATACGCAAGAAAATGCTTTCCTACGAGTTCGGCAATAAAGAGCCATCCAAGAAGAAATAATCTAAAACTTATGGCGTACGCAAAAGTTGTCCTTGGTTTGCCAATCGAGGGGCCTTTTGATTACAGGGTTCCCCATGCTTTATCTTCGAAAGTGCGTGTCGGTTCGCGAGTCAGTGTCAGTTTCCGCAACTTGATTAAAACCGGATATGTAGTTGATCTTGCCAAAAGTAGCCAGATACAGAGAGTAAAAGATGTTCTCTGCGTTCTGGATGATGCACCGTCAATAGACAAGCACACGCTTAAATTAACAAGAGAGTTGGCAGATTATTATTGTTCTTCCTGGGGTGAGGCTATTGAGGTAGCTCTGCCGGATAAGTTAAGGAAGAGCTGCAGGTTGCCGGCATTAAGTAACCGTAAGGATAAATTACCGAAACAAAAGCCGAAGATTACCTGCGTTACCGGTTTTACTATTAAAAAACGCTACGATTTTTATATTAGCCGTATATCAGAAGTGCTAAAAAATAATCTAAGTGTTATAGTATTGTTTTCTGATGTTTCTGCGATAGCGGGCTTCAGGGACAGGATTAAGGCTTCACTTGGGTTTGAGCCGACAGTTTTATCCAGAAATGATCCGTCTGAACTCCAGGCGTGGCTTAAGATAAAGAATTCAGAAACAAAGTTGGCTATAGGTACAAGGTCATGCGTATTCGCTCCGTTTAATAACTTAGGCCTGATTATCGTCGATAGCGAGCAGGATCTTTCTTACAAACAAGATCAAGCCCCGCATTATAATGCCGTGCATATGGCCTTGGTGCGTTCAGGGATACAGAAAGCGGATTTAATATTAGGCGCGTCGTTTTTATCCCTGGAGAGTTTTTACCTATCTCAAAAAAAGGATAATAATTATATCAATCTTTCAGACAAAAGCGATTTTCCGCAGGTGATACTTACTAATGAACCGTGGCGTAAGAAAAGTAAGGGCCCGGTTATGGTTGTTTCTCGGTATCTGCAGAATGCTATAGCTGATAGTCTGGTTGCAAAAGAAAAAGTCCTTATTTTAACATCTAAACCCGGATTTGCGAATTTAGCCTTCTGCCAGAGTTGCGGCATAATTTTTAAATGCCCGCGCTGTAGCGTAAATTTATCTTACTCCGTTAAAAATAATATCTTAAGTTGCCGCTATTGCAATCACAAGCTTGTCTCTCCTAAGATATGCCCCGAATGCAATTCCGGATATATCAAATATTCCGGGTTAGGGATCGAGAGGATAGAAAATGAAATAGCTAGGATGTTCCCGGCAGCCGTAGTTAAGCAGGTAGACCAGGAAAACGAATCGTTTTCCTGGAGCGCAGATATATTTCTGGCAAATAAGAATATCGCCAGGCACTTAGAGCGTAGCTTTGATTTGGTTGTAGTCTTAGGCATAGATTCCGAACTGAATTTGATTGACTTTCGTTCCGCAGAGAAAGCAGCAAATACGCTTTCCAGGATTATGCCATTAGCGAAAGATAAAGTTATCATTCAGACGCGCTATAGTCATCATTATGTTTTCAGGGCTTTTGAGGCTAGGGATTTAGGTATTTTTTATCAGAGGGAGCTAAGGGAGAGGAGGCAACTATTCTTTCCGCCGTTTAGGCACTTTGCAGTTATTAAACTGCGGGGTAATAATGAGGATAGGGTTAAGGAACAAAGCCAGAGATTATGCGAGATTATTAAGGGAAAGTGCGAAGAGCGTGGTATTAAGGTGCTTTCTT
Source organism: uncultured Planctomycetales bacterium (assembly GCA_964467905.1). GTDB lineage: Bacteria > Omnitrophota > Gorgyraeia > Gygaellales > Profunditerraquicolaceae > CAYXSY01. The sequence continues at coordinate 18,116 of CAYXSY010000023.1, read as the reverse complement.
TAGCCCCCGGGTTTCCTGTGAGGTTAAGAGGTAATTTTTACTGGGAATTATTGCTTTCGGGACGCAGGCCTAAAGAAATCAGCAGTTTTCTAAAAATACACTTAAAAGATTTGCCGCATTCGGGTATAATAGTGACGGTGGATGTTGATCCGGTTTAGAAAAAAAGTGATAAATCCTAAACAACCCGAAATCCCTGCCTACCGGCAGGCAGGTGTTTAGGATTTAGAGTTTAGTATTTAGAGTTTGAATAATATGAATATCATCTTTTTCGGAAGCTCACAATTCGCGGTACCTACCTTAAATGCGCTTTATAGCGCAGGGCATAATATTTTATGCGTTGTGACCCAGCCTGACAGGAAGAAGGGGAGGCACTTACTACCTTCTCATACGGCGGTAAAGGATACCGCTTTGGAGCTTAATCTTAAAATAATTCAGCCTGTCAATGTAAATAGCAGGCAATCCCTTGGACTATTGAAAAGATTTAATGCCGATTTGTTTGTTGTTGTGGCCTACGGACAGATTTTTTCAGAGGCATTGTTAGAGACTCCCAAGATAATGCCCATTAATATACATGCGTCGTTATTGCCTAAATACAGAGGAGCCGCTCCTATAAATTGGGTTTTAATAAATGGCGAGAAGCAGAGCGGAGTTACAATTATGAAAGTAACTAAGAAGATGGACTCTGGACCTCTGATATCCCAGAAAGTTGTCAGGATAGAAGAGGCTGACAATGCTCTGACTTTAGGGCAGAAACTTGCAAAAGAGGGGTCTAGCTTGCTGCTATGCACCATTAAAGATATCGAGAATAACGATTATAAATTGTCTCCTCAGAATGATAAAGAAGTAACAGTTGCCCCGAAGCTTAAGAAAAATGACGGGTTGATTTCTTGGATTAGGTCTTCATCAGAGATTAATAATCTTGTCAGGGGCGCTTTTGGTTGGCCTTGTGCATTTACTTATTATAAAGGTAAGGTTTTAAAAATCCATAAAGCTGAAGTTAGCGGGGGTGCGGGTATCTCAGCATTACGGCCCGGGCAGATAGCTGAAATTAGCCGGGACAATATAGCCGTATCTTGCGGCGAAGGTATTTTAGCGATAAAACAGCTGCAGCCGGAAGGAAAAAGAAAGATGTCAACTGAAGAATTCCTCTTTGGGCATAAGATTTCCGTCGGAGAAATATTAGGGTAGAAAAAAATCTTGCATAAAAGCTGCTATGTGCTATAATAAAAAACTCGAAGTCACAATTAACCTAAAAAACGATTTAATATGCCTGAATTAAGAAAAGATCCCGTAATCGGCAGATGGGTTATTATTGCCACCGAAAGAGCAAAAAGGCCTGACCAGTTCAGCGGTCCTTCGGCAGATTCTCCCGCAGAAGGCGAGTGCCCTTTTTGTGAAGGGAAAGAATCACATACCCCCCCTGAAATATATTCTGTGCGTAAGCATGGAACCGCTAAAAACGGTCCCGGTTGGGACTTGCGTGTTGTCCCCAGTATCGCTCCGTTCTTAAGGATAGAAGGCGATCTTGAACGCCACGGTATAGGCGTGTACGATTTAATGAACGGGATAGGTGCTCATGAAGTTGTAGTTGAGACAAACCAGCACATTGCCAATATCGCCGATTTAAGCGAGGAGCAGATTTCCAGAATCTTAAGTTGTTACGTGGACCGGATGAATGATCTTGAAAAGGACAAGCGCTTTAAATATGTGCTTGTATTTAAGAATTATGGCTGGAGCGCCGGGGGCGGAAGAGTAAAACATGTCCGTTCTCAGCTTATCGCAACTCCGGTTAACCCAAAGCGCGTAAAAGAAGAACTTGCCGGTTCAAGAAAATATTATGAATACCACGAGCGTTGCGTTTTCTGCGATTTAATCAGGCAGGAAATGCAGAATAAGGAAAGACTAATACTTGATATCGACGGTTTTATAGCTATAACGCCGTTTGCGGCAAGATTTCCTTTTGAAGTATGGATTTTACCTAAGAAACATTCTTGTGATTTTACTGCTTTAGGCCCTGATCATCGCCTAGACTTGGCGCGCGTAATGAAGATAGTACTTTCCAAACTTAAAAAAGGGTTGAATGACCCGCCATACAATTATATTTTACATACCGCTCCTTTTAGAAGAGAAAAAGTCGGCTATTGGAAAAGCATAGATCATGATTATCATTGGCATATCGAGATAATGCCGCGCCTTACGCGTATGGCAGGTTTTGAATGGGGAACAGGGTTCTATATTTGCCCTTTACCGCCTGAGAATGCCGCAAAATTCTTAAGAGAGGTAGAGATTTAATTACATGTCAGAGTTAAGAAGAGATCCTATAGGCGGAAGATGGGTTATTGTTGATACCGATAACCCTGCTAAACCGCAAGATTACGATTGCGAGCCTGTTGTTTTAAAAGGAGGGGTTTGTCCTTTCTGCTACGGTAATGAATCTATGACCCCGATTGAAATAGAGGTTATAAGAGAGCCAGGCACTAGCCCCAATTCTTCCGGATGGCAGGTACGTACTATTCCTAATAAATTCCCTGCATTACAGATTGAAGGCGAATTAGACAGGCGCCCTGTCGGTATGTATGATATGCAGAATGGCGTAGGTGCACATGAAGTTATAATTGAGACGCCGTATCATGCTAAAGATATTTCAGACCTTACCGTTGAGGAAGTCCAGAGTTTCCTGTCAATGTATTGCCGCCGTGCGGTTGACCTTGCCAAGGATAGCCGCTTTAAATACATAATGATTTTTAAGAATTACGGAGCTGCAGCCGGCGCTTCTATGGAGCATCCGCATACCCAGCTTATTGCTTTGCCCATGGTTCCTAAAAATGTCGCTGAGGAGATAAAAGGGGCGCATGATTATTTTGAATATCGTGAGCGTTGTATATTCTGCGATATAATAAGACAAGAGAGCCAGGAAAAAGATAGAATTGTTTCAGAAAATAAATATTTTATAGCTTTTTGTCCTTTTGTTTCGCGATTCCCTTTTGAAATCTGGATTATGCCTAAGAAGCATAATCCGCGTTTCTGTCAGCTGACTCCAGACGAGATGCCGTTCCTCGCAGAGATTTTGAGAGATACCATAATTAAAATAAAGAAAGTATTCCCGCATTTATCGTATAATTATATAATTCATTCTTCCCCTATAAATGATGATTCAATATCAGATGGCTATCACTGGCATATCGAATTCATGCCCAAATTAACCCGCGTAGCAGGTTTTGAATGGGGTTCAGGATTCTACCTTGTAGGAACGCCACCCGAAATAGCCGCAGAATATTTAAGAAAATAATAACCATATATAAAAAAGTTTTAAAAGGAGGAAAAAATGGCAGTAAAAGTTGGTATCAACGGTTTTGGAAGGATAGGCAGACTTGTTTTTCGTGCAGCTTTAGCTAAAAACTCCAAGGATATTGATATAGTAGCAGTCAATGACCTTCCGGTAGGCACAAAGACTCTGGCGCATCTGTTAAAATATGACTCTAATTTTGGAGTCCTGCAAGCTTCTATAGAAGCAAAAGATGACGCTTTAGTGGTAAATGGCAAGACGATAAAAGTTTTAAGCGCCAAATCTCCTGCTGAGATTCCGTGGAAGGATTACGGAGTACAGTTAGTTATTGAGTCTTCTGGTGTATTTACCGACAAGGAGAAATGTATCGGCCACATTACTAATGGCGGAGCAAAGAAAATAATTATAACAGCTCCGGCAAAGGGCCAGGATGCAACAATTGTTATGGGTGTAAATGACAAGATATATGATCCAGCCAAACATAATATTATTTCCAATGCTTCCTGCACTACGAATTGCCTTGCCCCAATGGCTAAGGTTTTGATGGATAATTTCGGCATCAAGAGCGGCTTGATGACGACGATACATTCATATACTAACGATCAGAGAATCCTGGATTTACCGCATAAGGATTTAAGAAGAGCAAGGGCGGCCGCTGTTTCTATGATTCCCACATCGACCGGGGCAGCTAAGGCTATAGGCGAAGTGTTGCCGGAGTTAAAAGGAAAATTAGACGGCTTAGCTATCCGCGTTCCTACTCCTGATGTATCATTGACTGATCTTTCTTGCGTTGTTGAAAAAGATACCACAGCTGAAGCAGTGAAAGAGGCATTTAAGAAAGCTTCGGAGACAGAATTAAAAGGTATATTGCAATATCTTACTGAGCCGCTGGTTTCGAAAGATTTTTACGGCTCAAGTTATTCCTGTATCTTTGATGCCGAACTTACCAAAGTTATCGACGGCAAGTTAGTGAAGATAATGGGATGGTATGATAATGAATGGGCATATTCGTGCCGCGTAGTTGACTTGTGCGACTATGTTATCAAAAAGGGTTTGTAATCGCTGATATTCTGCATAATCCAATGGTAGGGGTGGTATAGGCTCACCCCTACCATTTTTTTTGTTTAAGGGCAAGCCATATGAATATCTTTACGGTTATTATTATCGGTTTAAGCGGGCTTATTGCACAGGTGGGCTTGTTAAGAGAATTGTTGATTTCTTGCTTCGGAAACGAATTAATAATTGGAATTATACTTGCGAGCTGGATAATCCCCGAGGCCTTAGGGGTATATATAATAGGTAAATTTGCAGGTAGGATTAAAGATAAGATAGGCCTGTTTGTAATTCTAGAAACAATTTTCTTGCTTGTTTTACCATTATCAATTTATCTTTCCAGGATATTTAAAGGCTTCTTCGGGGTTGCTTCTGCCGAGGCCATTGGATTAACTGGTATATTTATGGGGGCTTTATTAGTTAATTTGCTTGTAGCGTTTCCCCATGGAGCATTATTTAGTTTAAGCTGTTTGATATTTAACAAGAGTGACCATGGTTCATCGGGAGTCTCAAAGATTTACGCCCTCGAAACCATCGGTACATTATTCGGCGGAGTGGCTTTTACATATCTGCTTATACCGTATTTTAACATCTTTACAATAGCCATTTTTGTATCTCTATCTAATGTCGCCGTTGTTTTTTTCTATATCAGAAAAAAATATCTTACTAAGCCCGCACCGATTATTTTTACTGTTTTTCTATCTAGCGTTGTTTTGTTGATAGGCGTTAATGCTTCGAGTATCGATAAGCATTCGTTACAGCAGCAGCATCCCAAAGAAGAGTTAATCTCTTATCGTAATTCAGTTTACGGCAAACTGGTAGTTACCAGGAAGTCTAACCAAGTTAACTTCTTCTATAATGGTTTACCGATAATAACAGCGCCATATCCTGACATTAATTTTGTGCAGGAGTTCGGTAATTTTCCTTTGCTTTTCTGTCCTAATCCTAAGAGTGTCCTTGTTTTATCATCGGGGGCCGGAGGATTGCTTCAGGAGATACTTAAGAGCCCTGTAGATGAGGTTGACTACGCGGAATTGGATCCTTTAATTATCGAAATGGCAAAACAGTATTTCCCTGAAGAAACCAGGGATGAGTTTCGCGATGCAAGGCTAAAGATCTCCAACGCCGACGCCATTTTTTTCTTAAATAATACAACTCGTAAGTATGATGTAATATTAGTTGGTCTCCGTGATATCCCGGATCTGTTATCTAATCGTCTTTTTTCCGAAGAATTCTTTGCCTTAGTCAGGGAAAGGCTTAATCCCGGAGGAGTCTTTAGTTTTTCGCTGCCCGGCTCAATGACGCATTTGAGCAAAGCTATGCGTGATCTTAATTCTTGCGTACTAAACGCTTTGAATAAAGAGTTTAATTATGTGCGGGTTATCCCGGGGGATTATAATATTTTCTTAGGTTCCGAAAGCGATATAAATAAAATAGGCCCCGAGAATATCTTGCGCAGAATTAAGGAGCGTGTTTTGTCTCCGAGCATCTTTGTAGAGCCTTATATAAAATACAGGCTTAGCCATAAGTGGTATGGTTGGTTTATGGGGCTTATGGCTGAGGCAACTGAAAAGATTAATAAGAATTTAGCTCCTATTGCTGTATATCAGAGCCTCCTTATATGGAATAGGCAATTCCCGGGGATAATTAGCGGATTATTCGAGTTGTTCGGTAAGGTAAATTTACTTATGATTATTCTGCTTTTTGTTTTCCTGGCCTTGCTGTTCTTTATAATATTCTATAAAAAAAGAAATTTTGCCCGCATATCTTTTGGCTACACAATATTTACCAGTGGTTTCTTCGGGATGCTAGCCAATCTTATTTTAATATTCAGTTATCAGGTTTATTACGGATATTTATATAATAAAATAGGGCTGCTTATAAGCATTTTTATGGCCGGCCTTGCTTTAGGAAGTATTTCTACTGCTCATAACCCCAGAAGCACAAAGGGCAAGCCAAGACTGCTAGTAGTAATGGATTTATTTATGACTGTTTTCGCTTTTTCTCTGCCTTTATTGGTTGCAATAGCTGCTTCTGCGCAATTTATTTTTATTGTTTTATTGCTTATCTGTGGTTTTCTGGTAGGTTCGGAATTTCCTCTGGCGAATATGTTGTATCATAGAGAGGGAGAGAGCGTTTCGGAATCTGTGGGTGTTTTATACGCACTTGATTTGTTAGGGGGGTGTTTTGCTGGGATATTTGCCGGAGTATTATTTTTACCGGTTCTTGGGCTTGTATCCAGTTGTTTTGCTGCAGGCTTCTTAAAGATAGGGAGCCTTGTTCTGTTGATAGCTGCTTGTTATAGCCAGCGTAAAAACAGCCCCTAAAAAACTTTGACAAAAGAGGTATTTTAATATATATTATTCGTCTAATTATTTAAGGAGGCATAGATAATGGCTAAGATGACTGTGAAGGATGTCGATTTAAGCAATAAAGTGGTGCTTATGCGGGCAGATTTTAATGTGCCGCAGGATGCCGCTTTGAATATTACAGATGATAACCGCATTCGTTCTACCTTACCTACGATTAAATATATATTGGATAAAGGAGCGAAAAGATTGATCTTAATGAGCCATTTAGGCAGGCCTGACGGCAAGCGTGTGGATAAATACAGCTTAGCTCCGGTAGCTAATAGGTTGTCTGAGCTTTTAGGCCAACCTGTTAAGTTCCTCAATGATTGCGTAGGTGATAATATAAAACAGGAAGTATCTTCGGCCAAAGAAAGAGTCATACTTCTTGAGAATCTAAGATATCACGCCGAAGAAGAGGCAAATGACGCAAATTTCTCAAAGCAGTTGGCAAGCCTGGGGGAAATATATGTTAATGATGCTTTCGGCACAGCACACAGGGCGCATGCTTCGACTGAAGGCGTAGCCCACTATCTTAAAGCCGTAGCCGGATTCTTGCTTGAAAAGGAAATCCAGTATCTTGGTTCTGCTGTGGGGAACCCGCAGAAGCCTTTTATGGTGATATTAGGCGGGGCAAAAGTTTCTGATAAAATCGGGGTTATAGATAATCTTCTGCCTAAATGCGATTGTATTCTTATTGGCGGCGGGATGAGCTATACATTTTTAAAGGCACAGGGGAAGGCAATTGGTAATTCAAAATTAGAAAAAGATAAGATTGATCTGGCTAAAGATATTCTGAATAAGGCAAAGCAGATGAATAAAGAAATAGTATTACCGATTGATCATATAGCAGTCGCTACTGTTGATGCTAATGCTAAGATAGAAGTCGTGCCGCAGGATATACCCGATGGCTTGATTGCAGTAGATATCGGCCCTAAGAGCATTGCGCTTTTTAAAGATAAATTAAGGCCAGCCAAGACGGTTGTCTGGAATGGGCCTTTAGGCATATTTGAGATGCCTCCCTTTAGTAAGGGGACTAAGGAAGTGGTTGAGTTTGTGGCGTCTTTAAAAGCGACTACGATTATAGGCGGAGGGGATACGGCTGCTGCAGTGGCAAAGTTTGGGATGGAAGATAAGATGACGCATGTTTCAACCGGAGGAGGGGCGAGCCTGGAATTCTTAGAAGGCAAGGTCCTGCCGGGGGTCGCAGCCTTAGCAGAAAAATAACTTTTTAAGGAAAGAACTTTATTATGCGTAAAATCACAATAGCTGGGAACTGGAAGATGTATAAAACTCTTCGTGACGGACAGGAGTTAGTAGTCGCCTTAAGAAGAGAGCTTTATAATATCGAGAATGTAGAGATTATCGTTTGTCCGCCGTTTACTTCTATTGCTTATCTAGCTGATGCCCTTGAGACCAGTAATATAAAAGTCGGCGCGCAGGATTTATATTGGGCTGAGGAAGGCGCTTTTACAGGAGAAGTTTCTGCGGCAATGATTAAAGACGCTGGATGTTCTTATGTGATAATCGGCCATTCCGAGAGAAGGGCTTATTTTGGTGAGACTAATGAATCGGTGAATAAAAAGATAAAAGCGGCATTAAAGCATGGCCTTACTCCTATAGTATGCGTAGGCGAAACTTTGACTGAGCGTGAGGCCGGCAAGACCTTTAATGTTATAGAAAACCAGATCAGAGAAGGCTTTAAAGAGCTTTCGGAAGAGGATTTCATAAAAATAATCATAGCTTATGAACCTGTTTGGGCTATCGGCACAGGCAAGACGGCTACGCCTCTCCAGGCGCAGGAAGTGCATAAATATATACGCGAACTGATACAAAAGATTTATAATGAAGAGTCCGCTGCTAATCTAATAATACAATATGGCGGTAGCGTTAAGCCGGATAATATCACAGAACTTATAAAACAACCAGATGTCGACGGAGCCCTGGTAGGGGGAGCGAGTCTAGATGCGGCATCATTCGGTACTATCATTAAGAAAGCAAGCGAGGTTAAGAAATGACAGGTTTGATAATTGCGGTACATGTAATTGTTTGTATTTTATTGATTATTCTGATTCTTATCCAGAGAGGCAGAGGTGGAGGCTTGGTGGATACCTTTTCGGATGTAGAATCTATGTTTGGGACTAAAACTAACGCCTTTCTGACGCGTACGACTACAATACTTTCCACAATCTTTTTTATAACTTGTTTGAGTCTGGCTTTGATATCTGCACGTCAGTCAAAATCGCTTTTAGACAAAGATACAGCCAGTGGGCAAGCTGCCGCATCTGCTCTTGAGAAGAATGAAGCTAAAGAAGCAGCAACATCTCAGGCAGTGCCAAATAAAGAGGAAGAACAATCAAAAGAATTAACCACAGATAATGAATCTAAAGACGCTCAGCCTAAAAGCAAGTCACCAGAGGATAAATAGCTTGCTTGTTGGCTCGTTTTTTTAGTTTTTTAGGATAAAAGCCACCAGATACTGGTGGCTTTTATATTTCTTATGAATAAAAAAATACTTTGGGTTTACGCATTAAGCAGTAGCGTATATTTTACACAAGGTATAGAGAGCCTGCCTTCTCAAGGGTTGTTTTATTACCTTAAAGAGACCCTTAATTTCTCACCTGAAAAAATAATGGTTATCAGTACCATTACTAACGCTGCCTGGATAGTCAAGCCTGCTCTAGGATATCTTATAGATAATTTTCTTAGTAAGAAGGTATGGATCTTTATTTCTCTTTTCTTGGATGTGATATTCGTGCTTGGTATAGGGCTTATCAATATGCCGGTTGCCATGCTTATAGCCGCAATTTTAATAACTTCAAGCAGTACGGCGATACGAGACGTCAGTGTCGACGGGATTATGTGCGTGGAAGGTAAAAAATACCAGATGACAGGAAAGATTCAGAGTGTGCAATGGATCTCTATTAATATCGCAGGGTTGTTCGTTGGTATAGGAGGAGGTTATATTGCCGAGAAATGGGGATATCAGGCTGGTTTCCTGTGCCTCATTCCTATATATTTTATTATTGCCCTCGTAGCCCATTTTTATCGCGAGGATCCGGTTAAGAGTAATAAAATCAGCGGTCAGGATTTTTTAGTTAACATGAAAAGGCTTCTTGCGGACAAGAGACTAATGATAGTTGCTTTATTTATTCTGCTTTATAAATATTCACCTTCTTTTGGAACGCCACTTTTCTTTATCCAGCGTGATAGCTTTAAATGGGATAAGATATGGATAGGGTGGTTGGGCACCATAAGCACGCTTTGTGGTATTGTCGGCTCAATAGTGTATTATAAGTTTAGTACCAGGATTAACATAAAAAAATGGCTTTTCTGGTCGGTATTTGCCGGGGCAATTACCACTCTAAGTTACTTATACTATACGCCAGTGACAGCCGTAGCATACGATGTGGTGTATAGTTTTGTCGGCATGTTTATTTTTCTTATGGTTATGGACTTTATGGCTCGTAATACCGCGCCCGGATTCGAGGCTACCTCTTTTGCGTTTCTCTGCAGCGTAAGCAATATCGCACTTTTCTCAAGCAATCTTTCCGGGGCCTTTTTGTTGCCGGTAATCGGTTTGAAGTGGCTGATTATTGTATCGTCGCTGACCAGCTTTTTATGCCTGCCGTTGATTAAGAAGATATAGCTTCGCATTTTTCTTGCTCGTGGGTGGAAAATATGATAGTATTTACTTCATGCTTAGTACATTAGATTCTTACGTATTAGCTTTTATCCCGATTTTTGTGGCGGTAGATGCTATCGGCAATATCCCGGTTCTTGTTTCTTTGGTAGAAGGCTCAACCAAGAAGCAGAGAAGTAAGATTATCCATTCTTCCGTAGCTACGGCTACGATTATGGCTTTTATGTTTATGTTCCTTGGCAAGGCAGTCTTAAATGTCCTCGGGATAAGCATAGCCGATTTTCAGATTGCCGGTGGAGCCTTGTTGTTTATAATCTCGGTCCGCCTGCTGCTTCCAGGGATTCATAAAAGCGCTATGGTTGACGGACATAATAAGGATATAGGTATTTTCCCTCTGGGAACGCCTTTGATAACCGGTCCGGCGGTCTTAACCACAACGCTTATAATGCTTGACTCCTATGGTTTTTGGCCGACTTTCGTTTCCCTGTTGGTGAATATGGCTATTGTTTGGGCAAGTTTTGCCAAGACTGATTTAATTATGAAGATTATGGGTCAAAGCGGTACCCGTGCGGTATCTAAAATAATGTATATTCTTCTTGCTGCGATAGGCGTAATGATGGTCAGGCGCGGTATATCTGGGGTATTTTCTCTATGATGAAGAAAGTAATAACATTTATTATGGCAGGCGGCAGAGGAGAGAGGCTTTTCCCCTTGACTAAAGACCGCACTAAACCGGCGGTGCCTTTCGGTGGCATCTATCGTATTATTGATTTTACACTAAGTAACTGTATCAATTCAGGCTTGCGCAGGATTTATGTGCTTACACAGTATAAGTCAGCTTCCCTGCAGCGGCATATACGTTTAGGCTGGAATATTCTTTCTTCGGAGCTTGATGAATTCATCGAAGTCCTCCCTGCCCAGCAGAGGGTTAGAGACTCATGGTATTTGGGGACAGCCGATGCTATTTATCAGAATCTTTATGCTGCAGAAGACCATGAGCCGGATGAGGTACTCATTTTAGCCGGAGACCATGTTTATAAGATGAATTATTATTCAATGATAGATTTCCACCGTGAAGTTAATGCAGACTTAACGGTAGGAGTAGTTGAAATTGATAAAGAACACTCTCAGCATTTCGGTGTTCTGGAGGTTGACAGCGTCGGAAGAGTCAAGGGGTTCCAGGAGAAGCCGCAGGACCCAAAAACTATACCTCATAAGCCGGATAAAATATATGCTTCTATGGGAATATATGTATTTAAATACCCGGTGGTTTATCAGGAGTTAAGGGAGAATGCCGAGAAGAATAATACCTCGCATGATTTTGGTAAGGATATCATCCCTCAAATGCTTAAGAAAGGCCTGAAGGTTGCAGCCTATAATTTTATTGACGAGAATAAGAAAGAGGCTTTTTACTGGAGAGATATCGGGACCCTTGATGCCTATTACGAGGCAAATATGGATTTGATCCAGGTTGATCCGACATTTAATCTTTATGATAAACAGTGGCCTATCAGGACATACCAGGAGCAATTTCCTCCGCTAAAGACTGTTTTTGCCGGGGAGGAAGTAACCGGGAGGATAGGTTTGGTTTTGGATTCGGTTGTCTCAGGAGGTTGTATTATCAGCGGTGGCAGAGTGCAGCGTTCGATACTCTCTCCTAACGTGAGGATAAACAGTTATTCACAGGTGTACGACTCGATATTGATGGAAGGCGTTAATGTCGGTAGGTATGCAAAGATAAAAAGAGCGATTATCGATAAAGATGTATCCATACCTCAAGGCATGGTTATCGGATATGATCCGCACGAAGATAAAAAAAGGTTTCATGTAACTGAATCCGGAATTGTGGTTGTGGCCAAAGGAACGGAAATTAAATAAGGCTACAGCTTATGGAGCGTTAGCGACATAAGCTGTCCTTCGGCAAGAGAGATTACGATGATTAGAAAAGCCAAGATCGAAGACATAAAACAAATACAGGCCCTGATTAATGGCTTTGCCAGGCAGGATCTTATGTTGCCCAGGTCGTTAAATGAGCTTTATGAGAATATACGCGATTTCTGGGTTGCCGAAGAAAGAGGAAGAATTCTAGGTTGTTGTGCATTGCATATATCCTGGGATGATCTTGCCGAGATAAAATCTTTAGCAGTCAGCAAAACAAAACAAAAAAAGGGATTAGGTGCGCGCCTTGTTAAGTTGTGTTTGGATGAAGCAAGGCAGATGGGAGTAAAAAGGATATTTGTCCTCACCTATAGGCCGGATTTCTTCCGCAGGCTTGGTTTTAAGAGAGTTAAGCAATCTGAGCTGCCTCACAAAATCTGGGCGGAATGTATAAATTGCCCTAAATTCCCCGATTGTCAGGAAATAGCCCTTTTAAAAATATTGTAAAATAGGAAGCATGTGGTATAATTTAACATTCGTAACTAGTTTACTAGTTACGGTTTATTAAGGAGGACAAATGGATTATTTATTGACTGAAGAACAGAAGATGGTGAAGGATTTAGCTTCAAAAATCGCCGATGAGAAGATACGCCCTGTTGCAGCAAAATATGATCAGACAGAGGAGTATCCCTGGGATATGATTAAGATTATAGCCGATGCAGGACTTTTTGGCCTGTTCATCCCTGAGGCATACGGAGGAATGGGGATTAATGTTCTAAACCTGTGTTTAGCGACTGAAGAATTATCAAGAGCATGCGGCGGTATAGCAGTCTGCTATGCGGCTTCTGCTTTGGGGACTTTTCCTATAGTGTTGTTCGGGAGCGAAGAGCAAAAACAAAAATATCTCCCTGATTTAGCTGCCGGCAAGAAGGTGGCTGCTTTTGCGGTAACTGAACCGGAGGCAGGTTCTGATGCTTCAGCAATAAAGACTACTGCTAAAAAAGAGGGCGATTATTATGTATTAAACGGCCTGAAGCATTTTATTACCAACGGAGGCGATGCCGAGACTTATGTAGTAATCGCGATGACCGATAAGAATAAGGGCGCGCGCGGGGCATCAGCGTTTATCATAGAAAAGGGTATGAAGGGTTTTTCTTTTGGTAAAAAAGAGGAGAAGCTTGGCATTAGGGCTTCTTCTACGCGCGAATTAATTTTTACTGATTGCAAGGTCCCCAAAGAGAATTTGTTAGCTAGAGAGGGAATGGGCTTTATTGTTACCATGAAGACATTCGATATGTCGCGTCCCGGAGTTGCTGCTCAGGCATTAGGTATCGCGCAGGGCGCTTTGGAGCTGGCTGTAAAATACGCCAAAGAAAGGCATCAGTTTGGTAAGTCCATATCGAGCTTCCAGGGGATACAGTGGATGATTGCGGATATGGCAACAGAGGTTGAGGCATCAAGGGCACTTGTTTATGCTGCTGCGCGTATGGTTGACGCAGGGATAAAAGACGTCTCCAAAGAATCTGCTATGGCCAAGATGTATGCTTCTGATGTGGCGATGAAGGTTACTAATGACGCCATACAGATATTCGGCGGATACGGTTATATGAGAGATTATCCGATAGAAAAATATATGCGCGATGCAAAGATCACCCAGATATACGAAGGGACTAATCAAATCCAGCGTGGGATTATCGCTTTGCAGATTATAAAGGAGTTGGCTAGATAAAAGGAGGCGGTTATGGCAGATCTGCCGGAGAAGAGGCGTTTCCCTCGATTAAGCATCCTTGCCGACGTTACCTATAAGCGTAGCTCCATCTCAGAAGAAGAAAAGATAACTCTTTCAAAAGATATAAGCGCGTGCGGAATATGTTTTATTGCATACGAGAAATTTAATAAAGACGAGATCCTTGATTTAAATATTTTTATTATTGATGACAAAAAGCCTATTACTGTTACCGGTAGAGTTGTCTGGAGTAAGGAATTTGTTATCGGTGAGCCGAAGAAAGGCTCGCGTTATGATGTTGGTTTTGAATTCTTGAAAATAAGCCCCGAGGATAGCGAGAGAATAAAGAAGTATATAATTGATATTTCATCTTTACGCGTATCAGATAAGACGGAAGAAAATAAAATAGTATGAACATAATTGTTTGTATAAAACAGGTTCCTGAAACTACCGAAGTTAGGATTAACCCCGAGACAAATACTTTAATCCGTGAAGGGGTTAAGTCTATTATTAATCCATTCGATATGTATGCTATTGAGGAAGCGGTAAGACTGAAGGAGAAATTTGGCGGTAAAGCTACCGTAATTACTATGGGGCCACCGCAGGCAGAAGCAGCTTTGCGTGAGGCAATATCTTTAGGTATAGACGAAGGGGTATTGATCTGCGACAGGGCTTTTGCCGGAAGCGATACCTGGGCTACAAGTTATACTTTGGCAGGGGCTATAAGGAAGATCGGGGCGTATGATTTGATTATCTGCGGTAAGCAGGCATCCGACGGAGACACCGCACAGGTCGGGCCGGGTATTTCTGCTCATTTGGATATCCCCCAGGTTACCTACGTTAAGAAAATAGAAGAGGTAAAAGAAAACAGGATGCGCCTGGAAAGGATGATGGAGGAAGGCTACGAAATTATTGAGACGCCTTTGCCGGCATTGCTGACTGTGGTTAAGGAAATTAATGAACCGCGCCTGCCATCATTAAAAGGTATGATGCGTTCTAAGTCCGCAAAGATTACGGTTTGGGGGCAGAAAGAGCTTGAGCTTGATCCGCAGGGAATAGGATTATGTGGTTCTCCTACACAGGTGGTCAAGATTTTTACTCCAGCTCCTAGAGTAGGCGGGCAAGTTTTGAGCGGGGAGCCTGATGAAATTGCGGGTAAGTTAATTGAATTATTGAAGGGAGAAATAAGTTAAAGTAAATCCTAAACCCAAAACGCTAGTTTTGAATTTGTTTAGGATTTAGAGTTTAGAACTTAGAGTTTAAATATTTTGTAAAAATATGCCTATTCAGATTATCGTCGAAAAATGTACTGGCTGTACCTTATGTCTTAAGGCATGCCCTTTTGACGCCATTAGGATAATGGACAGAAAAGCGCTCATTGATCTTAATAAATGTACGCTTTGCGGCGCATGTGTTTCTGCCTGTAAATTCAAAGCGGTACTGCTGGAGAAAAAAAATGTGGCAGTACCAAATTCCGGACTCGAGAAATATAAAGGAATTTGGGTTTTTATCGAGCAGAAGAAGGGCAAGGTTCAGTCTGTTTCTTATGAGTTGTTAGGCAAGGCCCAGGAGTTGGCTAAAAAGCTGGATTGTCAGGTGAGCGGTGTTTTAATCGGTAATAAATTAGACGACCAGCTGGATGAATTAATTTTTAGGGGAGCAGATAATATATATCTGGTTGAGGCGCCCGAGATAGCTGAATTTCAAGACGAGCCTTATACAAAAATACTGATTGAGCTGATTAAGAAATATAAACCAGAAGTTTTGCTTTGCGGAGCAACTGCCATCGGCAGGTCATTGATTTCACGCGTAGCGGTTAATTTGAAGGTCGGCCTGACTGCTGATTGTACAGGATTAGATATTGATGAAGAGAAAAAAATATTACTGCAAACCAGGCCTGCTTTCGGCGGTAATATTATGGCAACAATAATTTCTCCGAATTACCGTCCGCAGATGGCGACAGTCAGGCATAAGGTTATGCAGCCCCTTGAGCCGGATAAGCATCGTAAGGGTAAGATTATAAGAGAAAGTTTTGAACCTTTGGTTTATTCTTCTCGTACTAAATTATTGGATATTGTTGATGAAATAGAGAATTTGGTTAATTTGGCCGAAGCTGATATTATTGTCTCGGGTGGCCGTGGTATGGGAGCTCCTGAAAATTTTAAAATGCTGGAAGAACTGGCTCATGTTTTGGGCGCGGCAGTCGGCTCATCACGCGCAGCAGTTGATGCCGGTTGGATGCCTTATTCGCATCAGGTAGGGCAAACCGGCAGGACAGTTGCTCCTAAGATTTATATTGCCTGCGGGATATCAGGACAAATTCAGCATCTTGTCGGGATGCAATCTTCAAAAATAATCATCGCTATAAACAAAGACCCCGAAGCACCGATCTTTAAAGTCGCCACTTATGGTGTTGTTGGCGATCTCTTTCAAATTGTCCCCGCTTTAACTAAGAAGTTCAAAGAAGTTCTTAAGAAATAAAATAAAACCCATAAAAATCAGGACCGTTTCTTTTTAACTCATTGGGAATATAATGGTTATGGAGGAATCGTCCCCATAGGGACAGTTCTGTCATAACTGATTAGATTACAATAAGATAGAAGGAAACGGTCTTGCTGTATTTTTCTCATATTTATAGGATATTAGGTAATATAATAGGCTGTTTATGACTTATATGTCAAAGAATGTTAATATTTTCCTTGACAAATTCATTTTACTTTCTTATAATGTTTTGCACCAGAAGGAAAGAAAAAATGATTACATCAGATTTAATGACTATTGATGATTTGGCTGCGTATTTAAAAGTTACGCGCCGGACCATCTATGAATGGTTAAAACATAATAAAATACCCGCAATTAAACTTGTGGGACAGTGGCGTTTTAAAAAAGAGAAAATTGATGAGTGGATTCAGGCACATGCCAGCAGCGCAAATTAGGGGGAGTATGAGAAAGATAATTTTATCAGTTTTAATTAGCATCTCATTTTTTCCGGTTTTTTCTTTTGCCGCGAGTATCGGCGGCGCAGACACCCAAGGAAGGAATAAATTCTCCGTAGGTATAGATTCGGATTATGTCTTTGAAAAGGAATTCGAGGATAGGAGGGTTTCGTGGGTATCGTTTCCTATCGCCGAATTCTATGGGCAAGAGACCACAAAAATCAAAGGCGGGATGTATCGCGAAATGGTTAAAATTAATTACGGGATTTTGGATAACTTAGATATTTATGTGAAGGCAGGTACAGCCCAGATAATCGGCATGAGGACAAATGTAGGGTTGCCAGGAACAATTTTTGCTGTCAATGGGTCCGTGGAGAGGGGTATGGATTATACTAGTGAATTAGGGATGAGTTACGCTGCCGGTTTAAAGGGCAAAGTTAATCTACCGGGTAAATTATCGGATTGGTTTTTAGGTTGTGATCTGCAATATTTAAGACAAAGAAATCGTACCCGGGTATGGGTTTGGCAGAATTTATACGCATTGGGAACTTTAGTCATGAGCGGTCAAAATGGTGCTAGAGGGCATATCACTTGGGAAGAGTGGCAGGCAGCGCCATATCTTGCCTATAAATGGAAAATGTTTACTCCTTATGCGGGAGCAAAATATTCTTATACCAGGTTAAAAATACAGACAGATGATTGGTTTGATATGGGCATGAATGAAAAAAGCGGCAATGAAGTTGGGGCATTTGCCGGCCTTGACTGGGATATCGGCAAACATATTACTTTGAATTTGGAAGGCAGGTTTGTTGATGAAACTGCCGTAAGCGGAGCAGTTTCTTATAAATTTTAAGGAAAGTATCCATGGCTAATATATTAGTAGTAGATGATGAGCCGGATGTCTTGGAATTCCAGAAGGCATTCTTAGAGCGTAGGAAACACAACGTATTTACTGCCTCTAATACGAATGATGCTATCGAGACAGCGAAAACAAATAATCTCGATATTATTTTCTGCGATTTAAAACTTGAGCAGGATAGAAGTGGCCTGGATATACTTGAACAGGTAAAAAAGATAAAACCTCAGGTTGCATTTTATTTAATCAGCGGGTTTGTTGATAAGGATACAGAAGAGAAGGGCATGTCTTTAGGAGCAAAAGAAGTTTTAAATAAACCGATTAAAAACGAGAAATTAGAGGAGAAAATAAGTGAGGCCATAACTTATGGAAGGAAGTGAGCACCTGCCT
>CAYXSY010000022.1:0-30759 GCA_964467905.1 uncultured Planctomycetales bacterium | reverse complement strand
CCTGCAGCCTGCTTCTCTGTATCTTTTATTTGAGATACGGCCGTAGAGGTTGTCTCTTTAACGTTAGACGCGGCTGCTGAAGCTGCCTCTTTAGCGCCAGAAATAGCCTCGTTTACACTACCCTGCAAGCCCTTAAGGTCAAAACCGGTGAGCGAGGATACAGTCGTATTCATCAGCGCTTTCACAATAATCAGGTTCGCCAGAACATAAGGATTATCGATATTGCTGAAACTCTCATCAAGATTGATATTGAATTCTTTTATCTGTGGCTCAGCCCCTTTTGAGTAATCTTTATAAATTACCTTTCCGATGTTTAGCTTGAATAAATCTATCTTTATCTGTGGCGCTTTAGCGGATTTTTTAGCGGGCTCGGCAGGTTTGGTTTTCTTCTGCTCCTTAACGTTCTTTAGGGCATCAAGATTGAGTTCTCCTTTAGAGTTTTTCTCAACGATAAATTCTTTAAGCGCCAGGCGAACTTCGGGAAGATATACTTTGCCACCTATTATAGCAGGCAGATTATACTTAACATAGATTTCAGGCATATCAATCATGGTCTTATCAGGGAAATTCGCGGGATTCAACAACCTCAAATTCTTAATATCAACTACCGGCCTAAAAATCCCGACCCTAAAACTACCTGTCCTAAGCTTAAGGCCAGTAACGCTCCCTACGCCATTCTCAACAGCAATCTTAATGATAACGTCTTTGGCGAGAAATATTATGAAAACCACCGCTAACACTAAAAGCATAATACGGTTTTTCTTCATCTTTGCCCTCCTTTTCTTAATACTTCATCCATATATCTTTTATTTTAATGAGCGCATAACTTATCTGGCAGAAACAAAATAAGTTATATGCCCGATTTAATCCCCGTACGCTTTATACGGGAATCCTAAGACTTATGACCAGATGTCCTTGACTTCTTCGAACAACAACGGATTATCGAAGTCAGCAGGCAAAACATTCTCTGCCGGCCTGCCAAAAACATAATCGCCTTCTTTGTAAAAACCAGTAGCCAATAGCTCCGAGCAAAGATACCTGTGGCTGCTGCTGAACAAATTGTGCAATATTATACCTATTGTAGCGCAGAATACTGAAAGCGGAAACCAAAAAAATTGCAGGATATCATAAGGCAGGTTATTCATGGTTGCCCACCAAAGGGCAACCTTGTAGCGTTTGTGTTCTTCTTGATCATTACGTCTGACTACTTTTATTTCAAAGCCTCTGTTTACGTATTGTTTCTGGATATTCACTACCCGCGAACGCGGCATGATTGCTTCAATTGCATCCAGCCCGCCGATAGAACCGGCCACATGTGTCCACTTTGAACTCAGGCCATAGCCGGCTCTTTTCTGCAGCGCTTCAATAGCAAATTTACGGGTATTAACCAGAATAATATAACCAATCTTGAGTTTATTGGGATCTAAACTAGGCATGAAAATAATTTATCTCTGCCTTAGTAAAGCAATCCCGAATATCACCGACAAAACTATTGTTGCATAATTATATACCGACCAATAGGTATCGTTATTAAGTTTCATCCCAATCACCGTCGTCACTGCTAAGACCAACAACAAAAAACCAACAAGTTTTTTCATATTTCTATCCTCCCAGGAATTATTGCATTAGTCCAATATTAGACGTCACCTGCCATGCAAATTATTACTCCCCTGCGGCCTGTTTAAAATCACGCATAAAATTTGCGTCAACTCTTCTGCCTAAGGCTTGCGCCTTCTCGATATCCGCAAGGGCTTTTTTGTATTGGTGATCCAGGTAATACGTAATCCCGCGGTTGTAATATGCATCGGTAAAATCCGGTTCTATTTCTACTGCTTTATTAAAATCAGAAACTGCCAGTTCATATGAGCCATCGCGATAATATGCAAACCCGCGCTCGTTATAAACAGGCGCATAGCCTGGGCTAAGCAAAACCGCCCTGTCTAATTTACTGATTGCCTCATCCAGTTCGCCCTTTGTGCGATGGTCTATCCCTTGGAAAATATAAACTGCTGCCTTAGCTGTGATTTTATTATTGGCAAGATCTGTTAATATGCGTGCGGCCTTTTGTGCGGGTAGACGGTCAGAATCCAACTGCAGGCTCTTCTGAAAATAATCTTTCGCCTCATCAAAATTACCCTGCGTGGCTTGGGCTAAACCATTAAGATAATATTTATCATCGAAATTCTGCGCGCCAGAGCTGCTACACAGACAAAACACAAACATCAATACAACCGAGATATTTAATCCTGGGAAACGCAAAATTTTCTCCTTATATCACCATAAAGCTACATCTCCTGCGCGACTTTGTGCAAAATCTCTGAAATAAAAGTCTGGTATTTAATACCAGCCTTGCGCGCTCTTTGTTTAATATGTTGGAGATCAAAGCTATTTACGCGGATATTTAAAACCGCGTCCTTTTTTCTATGCTCGATAGCCTGCTTAATTATAGCAAACTCTTTACGGCTTGTAGGAATAAATTCTTCTGCGCGATCTTCGATCCATCGCTCTGCTTTAGTTAGTCTTATTTTTTTCATTTCTCTCACCTCTTTTTATAAATCTTCTGGTATTTGCGGCTAGGGTATAAAGTCTTTAGAAATATTCCTCCCTCTTCAATAACAAATGGAACAACCCAAATGTAACCACAATAATCAAAAATTAACACCTTCTGGTCCAAACGAAAAGGGTGATCGCGCGAATCAACTAAATCTGCGCTTAGGATATCCTCAAAAGAAACTCCTCTCATACGCTTAAGACGAACACTCTTTCTAGCATTCCATCTTATTGTATATACAATTGTATTACTTTCTTGGGATTTGTCAAGCTCTTCTTTACCCATATCTGCCACCTCCTACCCTAATAGACGCAAGGAGTAGCAGAATCTAACATAAATTTTTAATAGTTAACCTAAGATAAATTTGGTGGACTGACTGGTTTTAATCCAGAGGAGCCGGTTCTATTTTCCTGCCTCGCCTAGGCCGGGAGGGACTTTCTTCCAGGGATAACCTTCTTGTGCCTGGTTAAAGCCTAAATCAAAAAGCCGCTGCATTTCAACGGTATCAAAAAGTTCAGTTGCCTTTGATATATAAGTGGAAGGGATATAGGCCAGATTAAAGTCGCCGTGGCCGTATTTGGTGAAGATATAGATTTGATATAAATCACCTAAACTCTGGGCATTAATAGTAGTATCCAGTGTACGCTGGGCAATTGCCGATAGCCTATCGGGGATTTCTTTATAGAGAGGATCTATATAGCCGTTTCTGATGATATAAATAGCGTATTTTATCTTAAAAGGATTAATCCCTTTCTCTTTTACGGCCTTAGAAAACCCCTGCATAACATCATAAATAAAAAACACCTGCTTGGTTACACCGCCGTCAACATGCATCTCATCATAAGTCTTGTCGTTGACCTCTACATTCAGATATACTGGAGGAAATGCAACCGGAATTGACGATGAAGCCAGAATAATCTTACGGAATAATTTCAGCGCTTGCCCATTGCCGATAGAGGCGATTTTGCCCATATCCCAGATAACCAGACGTTGCGCATCCAAATTAGTCGTGCCCACATAAAGCCGGCGACCTTTATTATACTCGGCGGCAATCTCCTGCAGCAATTTTTCATCAAAATATTTCTCAATTAATCTCTCAAGGGGCTTAGTATTTACAAAAGAATTGATAAATGGGATCCTTAAGCTAATGATATCGCTCGTTGAATATTTGGTATAGAATTCTTTTAGGGTATCGTCATATTTGCTGCCTAAAAAAGCCATCGGCGCAATAATAGCACCGGTGCTAATTCCGGTGACAATCTTAAAAACCGGTCTCCTGCCTGACTGGGTCCAACCGGATAGAATCCCGGCTCCGTAGGCGCCATCAGCAGCTCCCCCTGAAATAGCAAGCATATAAAAAGTACGTTTGCTGTTAGCATTAAAGAAACCTTTCTCCCTCTCTTCCTGCTCGAGCAGCCTAACAAAATCCTTTTTGAAAACATCACTTGGGCTGCCGCTGAAAGCACGGATATCCTGCATGCCAAAAACGCGTGCACTAGTTAACATATCCGGCGGGACAGAATGCCTTAATCTCACGCAACCGGAAAGCGTAAGCACTAAGATAATAATGATGGGAAATCTCTTTATCATATTCATAAATTATAAGCTGTTTTTTTATTTTTTATAATGACATTCTACTGCGAAAGCTATCTATTTTCAATTTATTTAACGAGAATCGAGATAACTCAAACAGAAAGACATGAAAAATGGGCTAGAGAGTTAACCCTCTAGCCCATTCTTATTATAGACTTATTATATTTATCTTTTAAGTTCGGTAACCTTTGCGCCGTTAAGACTTAAATCAACCATAAGGCCTTTTTCATCAAAAACAAAAGCAACAATCGGTTTATTCGATATAGCGGTGCTCATCTGGGTGCCTGAACCTGTATCAATAACCGCGACAGATGCATCAACTCCGATTTTCCAGCCTTTGCTATCCCTGAAATTCTTCAAAGACTCATCGTTCATAAATGCGATTACTATGCTTCTTTTGCCTCCACCTAACTGTAATCCCAATGATGCGGCAGCAGTGGCATAATAACCTACTGATTTGCCGCCTATCCTTAAAGCTCCTTCGCCATACTCTCCACCTACTCCGGCAGCAGCCTTAAAGACACTGGGAAAAACAAGAAGCCCTTTTGCCTTAGCAATTACATCCGCTCCGCCCGCCACGTTATTTAAGTTTTGGATGGCCACGTCCACTCCCGCATCAATGGTCTGTGCGGTTACAGCATAAGAATGTGTTGCTGAAAAACAGATTAAGGCAAAAGCCATGCATAAAAGAGGTAATGCCCTCTTTACTATATGCATCATTTTCATGCTACACCTCCTTTTGGGTTAGTTTAAATATATTATATTAGTTTTATGTCCCCTTAACAATCAAAAACTTAAACGGGTTAAATAGGAACGCCTCATAAACTAACCGGTCTTTTTAAGAGAGCGGGATATAAAAACTTCTCCAACAACTATAGCAATTAAAGAACCTGCGATAACCGGCAGGCCGGAACGTACAAAATCATTCCCCGGCTGCAATAGCAAAACAAGCGCGGTCAACAAAACAAAGGCTTCGGCCATAAGTGCAAAACCTATCCCCACCCACTCCGGACCGGGTAGCCGGTAAGGCCTTTTGATATCTTTGTATTTTTTTCTTAAAATAATGAAGGTCGGGAAAAGTATCAAGTAGGAAAACATATTTACGGCAGTACTAAAAGATATGACGTGCCAGAACATCTCAGCTGCATCCCTGGCAATAAAACCATAGATAAAAATTATCGCGGTAGAGATAATCCCCGATGTAATCGCTGCCCCTTGTGGAACCATAGTCTTTTGACTTAGCTTAGCAAGAACCTTAGGCAACTTTCCGTCTGCGGCAGCCTCGGCAATCGTACGGTTATCCCCCAAAGTCCAGGTAACTATCTCCGAGAAAAACGTAATAGCAAGAAGAAGCCCTACGGTAATGACGATGAAATGCCTTGCGGCATGAGAACTAAACATTATAAAGAATACCTGCAGTATACCGCTTGCTACGTTTATCTCCTGAACTGGCACAACCATCCAAATTGCAAAAGTAGTCAACAAATAAAATGAGACAATGATAAGAGCTGCAAGAATTATTGTTTTGGGTATATCGCGCGAGGGGTTTTTCATCTCTCCGGCAGCTCCGGACATCAGCTCAAAACCCACAAGATTATAAATAATCATCGGGATAAAAACTATTGCCGCATTAAAATCCGGCAGGAATCCGGATAAGCTAATATGATTAGCAGGCCCGCCATTCTTAAAAAAATATGCAACGGCAACCCCAAGCATCCCGGCTACAACCAGCAATCTTGTAATTGCTCCGATATTAGGAATCCACTTTGAGAATTTAAGCGGACAGAGGTTAATCCAAACTGTAGCCCAAATCATTATAATCGCCGCTGCCACTTTAAACCAAAGGCCTGCTTCGGGGAAAAATATGGTTCCGAGTATCTCTGCCACTGCAATATATAAAGCAGGCAGCCATATCGGGAGGGCAATCCAGTAATACCAAGTAGTACGCGCCGCCCATTTCTCGCCTAAACCCTTCTTAATCCAAACATAGATGCCGCCTTGTTCAGGATAGGTAGAGCCTAATTCTGCGGTAATTAATCCAAATGGCAAGAAAAAACCTACTGCACAAATAAGCCACCAGGATATGGCTGAAGTACCGATGGCAGCCGAAGCAGGAATAGCCTCTACGCCAAACATCGCGCAGAAAGTAAATAGCAATAAATCCCAAAAACCTAATACTTTCTTTCTTTCCAATTCGTCTCCTCTATAAGGTTAAGTTTTTGTGCGCGCTTAAGACGCTTAATCGCGATCTCGCGCTTTAAGGCCTGCGGCTTGGTCCGGAGCTTTTGGCTATAGACTAACTCCACAGGCGTGCGATACTTAGTGAACCTGCAGCCGTTGCCGCTGTTATGCTGTTTTATTCTTCTTTCAAGATTATTAGTAATGCCAGTGTAGATTTTACCGTCTTTACATTCAATCATATAGACGTGCCAGGGCATGAGGGAAGAAAAAGTTTTAAGACCCCTGTCTTCCATACGCGGAATTAACAGGGGAGTGTCCAGGTCCTGCCCCTTCGCTTTGCTCAGGGCCAGGACCAAAATTCTCCAGCTATTTTAATGCTGGAGAATTTTGGGTCCCACTGATAACTGCCGAGGTAGAACCTCTCCCTATCTACAGGTATGTATTATAGCGAATTTATAGCCTATAACAAGGGGATTTACGCCTTTAGAGAGGCCCTTTCCTCGCTAATTTTGTCCTATTTGTCCGCTATTTCTTGCCTTAAAATCGCGTAACTCTTTGGAATATTTAGCCTTATCTTATGTCCGCTACGATCTACCGGACATACGCAACCTCTGTCCTATAATGTCCTATATCTCTGTCCTATAATGTCCTATATTTTGGACACGGTTGATGATAAAATGTAATAGGCCCCTTTTAACTCGCCTTTCTTTAGAAGAAGCCCTTTTTCGACTAACGAAACTAAATCCCTTGTTGCGGTTCGACGGATACTCCCACACAGCCTCTGGCACTGTTCGTTGCTAATCTGTTCGTTAACAACGAGATATCTTATAATCTTCTCTTGCCGTAAATTCAGATTGTATTGCGCCAGAGCCTTAACGACTTTTTCTGAAACAATAATCTTTTTACTTTTCTCGTTAATCTCTTCCATCTGCGAACGTAAGCCCTCGACGAAATAATCAAGCCACGCCGTCATATCCATATTGTGATTCCTAACAGACTGAATCGCCTGATAATAAACCGGACGGTCTTTATCGTAATATTCCGAGATGGTAAAAAGCCGTTTAAAATCATAACCGGTTTTATAAAGTATGAGCGTAGAAAGCAGGCGGGCTGTTCTGCCGTTACCGTCAATAAAAGGATGGATATGCACAAACTGAAACTGTGCTATGCCGGCTACGAGGATAGGCGAAACGTCATCGGCCTTATTGAGCCACTCCACAAACTCCCCCATCAGATGCGGAACATCCAAAGGTCCGGGAGGAGTATAGACAACCTCGCGGGTCCTAGAATTAACGACATAGTTTTGTATTTTTCTATAATTACCCGGGTCCGCATTTTCGCCGCGGGCATCTTTAACAAGAATCTTATGCACTTGTCGGATAAGGCCTTCTGAAACAGGATCATCTTTGCCTAGGTATTTTGAGATAAAATCCATAGCTTTCTTGTAATTCAAAAGTTCCTTTTCGTCATCGCGATTAACGCCCTTTACCTTTTTCCCCTCTAAGATATCCTTGGCCTGTTTAAAGCTTAAGGCTGTACCTTCGATATGCGTAGAATGGTGCGATTCAAGAATAAGCGCTTTCTTCTGCAAGTCGGCTATCCAATCATCCTTTAACTTTACCGCTTCCAAAAAACCCCGCACACGCTCTATCTCTACGAGCGCTTTGTTAATTTTTGGCGTTATCGTATATTTTGGAGTAAACATAATTTTATTATAACAAACGGGTTAGAAATAGCAACGGAAATAGAACGATTAATTTATTAAATACTTACCGAGAAAATTTTCTAACTCATCTCTGTATGCTTGCGACGTGATAAACACATCGTCATTATGGCCTCCGTCAAACGGTAGAAATTGTTTTAGCTGCGCGGCAGCATTAAACAACATCTCACCATGACGGAAACTGATCACTTCATCCTGTCTTCCATGAACAATAAGCTTGGGGATTCGCATATTCTTCACCTTAGCCATTGTGTTGTATTTTTGGGTAATAAGAAGCTTCATAGGCAAGAACGGATACAATTGCTGCGCCCGCAAGGCTACCGAAGCAAAACTCCCTTCAAGGATTAGCGCGCTTGCTTTTCTGTGTAAACATAAATCTGCGGCTACAGGACCGCCTAAAGATTTGCCATAGACAACAATCTTATTCCTGTCCACATCACTTCTAGATATTATATAATCATAAGCTGCCTGCGCGTCTTTATAAAGGCCTTTCTCGCTTGGGTTACCGGAACTTTTCCCGTAACCACGGTAATCAAAAATAAAAAAGTTAACTCCCATATCATAAAAGAATTTAACTTTGTGCAACCGGTGATATATATTACCGGCATTACCATGACAATATAACACAGTAACTTTAGCATTCTTTGCCGGGATAAACCAACCATTGAGCAATTTGCCATCGCTTGTTTTAAAATTGACTTCTTCATATATAATCCCTAAATTATCCGGGGTCTGCGGGATATCTTTATCGGGATGATACAGACTCTTCTGCTCAAGAAAAATAAAATAAATCTTAAAAATAATCAAAGCCACAATAATAACCAATAACATCTTCATGTCTTAGGCTATCTCCTTCTCTTTTTTAATATTGCTCTGTAGGCTTTCACTTCTTGCAATGTAGGGAACAGATATGTTTTAGTCCCCTGGTAATTATTAGGTAGCGGTGTAAAATCTGGCTTCTCAATTTTTGCTAATGCTTCTAACATTAATTTCGGGGCATCATTAAAAAAAATATCGAGCACTTTGGAATATGATAGTCTTGGGTTAATGGCATATTTTTTCTGGATGATTATCGGCCCGGAGTCTATTTCTTTATCGACGAAATGGATAGTAACGGCGTATTCGGGTAGCTCTGCAGCATGCGACCACCAAGAACCAAGCCGGCCGCGAAAATGCGGCAGCAATGAAGCATGCCGGTTCACTATACCCATTTTAGGAACAGCAAGCAATTCTTCCTTTAATAAAAGTTCTGTCTGATTTATCACTACATCCGGCGAAAATTGCCTAAGCTTCCTGACAAACTCCGGAGAATTTAAATCCCGGCACATAATTACAGGGATATTATATTTACGAGCGCCGCCCTGGATGCTTCTCTTATCTAAAAATAGTCCCAAAGGACCTAATAATTTTATGAAGCCCTGCCATATACCAATAAATAAATTACGGATAAAACCGTACGGCTCCATAATCAGCCAAAGTATATAGATATTTTCCAGCTTCTGCTTCAGTGTCTTGGGATGACTCCCTGCTCCTCTTCCGCCGGCAATCACCACTGCCACGATATCCTTATGCCTTGCCTCAATGATACCCCTTAGAAAAGGGCTAAAATATACTGGCTCTTCCTGCCCTATTATTACTATTTTCATCGGGTGCCCGCCTTTTCTAATATCTTAATTGTCCCTTCTGCGCCATTAAGTAAAACCCTGTCTCCGGTAGCTAAAATTTTTGTTGCCTGCTTTACCCCCACTACCGCAGGGATGCCCATCTCTCTTGCCACGATTGCCGAATGCGAAAGCATGCTTCCTTTTTCAACTATCAAGCCGCCTATCGAAGGAAACAAAACTACCCATCCGGGATCAGTTTGTTTTGCCACCATAATTTCGCCGTTTAATCTTAAGTCTACATCCGGCACAAGCACTACGCGAACCTCTTTTTCAACGATTCCTGCACAACATCCCAAGCCCTTAATTATGTCATCTTGAGGAACTTCCGGTTCTCCCTTATTAATAGTATTCAAATCTATTTCTCCATAGGCTTCGATGTGATCAGGAAGTGTTACCGTTTTGTATCGTTCAAATTCTTCTTTGCGTAACGCAATCTGCTTTTTTAAATCTACGCATTTAGGCTTTCCTTCAATAAATGACCAAATCTCATCAATTTCAAGATAAAATATATCTTCGGCACTGTCTATAATAGATTGGGTCTGCCACTGCCTGCCTATGCTACGCATAATAGTACGAATAAGACTGTATGCCTCTGTCCTGCAGAAACGCTGGTTTTCGCGATTCTTTATCGCCCTCCTCGCATTACTAAGTACCCATCTATATATTCCCAATTTTGAAAACACTATGTATGTCCGTTTCTTTTTTAATTTCTCCTGAAGCTTGTTTTCTGCCTTTTGGCGGATAGTGCGTTCATGCTCCTCTTGTTTGGCGGGATCGGGAACGGTATTGCGCAGATAATTCTGGATAATCGCAATGCAGAAAACCGGATTATCCTTAATGGGTATTGATTCGAGTTTCATCTCATTGATACAACGCACGCCATAATCTTTGAGATATTGTTCAAATTTATCTTTTACTCTCAGGAAAGCCGCATCATTTCTTAACTTTAAGAGGGCATCCGACGCAGACACCTCCAAGAATGCCGGCTTTAATCGCGGATCTTTTTCTATTTCCCGGGCGATATAAAATAATTGCGTAGTTACCTGTGTGCTCTTTATCCCGCCTTCGCCGCATAATAAATCATTCTGTAGAACCCCACTTTGATCTAATCTCCATTTTATAGTCAGATTCTTAAGAAGACCGTAAAATATCATCGCTTCAAAATCATTGGTGATCGGAGCCTTCCATTTCCAAAGAATCTCTTTTTCCAGCTGCCGGTATACATCGAGCATTTCCGGGGGAGTCATTTTTGAATAATCCAATCCTACATAATAGTTATAAACTTTAGCGAAGTTTTTCTGAAACTCGGCTATTTTCTTTTGAAGCTGTAAATGCGCCAGAATCATTTTGCATCCTACTTTAAGCAAGCGGGGCAATTGGATAAAATACTTTTCCAACTTTCCGCTTGATCCCTTCTCAACATTAAAATCCTTTACTACCTGGAGGCCCATCATCTGTTCCATAAAACGCTTATTATATTTAAAACCGGGCATTAGAGAAACAAGCCGGTACCAATTTAAGAGATTGTAATAAACTCTTCCCTGGATAAGCCCAAGCATATTCTCCAAAATATGCTTGTTCTCTATAATCGTTTTCTCGCTTAATCCAAGTGTCTGACAGAATTGCCAGTAAACCGCAAAATATGCCCTGCGGATAAATGAAAAAGTCAAAGGCGTCGTTACTCCGGAATAACTTTCCACGATATTGGAATTATCCCAGACGTTAAATTCGGCGTATTTTTTAAGATTAGTGATAGGGCGGGCCTGAAGCAAATAAATCTTATTATTCTCTATGCCGAATTCTATGTCCATCGGCATACCTTTAAAGTCCTGCATTTTTTGTGCCATTTGATGCAATTCTTTTAGCTGTTTTTTATTCAGGCTTAAAACTTTCTGCTTGTCAACCTCTACCTCAACCGCGGTCGTACCACCTGCGCGACCGTAAGTTATCCGCTGCCTTTTTTCCGCGGTTTCGCTTTTGATAACCTCGCCATTTATATTAAGTATAAATGTATCGGCATCCAGAGCCCCGGAAACTAACCCCTCGCCCAAGCCCCAGGTGCTGCTTACCATCATCTCTTTAGTATTCCCGGTTAAAGGATTGGCACTAAATATTACTCCGGAGATTTCTGATTCTATCATTTGCTGGATAACCACGGCTATTTGCGATATCCAGGGGTCGATCTTGTTTTGGATTCTGTACAAAACAGCCCTTTCCCCGAAAAGAGACGCCCAGCAATTGCGTACGGCATTTAAAAATTCCTCGAAACTGCTGATATTAAGGAAAGAATCCATTTGTCCTGCGAATGATAACACTTTGCTATCTTCATCCGCTGCCGAAGAACGGACGGCTACGGTCTTTCTGCCACCGGCAGAAATCTTATCCCATACTTCGGATAAAATTTTTTGATACGTAGTGTCTAGGGTAATATTCTTTAGGTGGTTGCAGATGAGAGCGGCTTTTTCTTTGGGATTGATATTTTCTTCTGCAATAAGCTGCGCCAACTTCTTATCGTTTGCACAGATCTGCTTAAACATAGATGAACTAATTGTGGCCCAGGCAGGCACGTTAACGCCTATTTTCTTTAGCTCATGCAAACCAAGGGCTTTGCCGCCTATACCCTTGATTACCTCAAGAGTCGTAGGTACCAGCTCATTATCCCATATAATCTGTTTTAATGGTTCCATATTAGAAAACCCACAGTAATAATTACATTGAAGAATAAGATAAATATCGAACAAATGCCGCGGAAGATCCTAGCGGAAGACCTATCATTATGTGCCGCGTACAACCCGGCACAAATAAAGGTTACACCGTATAATAAATACATAGCGATGTTAAATAGAAAGTTTAGATTGAAAATAATCCCGTACTTATACGCCACATACATTGCTACCGTAGCCATAATCATAACGTTAAACGCTGCCCGAATTGGCCCCAGCCGCTTTGAATAAGATTCAACCAGCTCTTGCTCTTCCTCTTTACCAAATGTCTTTCTCCCAAACTCAAAAATATTAAATATCATCCAGTTTACCAGCACAAACATTCCGTAAACCTTTGAAATTTCCCAGAAATTTAATCCGGTAACAGCTGAGAAAATAAACACAGACATCCAGCAGGAAACTAAAGTGTGCGCCAAGGCATAGGTCGCCATTTTGGGCCTTAGCCAGCTGCCGATAAAAAATTCCTTATACATAATCAAAGAATATAGAACAGTAAAGAGCGCCGTGATAAATGCAGCGTAACTGATAATTAATGCCAAGAAAAGCTCCGCGAGAATTAAGCCGAACGCAACACACTTGGCCTCTTTGACAGAAATCAACCCCCTGGCTAATGGTCTGTCTTTATGCACTACCAGATCGTTTCTGTAATCCTTTATCTCATCAAATATGCGTAGGTGAAAAAAAATAAACAATACGACTATCGCGCACAATATTTCTTTATATGTTAAAATCGGATGCAACGACCTGGAATATAACGCGACTAAGGCATTGGCAGAGGTATAGAATACAATTAGGATGATGTGCTTTAAAATGGGAAACCGCTCTTGGCTAAAAAGATGCCATCTTTGTATGAATTTAAGCATTTTGAGTTATCATCTCCCTAAGTTTGGAATATTCCACTTTGCTATGATGCCGGGGATCCATAGGAACTTCCGCAACCATTTCTACTTCATCTAACGGGATTTTACTCTCATTAAAAAGATGCCTTATGGCATCCATATATTGCTCTTTATTATCCGGGCTAAAACCTTCCTTCAAAGAAAATGCCGCGCATGTTCGTTCCCCCAGTTTTATATCTTCGATTCCTAAGAACGCAGCCTGCCGGATGAAATCCAATCTTTTTAATAAAATTTCAGCATGTACCGGAAAGATATATTCATTTTGCCGCACAATAGTATTATGGACCCTACCTACGAGCCAAAGCCTGCCTTGTTCATCCAGCACGCCCACATCTCCTGTGCGATGCCAAATTTTTCCGCTAGGTTCTTTTATTTTACTGGCTTTAAAAGCTTCGGGATTATTGTAATAATTCTCACAGACATGTTCGCCACTTACTATAAGCTCACCGGGTTTTCCCTTCCCTGCCTCCCACTCCTCCCAACCCCTGGCCCCCAATTCAATACCCTTACGCCAAATCTTAATGAATTTATAATCCAAGTCTTCGGAAATTCTGCCTACATTAACCCCTTGCCTTTTAGATTCATCTTGTAACATTTCGCTAGCTTCGATATGCGCTATTGGCTCAACTTCAGTTGAACCATAAAGCACAAGAATCTCTGCGGAAGGCGCAATCGATTTAAAGCTTTTTACATCATCCTTACTTACCGGAGCGCCTCCGGTGACAATACGGCGTAATCCCGAAAGAGCAATATTATGCTGGTGACAATATTGTGACATGCTCACAAATATTGAAGGCGATACTGTACAGCAAGTAACCCCGGAAGAAAAAATCTGGCTTATAATAATAGCGGCGTCTTTATCCGAAGGCATCGCCAAATCTATTGCCGGCAAAACAGTAGTTACGCCTCCCGCTAGATTATTCAGAGAGAAAATCGGGAATATAGGTAAATCTATATCAGTCTCCTTATAAGGAATTTCTTTATCCAGGGCACGATGCTGCGCAGCTAAAAACCGATGCGTCCGGTTTGCTCCTTTCGGTACACCCGAACTACCTGTAGTAAATGTAATCAACGCTGTGTCGCTTGATTCAACCGGTTCTATATCGCAGGACACCGCGGTTTTTGCTAATGACTCTAACGCCTCCGTATACTGTCTCTCATGCGGGCCTACGATAACCTTAATTTCAATGTTTGCCAACTCAGGGATAGCTGAGCACAAATTAAAAGCTTTCTCAAAGCTTATCATCGCCTTTGGCTGTACGACTTGAGCGCAAACTCCAAGATGATCCTTCCTTGCCCAGGAATCCAAGAAAACGGCAATTGCGCCTATCCTCTGTACCGCGAACATCGCAAGATAAAGCTCCAGAGAAAGCGGAACAAAAATAATTACCCGGTCTCCTTTAGCGATCCCAAGCTGCTTGAGTCCGGAAGAAATAACGTTAATTTTATCTACAAAATCTCTGTAGGTGATCTTCTTATGCACAAGACTTTTAATCCCGTCCCAGCGTTGAATATTTTCTTTCATTACCCAATATAAAGCAATACGCTCAGGAAATGCTTTGGCATGTTTTTCCAGGAAATAGATCACATTATTTTCTTTAACCCTGCCTTCTAAAAAGCCAATTAAACCATAATCAATCTCTTGCATATTCTCTCCTTACACGGGAATAAATCTCTGAAGCAGAAAGATACAGGCAACTCCAATAACTGCACTGATAAAACGCCTGCGATACTCAAATATATCGTCTCGTACGCCGCGATAATACTTATTCATCATAAAATTAAGCGTATAGGCAATCCAAGTTCCGATAATTACTACAATAATTGAATTCAGCCTAAAACTAGTCTTATAAAACATAATCGGTATAACTGCTATACAGAGCGTTGCCGTAATGGTACAAATAATTTCTAATATTTTGCGGTGCTCTCTCAAGTAGTCCTTGGCATGAAACGGGCGGCTAAGATAGTTAGAAAAGAAATAGTTACAGATAATCGCTACCTGGGCAGCGATTGACGTTAAGTAGGGCAAATAAACTACCATGTGGTTTTTTACGGTATTAGCAGTAAAAACCAATATAGTTGGCATTATTCCAATATAGAAGATTACTTTTACCTGGAATGTCACTACCTTATCGTACCCCTCATAATGCACAAAAACACGTATTAATAGGTAATATACAATTTGGGCTAACAACAACGGCAACAGCCAATAGATATTACAGAGGCTTATAGCCGCATAATTCAAAAGAGTCATAGCAATTAACCCGCTAGGCTTAAAAAGTTTGGGCCGCAATGATATCAAAGCGGTAACTGCGATAATCAATAAAAGTATATATAAATTATCGAGAATCACGGGAATTGATAAACGCGACATCTTAGTAAGAAGAAAATAGGTGCCGAAAGGTACAATGATATTATCGCTCCCGGAAAGCGAAATTGCTTCAAATCCGGTCACAAGAAGCGCAATGATCGTAGCTATTAGTATCGATTCAACCCTGCCGATGTTAGTCATCAAGAGCAAAGGTAAATGTACGCATAGAAAAGTAACAAAGAAAAACGCGACCGAGCCTTCCAGGGTCTTTAAATTTCCTTCCACATCAAATTTTATTACCCCGTATTTCTCACCGACAAGCGCAGCTAGGGCATCCGAAACAGACATTACTAGTATTGAAACGAAATAAATAACCGGTTTATCGCTGCTTAAAATAAATATTAGATATATAGCTATCGGATAATAAAACTGGCCGTAAGATCTTCTACCAATATCATTGACTGACCTCAAAAGATCTTTTCTCTTAGATATAAGTACAATCAAAATAAAACCACATGCTAAAGCTAAAACTGTCCAATGTGAGGCAAAAAAGTACGGAAAAGATAACGCAATTAATCCGCCTGAAAGATGCACCAGTTTTCTTGAAATTTCCGCATTGGACGGAATTAAGCGCCTTACAGCCTCTCCAAGATAAAAAATCAGGATATAAATACCTGCAAAAATAAAAGCAGTTATAATTTCTCTCTGGATATCAATCATATTGCCTCCGCTATTATTAAGGATTTATAAAAAAATGCTTTATCTTCTTTAAATAATCCGTTGGCTTCCTTATCCAGGAATCTTAGTTTGCTATCTAACCCTTCTACATATTTCCTCTCAGCAAGCATATTCCAGTAGACAAGACGCGAACCTCGGTTCGCATAATTCAAAATGCGCTCTAATTCTTGCTTATATTGCTGGTAGCTCATATATTCAAAGATGTCCGATAGATTAAATCCGTCGAATTTTATCTGAGGATTATTCTCAAAAGCTTCCTGTAAATTACCCTTAAAAATAACCAGCTTGTCCAGATTATTACGAATTGTTTCGAAATTTTCGCGCCTTAGATAAAACGGCAATGCATTCTTAAAATTACCCCGAAGGATATATTCCAAATATGGATTAGTATCGGTAGATAACTCGGTAAGGGCGTATTCCGCTCTCTTAAAAATACGGCTTGCGACATCAGTTTCCACATATTTAAAAAACTCGGGGTCGCGGCCAAGCCTACCCATGAGTTTACGGCTAAAGAATATCTTAAAAAGTAATTTCCAGCGTAAAGTATTCCAACTATTATCGTAAAATTCTTTTCTTTTTTTGGCATCGTGAATATTTAAAAGATGCTCGACTTCTTTTCGGCTATGGATTAACGGTAATATGTATTCTCTAAATAGATGAAAATACCTCTCAAACTTTCCGATATGGATAATACCTTTCTTTATAAAATCCTGGTTACGATCCCAAAATATTCTAGTCTCGCTGGATAATCCGTTACGTATACTACGGTAAAGATTAATCCTATCGCCTCCCTCGTTAATACCCAAGAAATTAAGCATTCCTTCATAAGACAAGCTTTTAAATGCTGCTTTACGTATTTCTACACAAGCTAATTGCACAGAATTAATATCAATGGCAAGCACTAAAGACGGTTTTTTACTTAGTAACGCTAGCGAATTATCTCCGGAAGAAGCGATAGAAAGATATAAGCCGCCTTCCTTGGCGTCAATAGCCCTAATTAAAACATCGACGTCTTCCCAACAGTTTGCATACCTTATAATATCAAACCGCGCTCTTTCTTCTATGCCTTCTCCGGAAAT
This sequence comes from uncultured Planctomycetales bacterium, assembly GCA_964467905.1. GTDB lineage: Bacteria > Omnitrophota > Gorgyraeia > Gygaellales > Profunditerraquicolaceae > CAYXSY01. The sequence continues at coordinate 13,297 of CAYXSY010000022.1, read as the reverse complement.
ATTTTTATTATTTTGCATTCTTTGTCTTTCTTGCATAAGTAAAATGCGCTTGCGCAAACTGGCCTGCGCTCATCGCGCCCATAATTGAAATCTCGCCGGCCAAGACTGTTGCCGCACAAATCTCCGCAAACTTCTTTGCGGTTCCTTCTCTTTTGCAGCCAAGCAAACCAAGACATTCGCTTTGAGTAGGAAGTTTTGTACCGCCTCCGACAGTCCCCACAATGAGATTCGGCAAAGTTACCGAAATATATAGATCGCCTTTCTTAGTTACGTCTACCCTGGTTATGCCCATAGCTGCTTCGGATACGCACGCCGCGTCCTGACCGCAGGCAATGAAAATTGCCGCCAAACCATTAGCATAATGCCCTTGCACGCCGATAGACCCGCTTTGTACGCCACCCACAAAAGACATCTTCCAGTATTCCATCATCATTTCGGGAGTCGTATGGAGAAATTTCATAAAAATCTTGCGCGGAATTATAATTTCGGCAGAAACCTTCTTGCCGCGCACAAATAAATAAGAGATAGCAGTTGCCTTCTTATCGCCCGACATGTTGCTTTCGATAAAATAAAATCTCGGTTTTACCGGAGAATTATTTATAATATGTTTACAAACGGCTTCGGTTGCGATGGTAACCATATTCTGCCCGGCTGCATCGCCTGTGGTATATTCAAAATTAATATAAACCTGATTGCCGTCAACGGTAATTTTCATATCCTCCAGGCTTCCGTGTGAAGTTGTAGTTTTTGCGACTTTTTTAAACTTATCAAATTGATCGACAACCCAAACGATAAATTTCCCGACTTCAATTAGGTCATTAAAAGCAAAACCCGGAGCGCGTGATACACGTTCCAATAAACACATAACCCTTGCGCCTCCGCTTAGACTAATGATTTTTGCCCCCCGGTTATATGAAGCGACTAATGCCCCTTCGGTAGTAGCGAGAGGGACATAAAAGTCTCCATGCGCATACAAACCGTTAATACGCAATGGACCGATTACTCCCACAGGAATCTGCGCTAATCCAATATAGCTTTCGATATTTCCCTTAAAGATAGAAGGATCTTCTACGCGTTTCTCACCGGAAATATAATTAAGCTTAATGCCGCAGCGCTCTAGCATCCTGATTCTTATTTCTTGGGCTTCTTTGGAAAGCACGCTTTCCCGATGAATACTCTCCGGCAGAGGATCCTTAGCGGGTAAACGAACTTTAAGCCTTTTCATAAATTCTTCCGGCAGTTTATTCTGCAATATAGATTGAATTACTTTTTTGGAATAATCTCTGGAAACTGGCATTACCCACCTCCTGATCTAGGCATAACTATCTTTTCCAATACTTCTTTTCTTTTTACTTTTCGTGTTGATGTCTTAGGCAATTCATCAAAATAAAGCATAAATTCGGAAATCTTTTTATATTCGGCCAAATTTGCGCTAAGCCTGTTAATCTCAGAGGCAATTTTGTTTTTAATAAAATCTTTATTCTGCCTTTCTTCCTGGCTAAGTTCATCCATATTCGGCACAATCACCGCAAAGACCTCTTCGGTCCCGGCCTTTAATCCGCTCGCGGCTTTTAGCCCAACGACACATATCTCCTTGATTAGACTGCTCTTGGACATTACCTCTTCTATTTCTTCCGGGAAAACCTTTTTACCGCCACCAAGCACAATCATATTCTTCAGGCGCCCTGTAATATACAGAAAACTATCATCATCAAGATAGCCAATATCGCCGGTATAGAGCCAACCGTCCTTCAAGACTTCATCGGTCTTTTCCTTATTTTTATAATACCCGTGCATCACATTCGGGCCACGTACAATAATTTCTCCTTCGCGGTCAGAATCTTGTTTCCTCAAAATCTTAACTTCCACGCCCTTTAAGGGTATGCCTACTGAGCTGTATTTACGCTCTGAAAAACTATTTACGGTTATTACCGGAGATGTTTCGGTCAGGCCATATCCTTGCAAAATATTAAATCCTAACGCCTGGAAATCCTCTTCAATATGGGGATCAAGCGGCGCGCCTCCGGAAACAAAACACTTCAGATGCCCGCCAAATTGCTTATGCAATTGCCAAAAGAATAACTTTCCTAGGCGAATATTAAAATTAAGCAGGAATTTGGATACGCCAAGCAACCGATAGAACATTTTCTTCTTATGTGTCGGCGCTTCCTCTAACTTCTTTATAATTCCGTTATGAAACATCTTTAAGACGAGCGGGACGCAGATCATCGCTGTAGCTTTTGTTTCCTGCATAAGCTTTATTAAGACAGGCGGCTTAATTGTATCGCAATAGGTTACACAGGCGCCGGCGTACAATGGAGCGATCAAACCGCCGGTCAATTCAAGCATATGGTTTAAAGGGAGAATAGAAAGAAACCTGTCATTTGGGCTAAAGTGGATGTATTTATGAAGCGACATCACTTCAAAAAATATGTTTTTATAGGTTAACTCGACCCCCTTGGCGACACCCGTGGTCCCCGAGGTATATACGATTAATGCGGTGTCATCAGGCTGAATATTACTATCCGTAATTTCTTTATCGGGGATCTTAAAATCCTTCAGTAATAATATGCCTTCTTGGGGCACCTGGTCAAAGCAGATAATATTTTGCAGATAGGATAATTTTGGTTTTACTCTCAGAATAGTTTCGATAAGTTTTTTGGATACAAAAATACACTTTGCCTGCGAGTCATCAAGGATAAATTCAATCTCGGCATCGCTTAATTTTATATCCATTGGCACGACTATCGCTTGGGCGCCAACACTGCCAAAAAGGCCAATCGCCCATTCAGGCCTGCTTTCTGAGAAAATTGCTATCCTATCCCATTTTTCTAAACCTAGCTTCTTTAAGGCATACGAGGTGTTTGAAATACGCATACCTAATCTTGTGTAAGTAAGGCCGCGAAAAGCTTCACCCTCTTTTATCTGTAATGCAGTAACGGAAGAATATCTGCGGCTGATAGCGATGAGCAACTCAATAACGGTTATTTTATTCAGATTAACCTTAGGCATAGCTATTTGCCCTCTTCGTGAGAATGGGGTTTTATCGGTTCTGCGGGAACCCCGAAATAAACCGCTCTCGGCTCTACCTTAGTATTTTTCAATAACACCGCGCTGGCACCAATAACGGCGTTATCTCCTATTTCACAACCGGGCATAATTACCGCGTTTAAGCCAACAGTAACATTTTTGCCGATTTTTACTCTGCGTAGTTTTAATATTCCGCGCTCGACTATGTGGCCAATAATCGTAGCACTTCCTCCGACCACCGTATTATCCCCTATCTCCAACAGCGACGCATCGGAGACAAATTTCGAGTTTATCTGTACGTTCTTGCCTAATTTAGCACCGAGGAGCCGCAGCAATATATTGGCGAACGGCGTAAGTAATATAAAATCAATAAAGGTAAAACTTATCATTAGCTGCAATCCGCCGCATAAAGCCCAATTTAAAGCCCCGAGAGAAAAAATCGGATAATCACCTTCTTTTAATTTAAGACGGAAGATTATCCGCGTTAAACCGATTAAGATAATTAAGGTAAACCCGAATAAAAAATAAGCCCCGGCCAGACTCAGTCCCAAAATAAAAAACCGCAGTAAAATATGTATTGATATAGACGCAGACCAAGTTTTTAACACTAACGCTACCCCAGGAATTAATGCTAAACCAAAAAATACCGCACCTATACAATACATCATTAAAGAGAATATTAACTGTCCCAATGTTATAAGGAACGATCTCATTTATTCCCTCCGTCTTTAAGAGTGGTTTTGAGCCAGGATTTAATTAATTCAATTGTTTGAGGTGCAGAATCATCTTTAAATAGATACTCTGCGTGTGAGCCATTTTTAACGATTTTTAGCTCTTTTTTTGATTTTGTTTTTTCATACAATTCTTTGGAATGCTGAGCCCCTATAACCCAATCCTTATCTCCATGAATATATAAAATTGGGCATTTAATCTTAGATACGGAATCAATCGGTCTTGGTTTTTCCAGCCAAAACGGGCCCGGCCTTAGACCTCTTCCAATCCTGCCCTCATCGCTAAAAGTATAGATGAGATCTCCTTTAAAATCTAAATTCCAAAATTTATAATCGATCTTGCTAAACTCGCTCGGTGCGCTAATCGCAATTAAAGTATTTACGGCATCTTGCTTTCCTAACAAATTAATACTGGTAGCTGCCCCTAAAGAAAAGGCAATTAAACCGATCTTACGATAGCTCTTTTTAGCATAATCCAGCACTGCCTGTAAATCAGACTCTTCTTTAGAAGTCCAATAAAATACGCCCGTACTCTTGCCATGACCGCGAAAATCAAACATGATCACATCATAATCGCCTTTTAATTTATCCTTCAATTCCTCTAACAGTATCGCATCCTTGCTATTATAAAATCCGGGAGCAATAATAACTACTTCTTGATGCCCGGTTTTATAGTGATAGAAGGCAATCTCCTGTTTATCAGAAGTAGTCAAAGTTCCGCAAGTAAATATAGGGGCTATTACCAGAGCCGAAATAGTGCTCTTTAAAAACTTTTTCATCTTCTATTGCTTCCTTCTAATTTATCACACCATTTTGAAATTAGGCTTGCAGATTGCTTTAATTCATCCTTACTTAAAAGACCAGCTATTTCTACAATTTTCTTATAATACCCCGGCCAAGCTTTATCAAGGACATCCGACCCCTTTTTACTAATTTTGATTAACTTAACGCGGCGATCGCCTCTTTGATTTAAACGTTCAATAAATCCTTCTTTATCTAACTTGTCCAAAAGCCGCGTCATATTAGAAGCAGTTACAATTAATAATCTACCTATTTCTATCTGGCTTAAGCCTTTATCAGCGCCTTTATGCTTTATAATCATCATCGTATTAAATTTAGCGGGAGTGAGTTTGAAGGGACGTAAATAATCCGAAACCGCCTTCTCAATACGTAGATAAGCGCAAGCTAATCCGTAGATAGCAAGCTCTTCGTAACTATGTTTTCCAGTATCAATGCCAAAATGGTTAAGCGCTTTCATAATTTTACCCTTCTTCTATCTAAAAAGTAGTTTACTATACAATAGTTGACTTGTCAAGTATTATTTTAAAAAATATATCCTCCTTTTATCTAAAACAGCTTTGGCTCTCTTAATATGCGATCGCACGCCTCAATTGCCGCCTTCTATCCCCTAACTCCTAGGGACATCACCAGATAAAAAGGCCCATAACCGCTGGCGCGATCATAGGCCTTAAACTCTCCACTACTACGAGGAGAATGATATTACTGGGGTCCCTCTCGTATGAGCCGAGGGGAAACCTCTCTGTATTTACAGGTATGTATTATATTGCTGAATGTGGTAATTATCAAGGGAATTCGCAGCTTTAGAGAGGTTGTTCCTCGGAAAAATGTCCGTTTTGTCCGGTAATTTTTGTCTCTACTTTCCCTAACTCTTTGATTTATTAGGAGATAGATTTGTCCACCTCTCTTTGTCCGGACATTACAAATAAACCGCTATTTTTTCATCTGCCCTTTCACGATCTTTCCCGCCTGCAGCCAATAATCTAAATCGCGATCTCGCTTCCTCAATTCGATTGTTTGGAATGATCTACCTCATACGCAAGCTTTTTCTCTAAATATATCCTCACGAAGCCTCTTTAATGTCCAATTCTATTGAAAGGCAACGCACTTGCCTTTCATAAATTCCCGGGACTTCTCTTCGATTTCTTCATTTGAAATTGTCCTATTTATGATTTTCCTAGACGACTGGAAAGCCGCCTGCCCCATATCATAGAGCAATTCCGCAAGATGGATGCATCCCTGTGCCCCGCCAACGGACTTTCTTATTTTCGCCAAAAAACCTGGCTTTATCTTTAATCCTTTCAGGTTATTTCTAACCTTAGCGGCCTCATGGCATATTTGCATAGGGGCAACAAGAAATTCTACGCTTGCCTCCATAATCTCAAAAGAAGGATAATTCACTACTAAGGCGCAGCTAATGTGGTGAAAATCATCTTTAATATAACCTTCTATAAACAATATGCCTGGCTTCTCTTCTGTTACCGTAATTATTTTTTCACGTCTAAAGATCATGTTGTGTCCTCTTGGTCACCGGCTTGTCTTAATACTCCACACAAGTATTCTACAATATCTTCGACTGTCAGAAATTTTTCAGCGGCCTCATCCGATATATCTATACCAAATTTCTTCTCTAAAGCCATTACAATATAAATCGCGTCTAAAGAATCGGTGTTCAAATCTTCCTTAAAACGGGTGCCGAGCTCTATCTTTTTCCATCAACTTTAAGCTCAGAAGATAAAATCTCCCTTAATCTACTTAAAAGTTACGCACATTCCTCCGGGAGAATTTCTTGTTTTCTTTTAAAAAATCGAATTTCTGACAAAATATTCCTCCGGCATAAGGCTGATTATCTTTTTAGGGGTTTCAGCAAAAACCATTAGGCGGTCTCGCGGCTTGATATTGAGAGACTTTCTTAATTTGACCGGAATAACTACCTGCCCCCTCTTTCCTACTGCTACGACGCCATAAATTTTTCTATCGGAATTCATTCAATCATCCTTTACCATTACAAATAAGATATAGCCTATTACAAATATAGCGACGATAATCCGCATCTTCTCTCTAACTACAATACAATAATCATACCCTATATCTATACCAAACCAAAAAAGCGAATGCCATTCTTCTCGGAAGCCGGCAAATATTAGAATAAGAACGCCGGTGACTAACAATATCACTTTTCTTCTTTTACTTAGCTTCATTTATCTGGGTCTCGGCTCGCTAAGCTTTCCTCGTCTGGCTTTTTACAATTTTTTCAGCCTGTAGCCAATAATCTAAATCACGGCCCTGCTTACATCCATCTTTTTCCCACAACTCTCTGGCCTTAATTTTAATATACTCAGTTAGGTCAATTGCCTTACGTTTCTTTTCCATAGCCACTCCTTTCTACCCTTAGGTTTTCTTAAGAAAAGCCCATTCCCCTTTACGAAAACATATTTAAGTATGAATGTATCTTAAGGCACCTTCTAATGTATCGTAAACCTGGATTTCAGATTCTAATCTTGCTATTTTTATATGTTCCCTGATACTATCGCTAATGTTTACTAAATACAATTTTTTATGCTGCTGTTTAAGCTTGCTTATGATATATATCAATACCGCTAAAGTAGAAGTATCGATATGTATTACCTCTTTAAAATCGAGTATTATATTCTGGTCAAAATGTTCTTTTAGCCTCTTCACGGCATCCTCAATGGGGGGTATTGTTTTGAAATCAAAAGACCCGGAAAGCCGGATAACAGACGCCGCTGGATATTCTTCAATTGCCTTAACAAATGGAAAAATGTCATCAGTTTTTTTGATTTCGAAAATATGCATACAACGCTCCCTATTCACATAAATTAAACTATCTCATGAATACCCTGTTGCATCTATTATTTTCCACAGCCTTCTGTTTTAACCACTGGTATAATCAATTAGATCAACTCCTTCTCCTAATATGTTTTATTATCCTGCATATAACAAAACCACACAACCAAAGCGGGACAAAAACACTCAAAACCATGTTCCATATATCAAAAAATGCTATAAGTTGCGTGTTATTATCTAACCAGTTTAAGAAATTAGTAAGAAAGCTCATTATTTATCCTTCTATTTTCTTTCTAAACCTAGAACAAAAATATGCCACATCTCTTGTTCGAAGCATATTAAACAAACAGTTCTTACTTTATGGGATAGGCATTTTAGTTTTCCAACGCAAGTGCATCCACCCTCCCCATTCGTGGGGGTATCGGCGGATATATCCTTCGATAATCTTGGTAAGCTGGGTGGTATTGCGTTCCAAAAATAATTCTTCATGCTGAGATGCCTCGAGTTTTACCGGTGGTTCAATGCTAATTTTATGCCGGCCAGTTCCATCGTTTACGATAAAAACCGGAAGTATCGGTGTTTTTGAGCGGCTAGAGAAAACTACCGGTCCTGTTGCGGTCGCAGCCGGCTTGCCAAAAAAATCAACAAAGACACCATTACGCTCCCCATGATTCTGATCCGTCAAAATGAATAGAAGCTGATTGTCACGCAGAGCCCTAAACGACTGCTCCACGCATTCTCGAAATGGAGAAGAATATATGGTATGCACGCCACGTTCAGCGCAGTAATCGTAAACGTATTCTCTGAATTCTTCATCCTTCATTCTGCGCATAATATAGTTGGTTTTATAACCATCAAGGGCTATCCGTAATAGCATCAACACAAAGTTACCAAAATGGGCGCTGACTAATATAACCCCCCGCCCCTTACTTAAGGCTGTATCAAGATTATCCTTACCTTCTATACTTACTCTCTTTTTAATCTCTTCCGGACGGTCGATAAGATAAATTAGCTCTATCATGCCCGAACTCATATTCCTAGCCCAATCACGGGCTATCCGGTTAATTTCATTTTTGTTTTTTTCAGAGCCAAAAGCAAATTCAAGATTTTCCAGAACAACATGATTTCTTCTTATAATAAACACACTACCAATAGCAATTAAAAAAGGCTCTGCGATTTTAAAAAACCACCAAGGCGCGCATCTGGTAATTCTGCGTATCGCATAAAATGCCTTACGTGCAAGGTAGCGAAGAAATTTCTTATATAGGGGGCCTGAAAACATGTTTAAAATCCTACGTTAACCTTCATTTCTTAAGACTGTCTATCCCAAGTGAGCTTTCTCCAGCTATATCCAACGAAAAGCATTAAAATCTTTTATAGACTCCAAAGAGTAAAGCAGCATCAAGATACCTCGTTCCATTGCCACCTTGTCTTTCTTCCTTAATTTACTGAATAGCAACTTAAATAAACCATTACCGTCTACCTGCAATCTCATCAGGCAACGCCTTCCCTTATCTGTAAGCGTAATGGTTACCTTTCTGCGGTCTCTATTGTCGCGCTGGCGCACAACCAATTCGTGCCTGATAAGCCGATCAACGATAGCTGTGACGTAGGCACCGGTAATAAATAAATCATTTTTTATCCTATTCATCTCGATCTGTTTACCGCTGCTCAAAAGAAATAAAACCTTGCATTCTGATAAAGAAAGCTTATGACGTAAAGCATAGCGAGAGGCTTGTGCATGAATAACCTGCATAAGCCTCTGTAATAAATTACGGAATTTCAGATATTCATTGTCGTTAAATCTGGAATTCGCCATTTTTGATAAGCCTTATTCCGATATCGGCTACTTGCGAGTCGTACAATAAACCGCTTCCTTGTTCAATCTCCCTAATAACTTCCCCCATCTCTAATGCTGGTCTGTAAACCTGCATAGAAAACATCGCATCAAATACATCGGCAACCGAAATTATTCTTGTAACAGGATTAATATCCTTGGCGCGCAAGCCGAAAGGATAGCCTGAACCATTTAACCTTTCGTGGTGCTGAAACGCAACCTCCGCTGCTATAGACTCAGGCTTTATATTTTTCAAGAGGCAATAGCCTAACTCTGGATGTTTTCTTATTATCGTAAACTCGTTATCATTAAGAGTACCTTGCTTGTTAAGGATCTCTTTGGGTATCCGAATCTTTCCAATATCGTGAACAATCGCTGCGAAATGAATATACTTAATATCTCTATCGCAATATTTCATTTTTCTGGCGATAGCGCAAGCGAAGCTGGCAACCCGCCTTCCGTGAGTAAAAACCGCCTCATTGTCACCCAACATCTTTACTATTGAAAACAACGAGTCAAAATTTTTCATGTCTCTAATGTTTCGTAAACTTTCTTTCAAACCGCTCCAAATACCAGAAAACAACCGGCACGAGAATAAATGTAAATACAATCGAAGCAAGCAACCCGCCAATCATCACCGCACCCATAGACTGCTTAATCTTGCTCAAGCTCCACAGTTGCGGCAGGACGCCCAAGATAATGGCAAGCGAAGTCATAATAATCGCGCGGAACTTATCCGAAGCGCCCTGCCAAAGAGCATCCTTAACCCCCAGCCCTTCTTTCATTTTCACCAGGGTCTGCTCCAGAAGAAGAATCGCGTTATTCACCACCATACCTACCAGCATAACCATGCCCATCATCGAAGCCACATTCATACTCTGATTAAAATAAAACAGCCCCAAAACCATCCCGGCCACAGAAGTAATTACTGTAGTCATGACAGCCAAAGGATAAGCAATCAGTGAATTCATGATTGCGCACAACAACATAAATGTCAGGATGACCGCCAAAATAAACGCCCTGCCCAATTCAACATTCGTCTCTTCCATATACTCCGAATAACCCGAATATTTATAGCTATATCCGGCGGGAAACTTAAGTGCCTTAAACTGCTTATCCAGCTTATTGCTAACGATACCCATAGAACTCTTACCCAGATAACCATCAATGCGTATGATCCTGTTACGGTCGCGGCGCCAGATGGTCGGAAGGGCTTTCTCGGTCTTCAATTCTCCCAATTCGTTAATAGGAATAAGCCCTTTTCGCGAAAGGATGGATATCTCCTTGATGTCATCAAAATTCCGGGCATAAACATCATCCATCTCTACGTTAACTTTATACTCCTCGCCTTTCTCTTTGTAAATATTGGAATCCTCGCCGTAAATGGAAGAGCGCATCACTAAGCCCACGCTAGCCGCGTTGAGCCCGAACTCATTAAGTTTCTCCTCATCAGGAATCAAGCTCATCTGCTTCTTGGGGCTTTTATACGAAAGAACTACGCTCTGGAAATCGCCGCTTTTATACATTATCTCTTTCATCTGTCGGGCTAAGCCCACCATAACCGTGTAGTCCGTGCCGTAAAGGTCTATGGCTACGTCACCTTCGGACATCGAACTCATACCTTGCCGTACGCAATACGCTTCTGTATCCGGAATCTTGGAAATAAAAATAATTACGTCATCGATAATCTGCATATCGCTGCGTTTACGCTTGATTGAAGGTATCAAGTCCAGAGTAATCTTGGCGTTTTCTACTCCGTTTTGTCCGATATTAGACAAGTACCCGCATTTCTCAGGTATCGTCTCTAAGTAAGCCTCGATATGCTTAACTACCTCCTCGGTGCGTTCGACGGTAGAACCTTGAGGCAAAGAAAAGTTGATGACAATTTTATCCTCATCAGACTTGGGATGGAAATCATTCTCCACGTAAGGAAAAAGTAATAATGAGCCGATCATTGCCAAACAGCAAACAGTAATGGTCGAGCGCGGAAAGCGAAACATAAGCTCAAATATATGCTTATACTGCTTTTTAAGAAATTCTAGAGACTTATCCGTAAATACTGGAATCATTTTTACCTTGGCGCTAATCTTCCGTATCAACCCGGGCCGGGAGGGTTTCTCTTCTTTTTTGGGCTGAAGCATTGCCGCACATAACATTGGAGTCAACGAAAACGAAGCCAGTAATGAAAAACAGGTGGCATAGACTACTGTCAAACCAAATGCTCTCATCATCAATCCAACCATCCCGCTCATCATCGCGATTGGCATAAATACAACCAGGTTGGTGCCGGCAGAGGCGATAATCGGAATAACAACTTCCTTGGTACCATCAATCGCTGCCTTTTCCGGATTATCGTGACGGCTCAAATGTACCATCACATTCTCCAAGATTACCAAAGCGTTAGAAATAAGCGTTCCAATTACCGTAGCAATAGCAAGAAGAGTCATCATATTAATGGAAAAACCCGACATCCACATAGGAAATAGCGTAGAGATAATCGAGGTGGGAATAACGATTGCGGAAATAAAAGACATATCCCAACGCCCCAAAAACAGCAGCAACAGGATTATGGTCAAAACGATGCCGATAAATATATTCCGTTCGGTATCGAGGGTTTCTTTTACGATAAAAGTTGTGGTGTCGGTGGCGATCTCCAGATGCATTCCCTGGGGTAGTCCTTTCTGGAATTCCGCCAGCCTCTTACGCATCTGATGAGAGATAAACACCGCATTGCCATCAGAAGCTTTATTGACTGAAAGACCAACCACTGGTTTGCCGTTATAACGGGCAATAGTCGAAATCTTCTTAAAGCTATCCTCTACTACTGCAATATCCTTCAGGCGGAACTCGCCTCCGTCGGATGAAACCAAGAGGGTATTGGCAATCTCTTCTACGCTTGTGAATTCTCCGGTAAAACGCACGCTAAGAGCATCGTATCCTTTTTCTATATCCCCTGCAGGCACATTCTTATTGCGGGCCATTAGAGCCCCAATCACCTCACTGATGCTGATATAATGCTGCTTCATAAGCATGGGATCCAAATAGACATTAATCTGGCGTTTTTTACCTCCGTATACATCAACCTTGGCCACACCGCGAATAGACGAAAATTTGGTCTTTAAAGTCTTATCTGCATATTCATATATTTCGCGCAGATCTCCAGAGTCGCTGGTTAAAACTATGTCCAGCACCGGTTCGATTAAAGGATCATATTTCTCTATTACCGGTTTTTCTATTGCATCCGGTAGATCATTAAGGATGGCCTCTACCTTATCTTTAACCTCTATGGACTTGACGTTGACGTCAGCGGAAAGCAAGAATTCTACGAAGATATATCCGAAGCTGTCGTAAGACTGGCTTTTGATCTTCTTGATCTCGGAGATCTCGGAAATAGCGTCTTCAATCTTTTTGACTACCAGCGTTTCTACCTCCAGAGGGGTCGCCCCCGGATAGGTCACGGAAACCGTAACGATCGGAAAATCAACTTTCGGAGTTTTCTCGATCATCAGGTTAGAATAACTAAACAGCCCTAAAACCACGAATACCAAAACGAACATGACCGTGGTGATTTTATGTTTAACAAAATACTCTATCATTGAGTCTATTCCTCTTTATCTGTTTTCCCGGAGTTTACCACCAGCAACCGGTCATTATCCTCAAGTGCATTTTGTCCTTTGAAGATTACTTTGTCCCCGGATTGCAGTCCCTCGGAGATTATCGCGCCATAGCCGTTGCGTAATCGAATAACCACTTTGCCTTTCTTGGCGAAACCATTCTCATCCTTCCAGATGAAATATTCGTCTCCGGCAATATCCAACACTTCGTTGGGGACGGCTAATACGCTATGGAGCGTCGCGGTATGAGCGCAAACCACAAATGCAGCTCCCGAATCCCGAGGCTTGTCGAACTCTACCTCTACCGGAAACATGCCAGCGTTCATATCTAATTCCGCGCCTACGCTTTTTAGTCGGGCACAGATCACAGATGTATCAAGCGGATCATATATTTCCTGTCCTTCCCGAAGCGCATTTTTTACTTCTCCGGTGACAAAACCACGGGCAAGGCATCCGTCGACAACCCTGACCGTAAACTG
>CAYXSY010000021.1:30231-34369 GCA_964467905.1 uncultured Planctomycetales bacterium | reverse complement strand
ACAAGTAAAGAAGCAAATTCCAGCGACGTATTGACTTTGGCGCGTATCGGCCTTGAATGCGGCCTCGATGGTGTTGTGTGTTCCGCGCGCGAGGCAAAATTATTACGTGCAAAATTAAAGAGAAATTTCTTCATTGTTACTCCCGGCATCAGGCCGGCAAGTTTTAAGAAAGATGACCAGAAAAGAACGGTTACTGCTGCTGAAGCAATTGATGCCGGAAGCGATTTTCTTGTAGTGGGCAGGCCGATTTTAGAGGCAGCTGATCCGTTAGCGGCCGCATCTAGTATTTTGAAATAGGTTTAAAGGAGCAGGTTTTATGCCAGAAGAAATCAAAGATTTAATCGAGAAGATACAGAAAGAAGGTATTCAGGCGGCCCAGGCCAAGGCTGAAGAGATTGAGTCTCTTGCCAAGGATAAGGCAGCGTCTTTAATAGAGCAGGCTAAAGTATCAGCCGGAAAAATAATCGCAGAGGCCAGAAATGAGGCGGCTAAAATTAATGATACTACATCCGTAGCTTTGCAGCAGGCAGCAAGAGACATGTTGATATCGGTAAAGAAAGAAATAAGCGATATGCTGAATAATCTTATAATTTCCAAGTTAAACACGGCGCTTACCCCGGAAGAATTATCAAAGATTATCCTTGCTGCCGTAAAAGGATATTCTTTGGGAGCAGGCGGAGAGATTGTTTTGCAGGTATCAAAAGAAGACTTAAAGAAGATGGAGAGCTTTTTGGGCGAGTTAAAGGAGCAGGCCAAGAAGAATATACAGATTAAGGCCTCGGATGGTATAGCATCCGGGTTCATTATTAGTTTTGACTCAGGCAGGTCCCAGTTTGATTTTAGCGATAAAGCCCTTGCCGAATATATCGGTTCGTATCTTAAGCCCAAACTTAACGACCTCCTGCGCCAGGCAATTCCTTAAGAAATTAAACTATATGCCTAATTTTTATATTTATTTTGTTTCAACTCTGCCTGCGCTTTCTTTTGGAGCAAAGCCCCCATTGACTATGGATAAGTTTTTAGAGTCAGCAAAAGGGCTTATCCCCGATAAAGATCGCAGCTTGCTTCAGGATCTGCGCGATAAAGGGATATTTTCTTATTCGGGGAATATTCCGATATTAAGGAAATGGCAGGATTTCAACGTCGCTTTAAATAATGAACTGGTAAAAATAAGAGCTGCCCGTAAGCATATTGATGCGGAGAAATTTCTACATACAGAAGGCCGCTTGGGCTATGATGTGTCACATTTAGTTTCCGCTGCCCATAGAAAAGCCTCTCCGGCAGAAGGCGAAAAGGCGCTAGATGAGGAGCGTTGGGGCCTGTTGGATGAGCTTTGCATAGGCCATTATTTTGATTTAGAGTTTCTCGTTGTTTATATGTTTAAACTTATGATATTGGAGCGTTGGAATAAAATTGCTACCGCCGATAAAAAGGCGATAATGGATGAGGTTTTAACTAAAGATTAATATGGATATTAATAGAAAAGGGAAAATAGTTAAGATTAACGGCAACATGATTGCCGCCGTCACCGATAACTTTATCATACAAAATGAAGTTGCCTATGTCATTCATGGCCAGGAGCACCTTAAGGCCGAGGTTATACGTATCAGGGGAAATGTCGCAGAGATGCAGCTTTTTGAAAGTACAACCGGCTTAAGAATCGGGGAGGAAGTCGAATTCACGGGAGACTTGCTTTCTGTAGAACTTGGCCCGGGCCTGCTCGGGCAGGTATTTGACGGGCTCCAAAATCCGCTGCCGACATTGGCGCAGAAATGCGGCTTCTTCTTGAAGCGCGGGATTTATTTTGATGCATTGCCTGACGAGCTGGAATGGGAGTTTACACCTTTAGTTAAAAAAGGCGATAAGGTGAGGCCTGGAGAGAAATTAGGATGGGTTCCTGAGAAAATACTCAAACATTACATTATGGCTCCTTTCGTTTTGAGCGGAGTGCTGGAGGTGCAAGAGATAGCAGGCCACGGTAAATATAATTTTAAACATTCGGTAGCTAAGTTGCAGGATTCTAACGGTAAAATACATGATTGTTTCTTGCAGCAGAGGTGGCCGGTAAAAATAGGGATTTCTGCCTATTCGCAGAAGCTGAAGCCGGCGGATCCTCTTATTACGAAGATGCGCATTATAGATTCTTTATTCCCGGTTGCAAAGGGCGGGACTTTTTGCATCCCCGGGCCTTTCGGCGCAGGTAAAACTGTTTTGCAACAGTTGACTTCACGCCATGCCGATGCGGATATAGTTATTATTGCCGCATGCGGTGAGCGCGCAGGAGAGGTAGTCGAAACCTTAAAAACTTTTCCCGAGATGACTGACCCGCGCACAGGCCGCTCATTGAGCGATCGCACGGTTATAATATGTAATACCAGTTCGATGCCTGTAGCAGCTCGCGAATCAAGCGTTTATACAGCCGTTACAATCGCCGAATATTACCGGCAGATGGGTTTGAATGTTTTACTTCTTGCTGATTCTACTTCGCGTTGGGCTCAGGCTATGCGCGAAATGTCAGGTCGCCTTGAGGAGATCCCCGGGGAGGAGGCTTTCCCGGCTTACCTTGAGTCTCGTATCGCCTCTTTCTATGAAAGAGCGGGTATAGTTAAGCTTCATGATGGCAATATCGGTTCGGTAACTATCGGAGGGACCGTCAGCCCCGCGGGGGGAAATTTTGAAGAACCGGTTACCCAAGCCACATTAAAGGTTGTCGGGGCATTCCATGGTTTGTCGCGCGAGCGCTCTGATGCGCGCAGATATCCGGCTATAGACCCGTTAATCAGCTGGTCCAAATACCCCAGTTTTATCGACGATAAAGAAAAACAGCGCGGGCATGATATTTTGAAAAAAAGCAATGAAGTCTCGCAGATGATGAAAGTTATAGGAGAAGAGGGGACCAGCATTACGGATTATATAGAATATTTAAAGGGAGAATTTTTTGATTTCGTATATTTACAGCAAAATGCTTTTGATAAGGTAGACGAAGCGACTTCTAAGGAGCGGCAGCAGTACATATTTAATTTTATATATCGCGTTTTGGAATCGGCATTTAATTTTAATGATAAAGAAGAAGCTTTGCATTTCTTCCATCTTTTAAGGCAGCAGTTCCGAGAGTGGAATTCTCTGGAATATAAATCGCAGGAGTTTAATAAAAGGCAGGATAGCATAACTGCTCTCCTGGCAGAGCGGTCTAATTTTAATAAGGAATAAATAAGATGCAAAAAATCTATACAAGCATTATCCAGATAGCAGGCGATGTTATTACTGTTGAGGCAGAGGGGATAGGTTATCTTGAGATAGCCGAGGTTACTACTCAAAGAGGAGTATCTTTAGCCCAGGTTATACGCATTGACGGTAAGAAAGTATCCCTGCAGGTATTTGCAGGCAGTAAGGGTGTATCTACCGGGGACAAGGTGAGATTTCTTGGACATTCTATGCGTGTGGCAAGCGGCGCGGATCTTTTGGGAAGGATTTTTAACGGAAGCGGTCAGCCTCTGGACAAAGGCCCGGAGCTTTTTGATAATATGATCGATATAGGAGCGCCGCCGGTTAACCCCGTTAAAAGGATTATCCCTAATAAAATGATACATACAGGGCTTCCTATGATAGATGTGTTTAATTCGCTGGTTGAATCGCAGAAATTGCCGATTTTCTCCATTGCCGGAGAGCCTTATAATGAATTATTGGCGCGCATTGCCATTCAGTCTCAGGTTGATATTATTATTTTAGGCGGGATGGGCCTGAAATATGATGATTATTTATTTTTCCGCGATACGCTTGAAGCCCAGGGAGCTTTATCCAGGGCCGTATTTTTTATGCATACAGCCGCTGATCCTACGGTTGAGTGCCTGTTGGTTCCTGATTTGAGCCTGGCAGTGGCGGAGAGTTTCGCTTTAGAAGGTAAGAGAGTCTTGGTTTTGTTGACGGATATGACCAATTTCTGCGACGCTTTAAAGGAAGTATCTATAACTATGGAACAGGTTCCTTCCAATCGCGGATATCCCGGTGATTTATATAGCCAGCTAGCCAGCCGTTACGAGAAAGCGGTTGATTTTGATACCGCAGGCTCCATTACAATATTGGCTGCAACTACTATGCCCGGAGATGATGTTACCCATCCGGTTCCTGATAATACCGG
>CAYXSY010000021.1:28565-30131 GCA_964467905.1 uncultured Planctomycetales bacterium | reverse complement strand
TATTCGAGAAGAATATGATGCCTTTGACGGTTAACATCCAGCTTGATAAAGCATTGGATTTAGGATGGAAGATTATGGGTGATTGTTTCAACCCGGAGGAAACCGGAATAAAGACTTCGCTTATTGAGCAATATTGGCCCCGTTAGAAATAGCGACAGCAACCGTCAGAAATAAAGATTTCTAACGGGGTTGGCCCCAAGAAATAAGAGGCACTAAAAGTGAAAGTTAAGCTAACTAAGGGTGAGTTAAAACGCCAGAGAGATGCTTTGAGGCAGTACCAGAGATATCTGCCTACATTAGTGCTTAAAAAACAGCAGCTGCAGATAGAGATTATACACCAGTTAAACCTCCTTAGGGAAAAAGAGGATTCTGAAAGGACCAAGCTTAGTCCTGCCGAGGCCTGGGTGGGTATTTTATCGGAAGATATAGGAGTTAAGCAATATTTTCTCCCCAAGGATATAATAAAGAGCTCGAGAAATGTAGCCGGAGTTGATCTGCCGGTATTTTCACAGGCGGAATTTAATCCCGATGATTCGGATTTGTTCTTTGCCCCGCTTTGGTATGACGCGGCAATAGATTATTTTAAAGCAATAAATTCTCTGCGTGCAGAGATATCCGTTATTAAAGAAGGCATAAGGATATTAAAGGAAGAGCTGCGTATTACAACGCAAAGAGTAAATTTGTTTGAAAAGGTAAAAATTCCCCAGGCGCAGGAAGCTATACGCGTGATTAAGATTTATATCGGCGACCAGATGACTAACGCCGTCGGGAGAAGCAAGATTGCCAAGCGTAAAATAGAGGAGTATCAGCTTCAAGAGGCACTTGTATGATAGTTAAAATGAAGAAAGTCTCAGTGATTATGCAAGCTAAAGATGCCAAAGACTCGGTCTTAGCTTTGCGTAAACTGGGGATATTGCATATTCAGAACGTCCGTTCTCCGGTAGGCGAAAATCTTTCTAAACTAAAAGAGGACCTGGCTTTGGCAGAAGAAGCGCTGAATATTCTGGCAGAGCCAGCGTATTTAAAAGTAGCGCCCCACAAACAGGACGAGGCACTCTCTGATTGGAGGTTTGCCGCTAAGCACACCATTGAATTAAACAAGCGTCTGGAGCAGCTGGGGGAATACTCGCGTGTATTAAGGGGGCATATCGTTGATTGGGAGGCGTGGGGAGAATTTGATCCAGACGATATATCGGCACTTCGGCAAAAAAATATTTTTATAAAATTTTATCAGGTTCCAGCTAAAGAGGTTAAGAATATCCCGCAGGATATAGTAGTTAGGCAGATATTTTCCCGTGCAGGTTTTATTTATTGCGTCGTTATCTCGCAGAAAGAATCGGAGCTGCCATTTAAGGAAATTCCTTTGCCTAAAATGGGTCTTCAGAAGATGCGCACCAGACTTTATGAAGACGAGAGATTGAAAGATTTAATAGTCGATGATATATGCAGCTATTTGGCGTATCGAAAGACGCTGGAGAGTACAGCAAAGAATTTATTAAAACAGATAGAATTCACAGAAGCGCTTGCGGGCATGGGAAACTTAGGCGTCATCAATTATTTGACCGG
>CAYXSY010000021.1:0-28465 GCA_964467905.1 uncultured Planctomycetales bacterium | reverse complement strand
TCACAGAAGCGCTTGCGGGCATGGGAAACTTAGGCGTCATCAATTATTTGACCGGCTATATCCCGGCTGGCCAGGTAGCGACTGTAGAGGCAGCTGCTAGCCGAGATAAATGGGGCCTATTGATAGAGGAACCGTCGGAAGACGAGCATCCGCCGGTCCTTTTAAGCAATCCGCGCTGGGTTCGTTTAATCGAACCGGTAATGAAATTGCTTGGGATTATGCCCGGATACAGGGAATTAGATGTCAGCCCGGTTTTTCTTATATTTTTTAGCATGTTTTTCGGTATATTAATCGGGGATGCAGGCTATGGCATTGTCTATCTTCTTTTAACTTTATGGTTTCAAAAGAAAAAGGGCATAACTGAAAAGAATAAAAATATTTTTCTGCTTTTTTATTGTTTGGACTCCTGCGCGATTATTTGGGGAGCTTTAACGGGGACATTCTTTGGGCAGGATTGGTTAACTGCCAAAGGTATTAAGCCTCTTATCCCGGCGTTAAATGACCCGGGGGTTATGCAGACTTTTTGTTTCTTTGTGGGAGCCCTGCATCTTAGCATAGCACATGCCTGGAGGGGTGTTTTAAAATTTCCCCATTCAACTTTTTTGGCAGAAATAGGTTGGATTGCTATTCTTTGGGTAGCATATTTCCTGGCCGGCTCGCTTATATTAGGCAAGGCGTTTCCGGAATTCGCAATGCCGTTGGTTCTTTGCGGAATAGCACTTGTTTTATTTTTCTCCGAGTCGCGGAAAAATATATTTAAAAGGCTTGGCGCAGGTTTTACCTCTGTTACTTTCGGATTAGGGTTTATGAGTGCCTTTACTGACTTGGTATCATATGTAAGGCTTTTTGCAGTTGGGCTTGCCGCAGTAGCTATTGCCAACACCACTAACGCCATGGCTGCAGGGATAGGCAGCGGAGTGTTTGCTATTATTGCCGGAGTATTGATTACATTAATCGGCCACGCCTTGAATATTGTGCTTGGGCCAATAGCAATCTTGGTGCATGGTGTCAGGCTTAATGTTTTAGAGTTTGGGCTTAATCATACCAATTTAACCTGGAGCGGCGTAGCGTATAATCCGCTTAAAGAAGCTTCCTAGAAAAGGGGGAAACGATGGATACTAATATTATCAGTCAATTTAAAGATTTAGGTTTGATTCTTGTTTTGGGTCTTTCTGCTGCCGGCTCTGCGTTTGGAGCGGGTATGGCAGGCATGGGGGCTATAGGCGCATGGAAGAAGAATTATGTTCAGAATAAAGCTGCTTCTTTTATGCTGGTTGCCTTTGTGGGCGCGCCTCTGACCCAGACGATATACGGCATGATTGTAATGAACAGGCTTTTTGATTTAGCTGCCAAAGGTTTATATTGTTGGGGCATAGGTGCGTTTGCCGGTATAGCAATAGGCCTATCGGCATATTGGCAGGGCAGATGCGCAGCCGTTGCCTGCGATGCAATGGGAGAGACTAACAAGGGCTTTGGTAATTATTTGGTTGTTTTAGGTATGACCGAGACGGTTGCATTGTTTGTCATGGCTTTTACGCTTGGAGTGCTCGGTAAGTTAGCGGGGACGTTGTCTTAAGCTTTTGCGTATTCACCTTGGTTGCTGGGGCGAATTAAGTTCTTTGACAGAAACGAACTCCCGTATTATAATACATTTATATAATAAACTACTATTCGATTATGAGGGCGCAAGAACGTAAGAAAGCAAGAAAATTGCGGGAACGGGGATTTTCTATACGGGAGATTTCCGAAGAGATAGGTTGTGCAAAGAGCTCAATTAGTGAATGGGTGCGCGACATAGCCCTATCCTCTGAACAAATTGAGCGCCTTGAATTAAAACAAGATAGGGCTAGGGCTAAAGCGGCCAACCACCCAAACAGTCCTAAGAATGTTTGGGCAGCTATAAGGGAAGATATACGGGATTCTGCAAAAAAAGAAATTCCTTCTAGTTGTCATAGGGAAATATTAAAAGTTATCGGCAGCGCTTTGTATTGGGCAGAAGGTTATAAGCAAAGTGTCAATATGGTAAATTTTAGCAATTCTGACCCATTGATGATTGCCCTTGTGATGAGATTCTTTCGTGAAGTCTGCAAGGTTTCAGAAGCTAAATTCAGAGGCGCCCTTCATATCCACCCTCATTTAGATAAAGAAAAAGCCAAAAAGTTTTGGTCGGGTGTTAGCGGTATTCCTCTTAAGCAGTTTCATAAAACCCAGTTTGGGGTAAGTAAGGCTAGTAAACAAAAAAGAGATACGTTACCATTGGGGACCTTCAGGGTAGTTATCTGTGACGTAAAACTAAAGTCTAAAATAGATGGTTGGATAGCAGGCATAGGTAATTGGAGTGGTTTACGGGCGGTTGGCGCAATTGGTTAGCGCGCTTGATTTACATTCAAGAGGTTTACTGGTTCAAGTCCAGTACCGCCCATTCTTCTTCGCCATCTAACATGCTAAAATCTATAGTGTGGCTTCGAAGAAACAGGTTCTTATAGTTCTAGCGAAGAAGAATTTCTGCGTAGCCCTACCAGCTATAATCATATTAAGGGCGAAGCAAGATAAAGATTATATTTAGATTTGACGAGAGGATAAAATTAAGGTAAAATTGGCATTCTAATATCTGGGGACGTGGTGTAGCCTGGTTTAACACATCGCCCTGTCACGGCGAAGACCGCGAGTTCAAATCTCGTCGTCCCCGTTGTAATTTTCCTTGTCGGAAAATTACAACGGGTACCCAAGCGAGGCAGCGAGTGGGGTACCTAATCCGTAGAATCTTTCCGACAAGTAAAATTCAAACGGCAACAGGCTCATAATAAAAAACCGCTTTTTAGAAAAAGCGGTTTTTTTGTTTGTTAAGATTATATTAGATTATTTTCTTTGGTCTTTAATATAGTTTGAGCGTTCAAGGCGCTTGGCGGCTTCTTTTAATTCAGCGCCGATTTCGCCTATTTGCGCAACGTGTTCTATCTTGTGGAATTCATTTGTAACCACGCCTATTGAAACCGACAGGAGAGGGATTTTTTGCTCTATGCCTTTTCTGTCCTTGCCCATTATATATCCTTGTTTTCTGTCTTCGTCATTATAGAAGGTGGGGGCTATTTTTTCAAAATCAATAATTATTTTTTTACATATATTATCCGCTGATTTAGGAGTAGTTACGATTACGAAATCATCTCCGCCTATATGCCCGACAAAATCATCGGGTTCGCCGAATTCCTGGGCAGCGCGTATTAAAATGCGGGCTGTCTCGCGTATTACATTATCGCCGTGTTCAAAGCCGTATTTGTCGTTATATGCCTTAAATTTATCTAAATCTACATAGCATACAGCAAACAAAGTTTTTTGCGCAATGCGTTTTGAAAGTTCTCCCAATATGGATACATTGCCGGGCAGGCGGGTTAAAGGGTTGGCTTCCAGGTCGCGCTCCGTACGCCTTAAGATCATGCGTATGCGCGCAAGGAGCTCTTTCGGTTCAAAAGGTTTGACGATATAATCGTCAGCCCCGGCGTCTATTCCGCCGACCTTGTCATCGATTTCTCCTTTTCCAGTTACCATAATTACCGGGAGGTGTCTTAAGAGCAGATCTTTTTTTATCAGAGAACAAACTGTGCGCCCATCCATCAGTGGCATTTTATAATCTAAAAGCACAAGATCTACTTTGGTATTGGTAGCTGTTCTTAAAGCCTCTTCGCCGTTAGAGGCTTCGATTACTTCGTAGTTTTCTTCGGACAGAGTAAGTTTCAATACGTCCCGGATGTCCGGGTCGTCGTCAGCTATTAATATTTTTATTCGGTTATCTTGCATAAATTAGGAGTTATTATAATTTGTAATTTGGCAAAGTAAAGCTAAATGTTGAACCTTGCCCTACTTTGCTTTTAAGCCAGATTTTTCCCCCGTGGGCTTCGATGATGTGCTTTACCAGTGATAGCCCAAGGCCCGTCCCTTTGACCTGCTGGTTGATAGTATTGTCAACGCGGTAGAATTCATCAAATACTGCTTCCTGGGCTTCATCCGGTATGCCGGATCCGGTGTCAGAAATATCGACCTGTATGTCTTTGTCGTTTATTTTATGGGCGCTGATTGTGATTTTTCCTTTTTCCGGGGTAAACTTAAGCGCATTGCCGACTAAATTTATAAAAACGCGCTCTATCTGCCCGGAATCTACGAAGACGCCTATTTTCTTATCCGTGATATCTGTGGCCAGCTCTATATTTTTTTCTTTCGCCTGTACCGCCAAAAGATCAGCGATTTTTTCTATGATGCTGTTTAATTCATAAGGCACCTGCTTCATTGCCACCTTGCCGGATTCGATACGTGATATGTCAAGTAGGTCATTGACCATATGCACCAGTTCATCGCTGTGCTGGTTTATCTTCTCAAGCCTTAAGTAAACATCTTTGGGTATTTCGCCTAACTTTCCGGTCAAGAGTATGGAAGCGTATCCTTTTATTGACGTTAAGGGAGTCCTTAACTCGTGCGAGACACTTGAGACAAAATCGCTTTTGCGTTTGCTGACAATCTTAATTTTATCAAGGGCGTTGGTTAGCTCCGAGGTGCGCTCTTCAACTTTCTTTTCGAGGCTTTGCTGGGCCTTCCAGGTTTTATCGAAAAGCCGGCAGTTATCAAGGGCCTGGCCTATTTCGTTGCTTAATATAGTTACTAGCTCTTCGTCGCCTGCGGTTATTGAGAGTGACGCATTTTCTGTTCCGACTATTAGGAATCCCTTATCGCCTTCTTTCGGAAGTATAGGCGATATTACAAAGGCGGTCATTTTCATGTAATTTTTTATTTTCTCGCATTGGGCATGATCGCGCATGGAAATCGATGAGATGGTTTTTTTGTCATGTATCAAGCCCAGATATAATTCTTTGTCTTTTTCGACTGCCGAGCAGGATTCGCTTAGCTGATCTTCAGGCCAGCCGTAGCTTAAGCGTGACATAAACTTTTGTTCCGTTTCATTATAGAAAACGGCACATATTTTTTCGAAACCGAGTTCTTCAATGCAGGATGGCTCAATCATTTTAAATATCTGATTTTCTTCCAGCGTTGTAGAGATCAATCGTGATAGTTTCTGGAGTGTATATAAGCCGGTAACCTTTTTATCCAGCTCTTCCTGCGCCTTATTTAATTCTATGTCTGTACGCACTATGAGCTTGGCTTGCTCATCCATTTCATCCAGGGCCCTTCTTAGACTTTCTGTTTCCTGCTTGGCTTCTTTCAGGCGGTCCATCTTTATCACCAAAGCTATAGCCAGGGTGATTATTGCCCCTAAACTTATAACTCCGAGGGTATTTATAAGATATTCATAAAAAGTCATTTTAATCTCCTATCGCCAGAAGATTTATGGTTTGGTTATGTAAATAAGATCTACCTTGGTAATTTATTGCTTTTAAGGGTGCTTGTTCCCCGTATGTATATATTCCGGCTACGGGCGTATATTCACCCAGTTGTTCTTTTATTATCTGTAATTCTTTCGGGCTGTCTCTGCCCAGGAGCGCGTATCTCGATGAAGAATCAAACATAAACAGTAAGTCTAATTTATTGTCACCTAAATCTTTCTTTATTTCTCCAAGCGCGTAGCGCGTGGCTTCAAGACACGATTCTTTTGTGCCTATCATCAAGCGTATCTGGCTGTTTTCTAAAGCTTCTCCCTGTAGATGCAGCGAGCCGTCGTTACCTATAAAGAGTATATTTCTTAACAGGTATTCTTCTTCTCCGGGCAGATAAATCCCTATAGGATAGAATTTAGATATATAGCTTAGCTCTTTTTTGAGCGAATCTAAGTTACAAGCCAGATATTCTTCATATAATTTGGCTGCGGGCTGGTTTTCGATTTCATAAATTATATTTCCGCTGGATTTTGTTACGGTCCGGGGTTTACCTAATGGCTTCCATCCGTGTTTAATACCCAGTCCAAAATTTAACTTTCCGCCCCACAGTATCCCGCAGGCCGCATCGCTTAGAATCTGGTCTTCGAAATAAACGTATGTTTTAGAGAAACGCAGGTTATCCGAAGCCGACGCCCCAATTAACGGGAAACTTTTTCCTACGCGCTGCTGAAGCCCGTTTAAAAACTCTTGGTTACCTTCAATTAAGCCGTCGCAGAAGACCATGCTTAAGTCTCTGCGCACGCCCTTGAATCCGTAAAGCAGGCTTTCTCCCAGCTCTTGCCCTGCTTCAAGCGGACCTTTGGTTTTTATATCTTTGATGCAGGCGGTGTTAAAATATATATCTTTCGGAAAACTAAAAAGAGTGATTATCAGGCCGTGTTTGAATATCCCTTGGCTTGATATAATCGCCAGCCCGCTTGAGCCGATAATTGGCGTTTCAGGGAGATAGGTTTTTATTGTTTTTAAGATTATCGGGTCGGCGAATTCTATAGAGCTAAAGACGACTGCCAAGTCAACTTCTTGCTGGTGAATGTCTTTGCGGGCGGCTTGCAGCGCTTCATAAGCTGCTTGCTGGGGGTCTTCTTTGAGGCTTAGGCCAATACCTATATTTATCGCCATATTTTTAAGATGGGAAAACAGTTAGAGGAAATTTGTTTACTCATCAGTATATAATAGCGGTTTTGTCTGGTCAATAAAATTATTGACCGTCTTTATAATTATGCTATTATTTTAGGCAAAGATATAAGCGTATATTTGATCCTCCGTAATGCTTATGAAGATAGCAGAGAAGAACAAAGCGATAGAGTTACGAAAACAAGGGATGACCATCGGTGAGATAATTAAGGAGATCCCTGTATCAAAGGGCAGCCTAAGTTATTGGCTTAGGGATGTTTTATTGAGCGACGAGCAGATCGCGAGAATAAAATATAAGAACGAAGCAATAAAGAGTAAATTTATTAGATTCAATGAGTTAAGAAAAGAGAAAGCAGAAGAAGATAAGAGACAGATTAGCAATAGGGCCGCTCGCGAGATAAATGATATTTCGGAAAGAGAATTAAAATTAATAGGTATAGTTCTTTATTGGGCAGAAGGTTACAAAGCGAATGCCCGCCATGTAGAATTTATTAATTCAGATCCCGCGATGATAAAGCTAATGATGCTCTGGTTTAGGCAAATATGTAACGTCCGGGAGGAACAATTCCGCATACGGCTACAAATACACAATGTATCCGAGATTAATAAGGCGCAGGATTTTTGGTCAGCGATTACAGGGTTACCGTTAACTCAGTTTAATCGCGCATATACTAAAACAAGCCCAACCAGTAAAAGAAAATCCGGAAATTTGGTGCCTTATGGGATTTGTTCGATAAGAATATCAGATATACGATTAATTACTAGAATCCGAGGATGGATATTTGGCTTAATGGCGCTATCGTCTAGCCTGGCCTAGGACATCAGCTTCTCAAGCTGAGTACACCGGTTCAAATCCGGTTAGCGCTAAATTTACACCGGTTCTCCCGACACTCGCTTCGCTCGGTCGGGACTGCGCCGCTAAGGTTATTAATTATGGCGGCTTGAAATCCGGTTAGCGCTAAATTTACACCGGTTCTCCCGACACTCGCTTCGCTCGGTCGGGACTGCGCCGCTAAGGTTATTAATTATGGCGGCTTGAAATTCGGTTGGGGCTATTTGATTTTAGCCGGGCCTATAGTGTTTAGCGTATGATATGAGAGAGGTTCCGCAATTTTAAAAAACTCTTGCAATTTAAAGGGTTTTGTAAGATAATAAAAAAAATTAAGGAGGAGTAATGCGTGAACATCTAGGGTTCCTAAAAGTATCCAGCGCAGTAGTCAAGATAGCTGCCTGGATTTTTTTATTTTTCGGCTTAGTCGGAGGCGTGGCTATTGTTTTAGGTTTTGTCTCCGAATACCCGCGCTGGATGGGGGCGGTTACTTTAGCGCTGTACGTATTTTTCTTCTTCCTGTTTTTCTTGATTGCCAAGATAGCCGACTTACTTATTAAGATTATTAACGAGATAAAAAAAGAGCAATAATTATAGGAGGCATTTGTTATGCGCCGAATTATTATTTTTGCATTACCTTTATTGGTTGTTTCTATACTAGGATGCGATAAATTAGAGTCTCTCGGCTTAAGCATGAAACCGAAGACAGCAGCCAAGGCCCCAGCCGCCTCAGAAATATCTTATAGCGGCACGCTTATCGCTAAAGTTAACACCGTTCCAATCACCCTTGAAGAACTCAACGAAGATATAAGCACTTATAACGAAATGGTAGGGGATAAAACCGATCAGAAGATTGATTCCCGCGATAAAAAAATAGAGTATTTGAAAAATGAGCTCGTCCGTCGGGCCCTGCTTTATCAGGATGCCCTGGACCGTAGGCTCGATAAGAAGCCCGATGTTGCCAGGCTTATCGAAAAAACAAAAATGGATATTCTGGTTCTTGAACTGCTAAAAGACGAAACAGATAAAATTACCGTTACTTCACAGGAGATAGAAGATTATTATAATAAGTATAAGGATGAAATGAAGGAGCCGGAAGAGAGGCGCATCCGCGAAATCGTAGTGAATACAGAGCAGGAAGCGCGCGATATTTTAATCCAGCTGCTTCAGGGAACGGATTTCGCTACTTTAGCTAAAGAAAGATCCAAAGACCCCAGCGCCAAAGACGGAGGAGACTTAGGTTTTCTTAAGCAGGGCGAGAAATCTTCCCAGTTTGACGCAGTTGCCTTTTCCGATGCGCTTGAGACAGGCAAGGTCAGCAATATATTCAAGAGCCCCGACGGTTATTGCATTATAAAATTAGAAGAAAAAAGAGGCGGTAAGGCTAAGACCCTTTCTGAAAAATGGGATGATATAAAGCGCGGCCTCACTTTCTTGAAGCAAAAGGCAAAAATAGACGAATTAGTGGGCAAGCTTTCCCGTGAAGCAAAAATAGAAATATACGAAGATAAAATAAGATAAATATGGCATTGCCTCCCCTGAAGAATATATCAAGACGTAAACTCGCCTTAGGTGTAGGTATCATACTGGGTGTGGTGTTGATTTTTATGATAAAGTCTTATTTAGACCAGCAGCGCGCCCAGGTTATGGATCAGGCAAGAGAGGCATTAAAGAAAATTCAGTCTGAGCAGACAACAGTGTTAATCGCCAAGAATGATATCCCGCCAGGCACCCTCGTTGATCCGGATATGCTCGAGCCCAAAATCGTCAATAATAAGGAAAGAGAAGAAAGATCGGTTAATTCTCTTGCGCGTATCGAAGGAATGATTGCGTCTGTCCCCATAGGCAAGGGAGAACAGATTACTTTAGATAAGCTCATGTATGCCCGGGAAAAAGGTGGGTTATCCGAATCTACTCCTGTCGGCAAGAGGGCAATTACAATTGCGGTTGATAACATATCTTCATTAGTGGGGATGATTAAGCCCGGAGATTATGTTGATGTTATCGCCATGGTCCCTGTCCCGTCGATGAGCGCTGATGGCAAGCAGACTACGCAGATTTCTATAATGCCGTTATTCCAGAATGTTTTAGTTTTGGCAGTAGGCAATAAAACAAGAATTGCCCCAAAATATTCAAGCTTGCGCAATGAAAAAGAGGATACCAAGGATTCATCCCTTATTACTCTTGCGCTTGACCCTAACGAAGCAAACATAATATCTTTTGTCCAGGAGCAGGCAAAGATAAGGCTTACACTTCGTTCGCCGGCTGATTCGAAAAAAGAGGCTCCGAAGCCGGTTAGCTGGGATACGGTGTTTGAATATGTTATGCCCGAGCTCTTGCAGAAGCCACAACAGGCTCCTAAACAGCCGACGGTAGAGGTGTACCGCGGGCTTAATAAAGAAGAAATGCCGTTGTTAGACAAATAAAATTATTATGAAAAATAAATGGTTTATATCTGTTATTCTATTTGTTTCAGTTTTTCTCGGGCATAGCCTAATTTGCGCCCAGCCTCCGGAGGGTTCGGAGTTAATAAGGATGTATTTAGGCGAGGTTAAGTCTATCCCTGTTACCAGCCCTACCAGGGTTGCCGTGGGCAACCCGGCGATAGCTGATGTAACCAGTGTATCCAAGAGTGAGGTTGTGCTTACCAGCAAAGGCGCCGGGACAACCAACCTAATTATCTGGGATATTTACGGAGAGCAGGATTTTCAGATAAAAGTTCTGCCTGAAGATATAAAAGAAATAAAAGACCGCGTGGATAAATTATTAGAACAGCTTGAACTGCCGGAGATTTATACCAACGCCCAGGAAGAGGAAGATAAGGTTATTATTTTAGGTAGGGTCAAGACTCCGCAAGAAAGAGAGAGAATTAGTGTTATTTTAGGTTCTTTAAAAGATAAAACCGTTGATATGATACGAGTCGAGGAAGAGGAGACAACGGTTGATATAGATGTACAGGTTCTAGAGCTTAATGAGGATGGAACAAAGAATTTGGGTATTCAGTGGCCGTCGTCAGTTGCGGTTGCTACAGATGCTAAAGCCGACGGAGAGACATGGGTTTTAGATCCGGCAACAGCAGGCGCACGTGCGGATTTCAGGAATTTCTTTAAGATACTGCAATGGAGCCGCACCAACTTTTATTGGAAAATAAATTTGCTTGTGCAGGAAGGGAAGGCGCGTGTGCTTTCGCATCCGAGACTTGCCTGCCAGAGCGGCAAGGAAGCAGAGCTTTTGGTAGGCGGCGAGAAGCCGATTATGACTACTACTGTCTCCGGGATATCCGGCGGGACAGGGACGGAAGTAGAATATAAAGAATAT
The DNA here is from genome assembly GCA_964467905.1 of uncultured Planctomycetales bacterium. Classification (GTDB taxonomy): domain Bacteria; phylum Omnitrophota; class Gorgyraeia; order Gygaellales; family Profunditerraquicolaceae; genus CAYXSY01. The sequence continues at coordinate 17,803 of CAYXSY010000021.1, read as the reverse complement.
GGGATTAAGTTAAAGATAAAGCCGATAGTTACTAAAGATTACCGGATTAAAGTTGCTTTAAAAATAGAAATAAGTGAGTTTTCGGATGAATCTGTTACTTTAGGTGACCCAGATCAGCCTACAGCTAGGGCGTATCCTTTGACTAAACGCAATGCTTCCACCGAGCTGTTTCTTGATGACGGGCAGACTTTGGCGATAGGAGGTTTAATTAAGCAAAAAACAGAGGAAGATTTACGCAAATTTCCCTGGTTGGCTGATCTTCCTGTATTAGGATTATTCTTCAGGACGAGAGAAACAAAAACAGGTGGCGGGCCTGGTACGAGAGGGAATACGGAATTATTTATCACGCTTACTCCTTCTATCGTCGGAAGATCGCAGCAGAAAAAAGAAAAAACAACAGCCTCTTCTCAGAAAGAAAGTAAGCCTGCAGTGCAGGATTATTCTTTGGATAAGAATTTATCCGTTGATGTTGCTAATTATGCCAAGATCGTGCAGCAGCGTATTTTAAACAACCTGGCTTATCCGCAGGAGGCGCGTTCCGCAGGATTCCAGGGGACAGTGAAATTAAAATTAATGCTTTCTTACCAGGGTAAGCTGCTTAATGCGGCTGTTCAAGAGAGCTCCGGATACAGGACACTCGATGATAACGCAATATCTACAGCCTACAAAGTTTCTGATTATCCGCCGCTTCCGCCCTCGGTCAAGTCAGAGGAGCTGCAGATAGACGTTCCGATAGTTTACCGTCTGGATTAGCCATATGGCCAAGAGAATAGTAATATTCAGTACAAAAGGCGGCGTAGGTAAAACCTTCATCGCTACAAACCTGGCAGTAAGCCTTGCCCGTGATTACGGAAAGAAGGTTCTGATTATAGATTTTGATGTGCAGGTTGTAGGGGATATGGCTAGGATGCTTGATATAAACCCTCAGAAATCCATGGCTGATCTTTTACATGCGATGAAAAAACGCCCCGAAGATAAGCCGGCTGGAGTAGATTATATAACCAAAACTAGCTTTACAGTTGATTTTCTGCCTGCGGTCACAAAAGCCCAGCAGTCTCCGCATATCGAAGCAGATAAGATAAAGGAAGTCTTTAAGTTATATGATGCCGCTTATGATTATATCATCGTTGATGCCGGCAAGAGTATAAGCGATATTTTCGTTGCCGTCTTAAATCAGGCGAACTTGATTTTATTGGTTGTGACCCCGGATATCCTCTCTATTTATCAGACTAAATGGATTTTGGATACTTTGCGTTCGCTGCATTTCCCATACAAGATGATCCGCCTGCTCTTAAATAGGGCCGAGTCGATGTCTAGCGTCAGTTGGCAGGAAGTGAGAATAAATTTTCCTATCGAAATTATCTCTCAGATACCCTCCGAGGGTAGAACGGTAATGCATTCAGTCAATACCAGCATACCTGTAGTTGTTGATAGCCCCAAGGCAAAGGTAAGCCAGAATTTAAAACAATTGGCCGGGCAGCTTGACGCAAACGCTGATCTTTATCTGGGGTTACAGGAGATAAGCGAGATTCAATTGAAAGAGGGTTCGATAGAGAAGCCCGGAGCTGTCTGGCAGACCGAAGGTTTAATTGAGCCGCTTAAGGACTTTGCTCCGTCGGATACCAAAGATGAGATTCTTCTGATTAAGAGGCGCATACACGATAGGCTTATAGAAGAGCTTAATTTAAAGAAGATAGATTCAAAGGTTTTCAGTGACCCTAAGAAGGCAAAGGAATTAAAAGATAAGGCCGAGGTTTTAGTCGCGAATCTTCTGGTTGAGGAGGCAGGCAGTTTTATCAGTTCGCACGATGTGCGTAAAACCCTGACTAAGGAAATACTGGATGAGGCATTAGGTTTAGGCCCGCTTGAAGATTTGCTTGCTGACCCGGCAGTAACCGATATTATGGTTAACAATAAAAATGAGATATATGTGGAGCGCCACGGTAAGATTGAGTTAACCAGTAAAAGGTTTATCTCAAATGATCAGGTCAGGATTACTATTGAGCGTATTATAGCACCCTTAGGCAGGAGGATAGATGAGTCCGTGCCTATGGTTGACGCGCGTCTTGCCGACGGCTCGCGTGTTAACGCAATCATTCATCCTCTAGCTTTGACCGGTCCGACACTTACAATAAGAAAATTCAGGAAAGAAGTCTTCAAGATAGATGAGTTGATTAAATTGAATACGTTGAATCAGGCAATGGCTGATTTTATAAAAGCCTGTGTTTTATGCCGTAAGAATATGATTGTTTCAGGAGGAACCGGTTCAGGTAAAACTACGGTTTTAAATATCCTCTCTGAATTTATCCCGGAAAATGAACGTATCATTACAATAGAAGATGCCGCAGAGTTAAAGTTGCATCAGGAGCATTGGGTAAGGCTTGAATCACGCCCGCCGAATATCGAAGGCAAGGGATTGATAGGCATAAGAGATCTTTTCCGCAATACTTTGAGAATGAGGCCTGACCGTATAATCATAGGTGAGTGCCGTGGGATGGAGACATTGGACATGCTTCAGGCAATGAATACAGGCCATGATGGTTCAATGACTACGGTGCATGCTAACTCGACGCAGGATGTGTTAGTAAGATTGGATTCTCTTATTTTAATGTCCGGTGTTGAGTTGCCGATAAGGGCAATCAGAGAGATGGTTGCTTCCGCCATTAATATTATTGTCCACACCGCCCGTTTATCCGACGGAACCCGTAAGGTAACACAGATAACCGAGGTAACAGGCATGAAGGACGATGTTCACATTGACCTTAAGGATGTTTTTGTTTTCCGTCAGACCGGCATCGGTAAGGACGGGGTAATTTTAGGCGAGTTTGAGGCTACCGGTTACGTCCCGTCATTTATAGATGAGATTAAGCTAAAAGGTATTCCGCTTTCCGAAGATATGTTCCGTACTTCCTTTGTGCGCTAAGAGCGCTGTTTAATAAACGCCCACCTACTTAGAATATGCGCTTAATTAACCAAACCAAAAATGCTATTTTATCCGAAGATTTGTCTGTAGCCAATACGCCTTTTGCTCGTATAAAGGGTTTGCTGGGAAAGAAGAGTCTAGGGCATGGTCAGGCTCTGTTGATTAAACCCTGCAACTCCATACATACGTTTTTTATGAATTTCCCGATAGACGTTATTTTTATAGATAAGAATAACAGGGTTGTAAAGACGATATCTTCTTTAAAACCGTATCGTCTAAGCGCTATTTATTTTAAGGCTTATTCAGTTATCGAGCTGCCCGTCGGAGTAATCCAGTCAACTGATACCCATCCCGGCGACACCCTCCTGACTAAATAGTACCAGGTACGTACCTGGTACTGGCTAGTCTAAGCTATCTATAAGCTTATTTTTCTTATGTCCGTAACGTTCCTGCCAGCTAGTAAACGGATACTCAATAAGTGTCTTACATAAGTTCGCTCTTATCGGATTAAATTCAACATACTCCAAGCATTCCAGCATGTACCTGTCTTTTTCTATAAGTTTGCATCTGTATCTGTCTTGCCATAAGTGGCCAACTTTATTATATTTTTCGTTAAACCAATTAGCATAGCTTCTATTCAAATCGCGCATAGATAGGCTTAAAGTGATGCCGGACTCTACTTGTAAAACAAGATGGATGTGATTTGGCATAAGGCAATAGGCGTATAATTTGAATCGGTGTTTATTTTTATAATGGCTTAAGATTTCGAGATATTTTAAATAATCAAGTTTTTCTAAAAATACATCTTGTTTTCGATTGCCCCTTGTCATTACATGATATATCCCATTATCCAATAGAACCCTACTCTGTCTTCCCATGCGTTCTTTCTCCTTTCTGGTTAGCTGGCGGTTATGCTTCTGGAAGCCGCTAGTCACCTCTTTCTAAATAAATAGACGTTTCTTATAAGCAAAATCTAACAAAGATTCTTAACTATTTTGATGAGTGATGAGTACCAGGTACGTACCTGGTACTAATATATGTTTAAAAATGTCCAAAATGGATAAGAAATAGATAAAAATGTCCAATCTTGGAATAAGATATTGGAAAGTTTAAGTTGGCTGTTTAGTGTCAGACACTAGCTCAAAGCGGTGTCTGACACTTCTTTTGAGGGAAAGATATAGTGAAAAATAATTACGATACGATATTATAGAAAACGTTTTCTTTAAGAGCGGTTTTATGCTTGACACTATATATTCTAGATGTTATATTTTAAATGCAAGAAAGAAGGACGGCAACGAAAAGGCAAGGCTGGCTGGAGGGCCGGCTGCGCAAAGCCACGGGACGATTGCTCGTCAGATTTTAAGGGTCATCATAGTCTATACTTTTTTAAGGGTCAGACGAACAATATTGTTAGCCGAGCTACCGAAAGCCGAAGAATTTGGTTTTCGGTTTTTTTATTTTGGTGTTCTTAAGCGGATTTAAAAAAGTTTTTAAAAACAAGGAGGTGAAAAGTGATGAGGAAGAGAGGACAATCAACACTGGAATACGTAATCGTTCTTACAGCTATTGTAAGTGCTATTCTTACAGCTACGGTTTGGTTAGGTAAAAGAAACAGCGGCGCAGGATTAGGTAAGTTGTTTGATCAGGGTGCAACGAGGATTACTAATGCTTCAGGGAGGTTACCGGGAGCAACAACAGCTGACCCAGGTCCGACAAATGCAGACTAGTATTTATACGAAGGAGGGGTGAAAGCATGTTAAAAAGAGGTTTTAAGAGGAAAGCCCAAAGTACCCTTGAATATGTATTGGTTTTAACAGCCATTGTCGGGGTTATTATTTGGGCAGCAGGGCAGATAGTCAGGCCAAGAATTGAGACAGCTATGAAGAATGTGGATGAATCTATTACTAACAGCGCTGATATTCTTTCTCCGGATCCAGCGCCATAGACTTTAAGGAGAGGAGGGATAAAGCATGAGACTATTTAGAAACAAAGCGCAGTCAACCGCAGAATATGCCATCCTTATTGGTGTAGTTATCGGCGTCTTAATCGTTATGCAGACTTATGTAAAAAGAGGTATTCAGGGCAGGTTTAAAGACTCAACAGATGATTTCGTCTATAGAGTTGAAAACGATAAGAGCATGACAGGTGGTGATTGGGCGGCTGTAACCGATACTACAGCGACGATGTCAGGGCAGTGGGAATACGGCAGGCAGCAAAGCCAAAGGACAAGAGATGTTTTGCAGGACGATTCAGTAGAGAAATTAGACGAAGGCGGAGTTATTACCAGAAATACAACTGAACAGACTAAACAGCAAATAGGAGATTATCAGCAGTATGATTATACTCCGGAGAACCCGTAATATAAATATATGCGAGGAGGTGAGCATGATGTTGCATAGCAGAAAAGCGCAGTCAACCCTGGAATATGCAATTATTACTGCTGTTGTAGTGGCTTCATTACTAGCGATGCAGATTTATGTAAAACGCGGCTTGCAGGGCAGGATGAGGTCTTCGACAGACAGTATTGGGGAACAGTATTCAGCAGGCATAACTACTTCTAAGAAAATAACAAAGTATGCAGACGGGACAAAGCAAGAGACGGTAGAAAGATTCGGCTTAGGCGATCACAACGTAGCTGCAGGTTCAGCCAATTGGAACCAGCAAGCTTATGTTGATAAAGGCCTTAGTGTTAGCAGAATTGAAAATTCTGCCACTACCAAGGTATTAATGGATGGTTCAGAAGGCAGTTCAGCAGAGATGGTTACAAAGAATCTAAGCGACGAAAATTTGTTTAACAAACAAGGGACATTGTTTGACCCATAATTATCTTTATTTAAGGAGGTGGAAAAAATGAAGTTAAGTCGCAAGGCACAGTCAACCGCAGAATACGCAATACTTATTTCCTTAGTTATTGCCGCAGTTATGGCAATGCAGGTTTATGTAAAGCGCGGGTTTCAGGGCGGTATTAAATATACAACCGATAAATTAAAGGCGAATGCGCGTTTAGACTCGGCATCCCCTACTTTGCAGTATGAGCCGTATTATATGATGAGCGAATCTAACACCACCCAGGAAAACGTTCATTCAAGCGAAGAGTTTGCAGAGGGCGGTAAGGTTGTAAGAGAGACGGGTTTAACCGGCTCTGGTGAACAGACCACGCGCACTTCTAAACAGGTTATGCGCGAAGCTATAACAGGAGAATAATTATTATCTTTTGTTAAGGAGGTGAAAGAGATGTTTTTAAATAGAAAGGCACAGTCAACATTAGAGTATGCAGTGCTTATTTCAGTTGTGGTAGCCGCTCTTTTAGGTATACAAATATATGTTAAAAGAGGCGTACAGGGTAGGTTAAGGTCGTCAACCGATCAGATCGGCGAGCAGTTTGATGCTAAAAAGACAAGTTATACAAGGACCAGCAAGAAAACAAGCACTACCGTAGAAGAGGTTACTAATGGTCTTTCGGCAGTTTATATGGGTGCCGATAGTAAGGGCGCTGCAGAATCAACTAATACGACCAGCAGTGAGACAGTTAGTGAATGGTAAGGCGCATCTTTTAGATAAGGGGGTGTTATGTTTTTAATTATTGTTGTATTGGCGCTTTCGTCCGCAGCATTAATTAGCTCGGTGGTGTTTCCTTGGATGGATGATAAGCGCCTTGTATGGCAGGAGAAAAAAGAAGAGGTCATTCAGACAGAGCTGGATAGCATGTTTTATTATGATAAGACTCCTAAACAGATCGTCCAGCTTTATTATATCCTGCCTCCGGTGTTTGCGATTTTGAGCTATGTGGCGTGGAAACATCCGGTAGCGTCTTTTATCGGGGCTATCGTCGGTTTCTTCGTGCCCACGGTTATATTAAAAATAAGGGACAAGAGGCGCAGGGCTAAGTTCAACGGACAGATACTTGATGGTATTATGCTGCTTTCTAGTTCCCTCAAAGGCGGATTATCGCTTTTACAATGTTTTGAGGTTTTATCAGAAGAAATGCAGCCGCCGATATCGCAGGAATTCGGGCTCCTGGTCAGGGAAAACAAAATGGGCGTTACCATCGAAGAGAGTTTAAAGCGCCTGAAGAAAAGAATGAACATGAGCGACTTGGATTTGGTTATTAATTCCATTCTTGTCGCCCGTGAGACCGGCGGTGACTTAACTAAAGTTTTCAGCCGTCTTTGTACGACAATAAGAGACAACCAGAAGTTGAAAGAAAATATTAAGACTTTGACCCTACAAGGAAGACTGCAGGGTATAATTATGTCTATTTTGCCTTTTGTTTTTGTCTGGTGGACATTACAGTTTAACAAGCATCATTTTGACATTATGTTTGAGCATGAAATAGGCAGGATACTTTTAGGCGTAGCAGTAGTCTTGCAGATAGTAGGTATGTTTTTAATCCGCAAGATAAGTATTATTAAGGTATAAAAGGAGATCTAAGCTTATGGAATTTAATATTTATATAGTCGGGATATTAAGCGTGGCGTTCTTGATTGTCGGGCTTTTTAACCTGGCGCCGGATGAGTCAAAATATAAACTGCCTGTTGAAGAATCCGAAATCAAGAAGGAGAAATTCCATTATTTTCTCTCCCGCGTTATTCCGGTAAAGAATAAGTTTTTGGCCAGGATAGGCGTATATAATTCGTTTAAAAATAAACTGGATGCCGCGCATCTTAATTTTACCCCGGTAGAGTTTTTTAACATTAAGGTATTGTTAATACTTTTATTATTTGTTGCCAGCGTTATTATATTCGGCCAGCCTAAGATCTGGGGGGTTGTGGTAAGCCTGTTTTTAGGATATGTAGGGCCTGAAGTATGGCTTTTCCAGAGGATAAAGAAACGCAAAGAAGATGTGGCAAGGGTGCTTCCTGAAACAGTAGATTTATTGGGCCTTTGCGTTGAGGCAGGGCTTGATTTTACCATGGCGGTTAAATGGATAGTTGAGAAAACCACCGGTAACCCCATGGTTGAAGAGCTGCAGTTTGTGCTGGAAGAAATTAAATGGGGTAAATCCCGTTCGCAGGCACTGAAGGATATGTCAAAGAGGCTGAATATTTCTGAAGTTACTTCTTTTGTACAGGCGATGGTGCAGGCAGAGCGCATGGGAACTCCAGTGTCCGAGGCCTTTATGATTATTTCCGAAGACACCCGTATGAGAAGGTTCCAGCAGGGAGAAAGATTTGCTTTGAAGGCCCCGATTAAGATTTTAGTCCCTTTAATCTTCTGCATATTGCCGGTTATCGGGATTATCGTAGGTGGGCCGATTTTACTGCAATTTATGCAGGGGGACATATTCAAGGCAACCGGTTTTTAAGGAGGCGGCAATGTTCAGGCGCAAGAAAGCACAATCAACAATAGAATATGTGGTAATCTTCTGCGTGGTATTTCTGGGGATGATGGTTGTTTCTACCAACAGAGGCATTATCGGTGGGGTGCGCCAGACTTTAGATAATTATTTTAACAGGGCAGTGCGTTCGATGACTAGGACTTTCAATTAGGGAGAAGCAAATGTTCAGTTATTTTAGAAAAAAAGACGGGCAAAATATGTTAGAGTATACGGTCATGATTATTGTCGTGGTTATTGCTCTGGTGGCAATGGGTACATATATGCAGCGTTCAATGAATGCGCGTCTAAAGCAGATACAGGAAGAATTAAACGATTCCAGGAGATAAAATGATGAACCTCAAGTCCAAAAAAGGAGCTTTGACGGTTATGGAGTGCGCGGTATTATTCGCGGTTATTGTTGCTGCACTTCTTGCGATGCAGATTTATGTCAAGCGCGGATTTGAGGGCAGGTTGCGTACTATAGCAGACCAGCTTAGCGACGCGGGTTTCTACTCGCCGAATGAGACAGTAACTAATACGGACACAGAAATCAATAAGAATATATACACTGAAACGGCCAACACCCAGGATAGAAAAGGTATCCTTCAAATAGGAGATCATGTATATAAATCAAATACTTGTATCGGAGGCGAGTTAAAAACTAATTTACTCGGAGAAATTACTTGTGAGCCGTTTAGCGCTCAACCGCCTTATTTGGAGATTAAGGTGGACGAAACAGTGGGGCCGGTTTCTTAATAATTAGCAACGGACATTTAAATGTCCGTTGCTGCTTAAGTAGCTGACGTTTTAACGTCGGCTACCCAAGGGCTAAAGGGGTCAGGATGAAAAAAGGAATATTAAAATCAATAAGAGCAGGGGCTTTCCTGGAATATGCGGTATTAATAGGCATTATTGCTTTAGCCGTATCCGGGATTTTGCCGGTTTATTTTAAACGCGGCGTGCAGGCTCGCTTAAAAGACCTGACCGATGATTTTATTAGCCCTGAACAAGTACAAGATCCCTATCAAAAAAGCAGCACCAATCCTGATGAAGAGGTCTTTTCTAATTCCACCACCACAAGCCTTGTAAATGCAACTACAACTAAAAAGATGTTTGAGGGCGGCTCTACACAGCTAAAAACCGAAGATAAAAGATATATTACAGGAGAAAGTTTCTTTAGAGAAAGCGTAGATGATACTATTTGGGGCGGAATTACGCTTTATACTGACCCGACAGTAGTCGAACCCAGGGATGATGAATACATTGACGTAGATAATGAGGATTGGAAGAATATACGTGATATAAAAGAGCTTGAAGAAATAAGAGATAGCTACAGGGAGCAGGCAGCGAGGATAAGAGAAGGTAGAGGCTATAGAGAAGAGGAGAGCAACGCAATAACAGACATCTTTAATAATAACGCAGGTAATTTGATGTTAACTGGAGATCTGGAGATGGTGGATCTTCTTAATGAAATGGGCAATACCGCGAATGATGAGCAGGACGATTTAGATGATATGGAAAGCAGGGCGGATAGGCTAGAAGAGGTAGCGGATTTAATTGATGAAAGAATCGCTTGTTTAAGAGCAAATCCAAATGCTGATTGCAGGGTATGGTAAAAATGATTAAAATAATATCCAATAAAAAGGGGCAGGCGGTTTTAGAGCTGGGGGTCATGGGAGCTTTTATCCTATTTGCCATGGGTGTGCTTTTTAGCTTCTCGCAGCAACTTAGTAACCAGCAATTTGTGCAGATGGAAGCATTCAGGGAAGCTTTGAAATATTCCTGTAAATTACCTCCACAGCTGCCTACGGATTCAGGCGTCTTGGATATGGTTAACGAAGGCGGAGGTTTTGGCGCCGGAGCTGCCTGTGATTATACCGTCATAAGGCATCCGCGCCAGGCAGATATGAGTAGTGAATTTAAGAAAGGCGAAGCAACCAGTATCTCTGCCTCTTCTTCTGTTTATTGGGCAGTGCCTGAAATTGCCGAGGGCTCGCGTCCCCTTAACATGGTGCTTACCCGTGTTAATGATAATGTGCACTGGCATGTTCTACCTACTTTGTTAGGTATGACTTTTGATATAGGAGGAGAAAAATTGGACATAGGTAAATATATAAGCTTCGGCGTAGATAAAATAGAGTCGGAACATATTACGGACTTTAAGGAGCGTTCGCGTAAAAAAGAGACAGCAAAAACAATTACGCCTACAGGCCAAGAACCTGGAAGTATCGCCACTACGCGCCGTTCCGAAGTGACAGATACTATAAAGACCAAGCTTTACGGGTCTTTTCGGCCGCAGTTGGTTTTTGACGCTGATGACGATGAAGATTTAAGCGAGCAGGAGCAACACAATCAGGGCGTAATGAGCACAGTTTACAGCATACTGTGGAGTTTATCTGGTATATCTTTTTCGCCAGATATTCCTATAAGAACTTTTACCCAGAATTTATACAGGCAAAAAGATGTCTTGGATGATAAGTATTATTATTCCTATAGTACTTCAGCTCCTAAGCAGCCGGTAGTAAGACAGAGAAAATGGGAAACAAAATTCAAGGAGTAAGCAAGATGCTTAATAAAAGGGGACAGGGTTCATTAGAGATAGCAGTAGTCTTCGTGTGCTTATTTCTGCTTATTGGCGGGATTATGAAGATGTGGTTCTGGATGAATTATAATATTGTCAGAAGGCAGCAGAAATATAATGAGACCCGTAGAGATGCCGGGACTTCTCCTGCTGGACTGGCTTCAAGTTATCAGGAGCAGTGGCCGGCAAAGGATGACGGTTTTCATGATGTGCCGCTCGACGGTAGGTGGGATCCGTTCTACGTCGGGCTAAACGCTAAGGAGTAATATATGTTTAATTCATTCCATCTGAATAAATTACATTATGAAAAGGGACAGTTGATGCCGTTTTTCATTGCTGCCTTGGCCATACTTATTATCATGTCTTTGATTACCGTTAATTTAAGCAAGATGGCTTTGATGAAGACCGATTCTGCCAACACCGCTGATGCCGGAAGCCTTGCTGCAGGTTCAAGCATGGCTACGACTTTTAATAGTGTCGCTGTATCTAACTCTTATCTTTGGGTTAGCCAACAGGAGTTTATGTTTGATGTATCTACGCAGTTTACCATTGCTATGACTGTTTTATCTTTGGCTCTAGCTGCAACATCTACTGCCGAGGGCTTAGCGGGTGCTGCCGAGGGTTCAGCTACTGCCGCTAACACTTCAGCCTCTAGCGCTGTCTGTGGCTGCGCAGGTATAGCGCAGATTGAGAGTGCGGTTTCCGCGTTAGTAGCGGCTAATAAATCTTTGAGTGCTGCTAACAAAGCTTTAGGAAAAGCAGCTAAACAGATGAAGCGTTTTATCAAGATTATTAAAGCCATAGGAGTTACCATAACCGGCCAATACATTGCACAGAAGAATTTATTTGCTTCTATTCGCAGGAATGCCCAGCGCGGCAGGCGCAATTCTATAAAGTTAGGATATCAGTATGCTTTCAGGAATGCTGGGGTTTCTTCAAAATTAAAGTCTGGTTTAGGCGGGCTTACTGATACCGATGCCATAAGAGATTTAGTCCGCTCTGTGTTGAACTTATCAACCACGCAAGGGTATCAGGTAACGAGCTTGGCGGGTTTAGTTAATATCGACTTTGATGGAATTACTTATTCTCAAAACTATAATTATCAGAATATTTTCAGTTTATTCTTAAGCAGCCTTAAGCACAATACTGCCTATATTTATCCTTGGAAAGATGGGCAGGGAAGGAATCATTATGTTGCTGTTTCAACCACTACCGATGATGTGGATGATTACCGGTTGAAGGTTACCGCACTTCCTTATCCCGCAGAGATGGCTTTAGTTGCTTTAATGCGGGTTTTGGCGGGGATAGCAGTAAAAAAGATAGGGGCATCAGCGCTTAGTTATGAATCCGCGAAAAAACTTTACACTAAAGCCATTCTTAAATTTCAGCTTAAGGTTTTGCCTTGCTATAATGAATGTTGCGATTCTTGTGCTACGCCGTGCGATTGCTGTGCTTGTGTATGTTGCCCTACTGCAGAGGCGGCAAAAGCCGCAGGAATTGGTTTTATAACTTCGGGCTTGACAGTTAATGGCGAGGGCCTTACTACAAACGGGTTCGCCATAACTACTATAGCAGCGATTATTCCGGAGATTCCTGCTGCCTGGGCAGGTTTGATTCCGGGCCGCACTATGAAGAATCCGGCGTCTATGGATATTATTTGTTGGATAGAAGATATTATTCATAACCGCAAGGTTTATGTCAGCACTTTACAGGATCATCAGGGAGATAAACAGGAAGATGAAGAAGGCGGCGGGATTTGGGTCCCTGCGGAGAAAAGGTCAGTCTGGAAAACAGGTTATGTGCCGGTGTTAAGCTATGCTGTGGTAGATTTTGCCGGAAGAGGCAAAATTGACCCTACGCCAAGGGCGAATTTTGATGCCTCAATAATTAAAACTGATTTACTACAGAGTACTTATGCTAACAGCGACGATGTTTGCCCGATTTTGGAACAGATGGTTTATACCTTGCAACAACTGGTGCAAACTATTCTTGATTCAGTAACCGGAATGGGGCAGGCAGGGTCCGATATGTTAAGCAATGTAAGCAGCATTAATTGGGGCGGGGTATTACAAGACCCAAGCGATATTTTAGAGATGTTAAGCACAAGCGGCGACTTAAACGGTGTAATAAGAACAATAACAGATACGGTTGATTTCTTAAGCCAGAATGCGACTTTGGGCGGGCAGATTAGCAGTTTAATCAGCGGTAACGCGGAGTGTAATTTTTCGTCTCCATAACTTAAGCGGAGGGAAGTTTTCGATGAAGAAGGTTATGTTTATTTTTATGTTCATGTTTTTGAGTTTTAGCTTTGCCTTTGCAGACGCGGAGCCGGCAACTTTGCCCGTGCCCTCCGGAACGCAGATTATCAAGGAGACAAAACGTAATTTAGGAGATATTGATTTTGATATTATATATTATCAGAGTACCGAGTCAGTTGAAGCAATTAGAAAGTTCTATAGAAAGCAGCTTAAAGGTTACGGTTGGGAAGAAGTTGATTTCTCTCTCTCTCTGACAAAGTTGGATATGGGTAAAGATAATGTGCGCTCTTTTATGGATAGGAACTTAGCTTTTCAGAAAAAAGATATAATTCTTACTATCAGCTTTATCCCCGATAATTTATTACCTGACGGCAAGACGGGTTACAGCTTGGCCAGGGGGAATGCCGGTTTTAAAGACGAAGAGCCAGATAACATTAATGAAGGTTTGTTGAGAGTGAAGAACAGAAAAGAAGAAAAGCAGGACTTCGCACCGGAATACCCCGGGGCAGAGAGAGTTTGGTTCTTTAAGAGGCAGAATGGCGCAACAGCGGTTTATGTAAGCAAAGATTCAGTGGATAAAATTGAGCGTTTTTATAAGATGAATATGCCTAAATTTTCCTGGCGCATTGAGAGCGATGGGCCTGCTGAAATATTAAGCGAACATGATTATGCTGTTAGATACGGCAACTGCGCTGATTGCCCCAAAGGAGATGTTAATGTCAGGATTACTAACAAAATAATAGATTTCTCTAATGCTAAGGGCGAATCTTGCAGAGCAACTTTAATCAGGCGGGAAAACATTAAAGAGAAAGATGCTTCAAATTTCACTACAGAAGTGAGGCTGGATTATGAGAAAGCAAAGAATAACAAATAAGGCGCAAAGTTTAATTGCTTACTCAGTATTATTCTGTGTGGTTGTGGCAGCTTTATTGGGTATGCGGACTTATATGACGCGTACTCTGCAGGAGCAATACCGCCAGAGTGCAGATCAGTTTGGCCAGGGCGAGCAGTATGAAAAAGGAGAGACCGTTGAGACGGAAATGGACCCTAGCGTTGGCAGCGCAATTGATCCGAATGAAGGATATAACCCGGCCACGTCATGCGAATTAATTGATGAAAAAATAGAGGCTTTAAGGGCTAAGATTATAGAATTAGAAGGGGTTTTAAATGAAGTGCGCCTGACATTTGAGAATATGCAGAATAGAGATGATAATGTGGGTTTAGATATTAATGCCGAATTGACAAGGGTAAAGGAGAGGTTCCAGTCAGAACTCGATGTAGTAAGCAATGAGATTACTGTCTTGGATAATTATCTGGATGTGATGGAAAACGATATCAGAAAGTACGAGGAATTTACAAAAGTTCTTACCGGGCATTTTGCTTCTTGGACAGAGCAGCTGATAGCTATACAAGCTGTTCCTGTGGAAGACCGGCCGGTTGCATGGCCGCCGCTTATCGGCCCGCTTATCTTAAGCATGGAAGGGCAAAGAGCAGCATTAGATAACAGGATAGCTCTGAATACGCCTATACCTGCTCAAATAGATGGCTTAATAAGAGATATCGACGCTTTAATGACAGAAATGGAGAATGACGCCATAGATTTGGATGAGTTGGCTGACCAGAGGGACCTTGAGGCCGATCAGCTTAGCGCTGCCGGAGCGGATTCGGAATTAGTCCAGGCAGTGCGTACCGAGGCAGAGAGATTACGCGAGGCAGCAGATGACTTAAGAGAACAGCAGGCGTTTTTCAATGATAATGTTAAGGGTGATAAAGTTGATTTACAGACTTATAAAACCGCCCTGGAAGTTAATTTGGCTACTTTGAGCAATGGGAGGATAAAGATAAATGGTTGGATAACAAAATTAGGCCAGATGCTTATATTCCCTTATCCTGATTATAGCGCTACTATTATGACAGGGATAACATTTTTAAGCGCAGCTTTTTCTACCCAAACTACCCTTGATTTGGCGACAGTCAGAAAAGTTGGTGATAAGATGTATGGTGCATACGATAGAGGCACGGGGTTCATTTTGAATATAGGCGGTACAGATTACGGTTTATGCACTCCGTGTTCTACCCCGCCTATGGGTACATATCAATGGAGCCCGGTATGTGATACTAATGGTACTTATCGCGATGATAATTTAACTCTACGCAAGAAGGCCTTAAGCAGGTCAATAGAGACTATGCAGGAACAGATAGATAATATAAATGCTCAAATGAACGGCAACCCCGACTTCTTTGACCTAGATACAGTTGAGGATCATTATAGCGAACAGATAACATCTTTGGAGACCCAGATTAACGACTTGGGGTTGGAATTAAACGGCTATCTAAATGATCCGTATTACTTAAGCACTTGCACAGGTGGCCCATGAAAAGAAAATTAATCGCCATATTTTTATGTTTTTCGCTTATCGTAAGTTCGGTCAGCCCGGCTTATGCCCGTAGTAATGCCGGCGGCGGGGATATGGCGGAGTTTGACATGGGCAGGGCATTTACCGGATTAGCTGTTAATGTTGCCAGTAATTTTGTCGGCGGATTCTTGCGGGCATCCGTAGGCAGCGTAATTCACGGAGCTTCTTTTAACTTTGGCCAGGCGCTAAGGCAGATATTTTCGTTTGAGAGCCTCTTAGATAATTTAACCGGCTTGACTAATAAGATAGCTATGAAATATGTCCAGAAGGCTGTTGCAGCATACGGACAATACCACGAATGGAAAGGTTCGCAGATTTTCTTAGTTGCCGGAATCGCTTCAAGTTTAATAGGCGCTTATGTCGGAGCCGATACTTCTACAATGAGCGCATTTAGGGAAGCATTTCCTTCTATGCTTAGGCAAGCAATATCCGGGAGCGTAGAAACAGCAGTTACCTATGCTATAGATAAGAAGAATCTCGATGACAAGGATAATAAGAAGGGTGCTAGTACCAAAAGCAGAATAGCCGGTATGGTTGCTGGCGAGCTTGTCAATATGGGTATGCTGGAAATAGAGCGGGAGCAGAAGAAGGCAGAGGTAGCAGAAGGAAATATGGGGGCCTTTCTTGAACTTAATGCTATGGAGCCTGCAGTTCCATCATTCTTTAGTAGTATATTAACCAGGTCTATGTCTATAGCTATAACCAATAATTTAAGCGAAAAGAAACAATATCTTTCTCCGTTAATTGAGGCAGCAATTGATGGTGTGGCGGGGAGCCTTATAAGGGAGGCGACAGGAAGCGTGGTTAATATGCCAGGGATAAATTCAGGGATTATGCAAATTAATAATCCCAACGGTTCCGGAAATATTCCTTCGGTAAACAGTGGCAGGATACCGACATCAACTTTTACGCCTAATAGCACTATGAGGAATACCATGCCTACTTTTAGGGCGACGAGTAATCCGTAGTCAAGTAGGAGGATTATTATGGATAAGAAAAAGCTGAAAAAATATTTAAGATATTTGGTTCCTGCGGCAGTGCTTTTATTGTATTTATTCTGTTGTATTCAAATTAGCCGGGCAGATACTATATCAGATAGTTATAACTATAATAATTCAGGCTCCGCTTATATTTATCTAGCCCCACCTCCTCCGCAGCCTAGCAGAGGTTCTGCTGAAAGCTACATTAAGTCATCGGGGAGTTACAGTTATAGCGGCAGCTCTTCCGGATCGAACTGGCAGCCAGCCAATAACTCCCATACATTTAGTCCCTCAAGAAGCAGCGCTTCAAGCTATATCGGCCCTGCCAGGTCTAACTATCAGGCGACAACACAGACCGTACCTACAGGCGGCTCTTCAGGAGCTTACCTTGGGCCTTCTACATACAGTATCAGAACTACTATGGTTCCGGTTCATAATTCAGGGCGTAGTGCCGCCAGTTATATCGGTCCGGCAACGAACCGGACAAACTACTCTTACAGAAACTATAGCGGGCAAACAGGAAGTCGTTCCTATACCCCCGCGGTATATAAAACTAATTATTCTTATGTTGGAGCTGGCGGACAAGTGAAAGATTCATCTGTCAGTGCGATTTTAGCGCCTCATGGCTCGCTTCGGTATGTACCTGTAGATGGCTCTATGCCTAATTCTGTAAAAGCGGGTAGTTATATTGCCGGTTCCGGCAATAGCTCTAACTGGGTAGCTCCTGTGAGGCGTATTAATGCTTATAATGGGCCTACAACCGACAAGTCAACAAGTGCTATTAGGTACATGCCTTCAAATGCTAATTACAACAGTTCAAATTATACGCCTAGGGACAATAGTTCAATAAACATAAGAATGCCATTGCCAAGGTTACCTTCCTCAATAAGGGTCGATTAAGTAGATTATCGTTCTAATAACAATGTCCAATTTTATTTTTCCAGTTTTATATTGTTAAAAAATGTCCAATACTAATGTCCAATCTAGATTTAGTGTCAGACACCAAATCTAGTGTCAGACACCGTCTTAGCTTAGTATCACAGCTTGGCACAGCTTAGTGTCTGACACTGCTTTGAGATGGTGCCTGACGCTACTTTAGGGAGTCTATTCTGGGGAGGAGCAACAAATTTTAGCAGAGATAAAACCCTATTATTTGCATGGACTAATGTATTGAAAGCGCTACCTTTTTGGAGCTAAATTTCTCTTGACTTGTGTATATACTAATGCTATACTTTAAACGCAACAAGGACAATAAGCCACGGAGCGACAAAAGGTAAACTCACCGTAAGGTGAGGACACAAAGCCACGGGTCCTAAGCGAAGAATAA
>CAYXSY010000020.1:0-37713 GCA_964467905.1 uncultured Planctomycetales bacterium | reverse complement strand
TAACTTTAAATTCATCGCCAACCTTTACCACGGTATCTATCTCTTTAACAAAATGGTCTGACATCTCCGATATGTGTACCAAACCTTCTTTACCCGGGGCGATCTCAACAAAGGCGCCAAAAGGCATAACGCGCTTTACCTTGCCCTGATAAATCTTGCCTACCTCTATCTCATCGGTAATCGCCTTAATCATTTGTATTGCCGCCTGCGATTTGCTGCTGTCGGTAGAAGAAACCATAACCGTACCGTCATCTTCGATATCAATAGCTGCCCCTGTCGCTGCGATTATTTTCTTAATAGTCTTGCCGCCGGGGCCTATCAATTCGCCTATTTTCTCTACCCTCACCTTTAAAACATCAATTCTCGGAGCAAAGGAAGAGATATTCTGGCGCGGATTACTTAAAGCGTTCTTCATCTTATCCAAAACAATGAACCGGGCATCTTTAGCTTTGGCTAAACATTTCTCCAAAAGCTCAACGCTGATACCGTCTATTTTTAAGTCAAGCTGAACAGCAGTAATCCCTGTGCTTGTGCCGGCAACCTTAAAATCCATATCCCCGAAGTGATCTTCTAAACCAGCGATATCCGTCAGCACTACCTCGCGGTCGCCTTCCTTAACTAACCCTAGAGCAATACCTGCTACCGGGTCCTTAATCGGCACGCCCGCATCCATAAGCGACAGCGTCGCAGCACAAACAGTAGCCATGCTTGATGAACCGTTAGACTCCAATATTTCCGACACAACTCTTATCGTATAAGGAAAATTCTCTTTCTTAGGGATAACTGCCAATAAAGCACGCTCTGCCAATGCACCATGGCCAATTTCGCGTCTGCCCGGTCCGCGCATAGGGCCGGTCTCACCAACACTAAAAGGAGGAAAACTGTAATGCAACATAAAAGATTTATATTTTTCTCCCTCAAGTGCTTCTATAAGCTGTTCATCCTCGCCTGTGCCAAGAGTTGTAACGGCTAAACTTTGCGTCTGCCCTCGCGTAAATATACTTGACCCATGGGTACGCGGCAACACGCCGACTTCACAAGTAATCGGCCTTATATCATCAAGGCCCCTACCATCTACCCTTGATACGCTATTCATTATAATACCTCTGACCTGCTTCTTCTCCACCTCTACCAAAGCATTCTTAATATCCTGCTCCAAATAGCCATCGGCAGTAAGCTTAGCTACCAAATCTTTTCCTAAAAGTGAGACTTCCTCTTCTCTCTGCTCCTTCTTGCTTAATTTATATATATCCTGTAATTTCTGGCTAGCTAATTCTTCGATCTTGCCCGCCAAAACAGGATCTGTCTTTTTATATTCGATTTTTGCCTTTTCTTTTCCGGATGCCCTGGCAAACTCTTCCTGAATAGCCAGAATGCCCCTTAAATTATCGCAACCGAATTTTACCGCCCCCGTAAAGACTTCTTCCGAGACCTCCTTTGATTTAGCTTCAAGCATAACTACGCCTTTTGAATTTATAACTACAACTAAATCAAGAGCGGACTTTTCTAATTCTGCATAGGTAGGATTAAGCACATACTGATTATCTATGTATCCTACGCGACAAGCAGCCACGGGCCCGGCAAAAGGTATATCCGATATGCATAAAGCAGCTGATGCTGCGGTGACGGCAAGTATATCAGGATCATTTTCGCCATCGCTGGAGATAACTATAGCAATAACCTGCACATCATTAAAGAATCCTTTGGGGAATAACGGCCTTATAGGACGGTCAATAAGCCTGGCAGTGAGAATTTCGTTTTCCGAAGGACGGCCTTCTCGTTTAAAAAACCCGCCTGGGATCCTGCCGGCAGCATAAGTCTTTTCCTGATACTCTACCATAAGAGGAAAGAAATCCTGCCCCTGTTTCGGCTCTTTAGACATACAGGCAGTAACTATCACTACTGTTCCGCCGTACTGCACAACAACAGAACCGTTTGCCTGCCTGGCAACTTTCCCGGTCTCAAGGCTTAAATCATTTTTACCAAATCTTGCTTTCATTAATTAGCCTCTTTATTTTTTATGTTATTTATAGGATGAAGAC
Source organism: uncultured Planctomycetales bacterium (assembly GCA_964467905.1). GTDB lineage: Bacteria > Omnitrophota > Gorgyraeia > Gygaellales > Profunditerraquicolaceae > CAYXSY01. The sequence continues at coordinate 35,671 of CAYXSY010000020.1, read as the reverse complement.
AACTAGACCTACTTCCTTAGATTAAGCTTATCCAAGACTTCTTCGTATTTCTTGGCATCCTTTTTCTTGAGGAAATTAAGAAATCTGCGGCGTCTTCCTACTAGAGCTAAAAGCCCACGGCGGGAATTAAAATCCTTCTTGTGGGTCTCAAAATGCCCGCTTAAAAGGTTTATCCTGTCGGTTAAAAGCGCAATCTGCACTTCCACAGAACCCGTATCGCGGCTATGCATTTTAAAAGCGTCGATTATCTTTTGTTTTTTATTATTATCCTGAACCAATTCTCAACTCACCTCCTTAAATTTTAAACTTGAGATATTATACTTTAGTTTCATAAAGAAGTCAATACGGATAACAAAATTTATCTGTACGACAATTCGTATCTTAACACTAGGGCATCAATTATACAATAAAAAAGCCCATATTGCTATGGGCTTTTTTTACAATATATTTTTTAATTATTTACCATTGCATTAGGTTAACCTTAAATCCCTCATTTACATTGTTGACTTTATATTCCGGTTCCATCAAAGGCTCGTCTGAAGGCAGCAACCCAAGAGTGGCCGTATCGGCAACACCAGCGGCACCGCGGGTCAAGCCTTTTACCAACCCCTTGCCGAAACCATAAGTACTGGCAACTATAATATTATCCTTTTCCGAAGTCTCAATTACTTCATTAGGAACATCCATCCAGAAAGTAGTTGCGTTTATAACACCTTCACCCATTTTATTAAGTCCGGTATCCTGCGTCTTAGCAACTTTAATTTTAGGGCCGTTAATCGTATCCAGGAACTTAGCTTCGGCACGCGAAGGCATTGCATAATAAAGATTCATGCCTGCGGGTGCTTCCATAGGCTGTGCGTATATCCATGCCTGCGCACAAAAAACCAGTGCAAACACATAGACTACTGTAAGTAAGTTTCTCATACTGCACCTCCTGTAAGTTTGTATTGGCCTATTAACCCCTAAAAAATAAAAAAGCCCCAAGCAAAGCTTGGGGCCTGAAGGTGTTCTAAATACTGTCTGTTCCCGGTAAAATCAGGAACAAACAAAAAACCTTGAGGGTTCTCAAGGTTTATCCCCTCTTTGGTAGCCCCTCTGCCCCTTTTCTTAGGACAGGTAGCTTTGCGCCCCAGGATTACTCCTGGTTTGCCTTTGTCAGTAAGGATGTTAATTTAGCCAAATTGTCAATTTATCAATTTACACATAGAATATAACATATTTCTAAGGTACTGTCAAGGCAGGCAGCTATAATTATCTGAGCACTGCAGAAGGGCAGATTTGATTATAAGCACAATAGGAACAAGCCATATAAGTAGGATTGGCTGAAAAAGTGTGGCTACGGATACCCCTGGAGACTTCAGCTATCTTTCCCTTAGCCTCCTCAAGATGTTTTTCGTTAATTTTCAAAACACCCACAATGCCGGACTCAAGAAAATAAAGCTTCACTCCTGCGGGGAGTTCATTAAATATAGCCTTATAAGCCAAGGCATACAACTTCAGCTGCAAGCTATCCTTGACTCTCTTATCAGCATCTTTTTGATGTTTTATCTCTGAAGTCTTGAAATCCATGATAAATACGGAACCGTCTTCCTTCTCAATGAGGTCAAATCTACCGTTTATCCTGTTGTTGTCTATTATAAAAGAAAACTCCTTCTCGATAAAAATAGGCTTGTTCACCCTAAGCTGTTCATCTTTATAAAACCTCATCAAGGCCTCCTCACCCACCTTTAGCCTCTCTCTCTGGTGTGTTTCATCTAAAAAACCCTGGGGATCGAAGTTAAGACGGAATACCTCAATAAGCCCGCCTAAATCCATTGCTTTATCACTGAGGCTCGCCTGAAAATATCTACTTACTGCCTCATGCATAGCCCTGCCGTAAATAACCGTATGATGCTCCATAATGGGCACGCGTAATATATTAACATATTTATATTTCAAGGGGCATGTAAGATAATCATCTATCTGATAGTAGCTTAAAGTGATAATCTTGCTCTCATCGATAAGCGGGTCAACACCCCTAGCAAGGCTACCACTTGAAGCAAAACGCTCGATAGATTCTAATGCACTTGTCTTTCTAGTCTGCGGCTTAATAGCCTCTTTGCCGAGCGCCTCGCTGACAAACTGGCTTAGCTTGCGCAGCTTCTTTGTCCCGTAATCATCGGCGCTGGTTAGATAAAGCTGACTCTTTGCACGCGTCATCCCTACGTAGAAAAGCCTGCGTTCTTCCTGCAAATGATAGTCCCCGCTTGGTAGCGCTTCTTTAATAAGGCTTTCCGGCAATTCTAATGCCTGCGATCTACGCGGCACAGGAAACTTCCCCTGCACTAACCCTACCATAAAAACAATTTCAAATTCAAGCCCCTTGGCCTTATGTATAGTCAATACATTTACTGCGTCCAAATCAGGATCGGCCTCTACGGTAGAAGGGTCATCTCCGGCTTCAATCAAGAGATTGAGATAATTCACGAAACTTATAACCCGGTCAACCTTAGCCACAAGTTCAAAATCACGTACAATATTGAAGAATTTGGCAATATTCTGTATTTTTGTTTCTTTGGCCAAATCCGGTTCGCGAGTGAGGCTTTTTAGATATCCCGTATCCGTCAAAAAAGCATAAAGCAGCCTTCCGGTAGTTTCCTGGCGCGAAAGCTTAAGGAACTTATCTATATCCGACAAAATATAAGCAATCTTATCTTTTGTCTCGCTGGATAAATATGACAAATCCTCTATATTATTTAATTCGCTAAAAACACGGCAAAGAGCCATATTCCTTCTTTTAGCGTAGTGCGCGCAGACGCTTAATTCTTTCAAATCCATAGCATAAATATCCGATCCGGACAGATAATAAAGGCTCATGGAATCCGAAGGATTTGCTATTGTCCGCAGGAAATTAAGGCATAAACGAACTTCTTCCCGCGAATACAGCCCCTGAGAGCCGCTGAACTGCCATGGGATATCCTGCATATTCAATGCCTGCAGAAAAGCTTGTGCGTCGGAGTTAGAGCGAACAAGGATAGCGCAGTCGCGGTAGAGAACATTGCCTTGCGAAACCCTTTCTTTTATAATCTTGGCAACATTATCCGCTTCAGAAGAATTAGTATCAAAATGCAGATGCTTGATAAATCCATTTTTGCCTTCAGAAGCAACCAGTCTCTTATTAATATTGGCCTTAACCTCAAAGCGTTCGGGGTTATTATTCTGAATAAGCTTATATGCGCTGTCTAATATCCCTTGGGCTGAGCGATAATTTTGTATCAATGCTATCTTTGTGGCGTCGGGGTACTCGCGCATAAAATTAAGCACGTTGCTGTAAGCTGCCCCCCTCCAGCGGTAAATACACTGATCGTCATCAGCAACTACCGTAATATTCTTATGGACACCGGATAAAAGCCTGACAATCTCAAACTGCGAAAGATTTGTATCCTGAAATTCATCAACCAGTATATATTTAAACTGCTTCTGGTATTTGTTCAGTATTAAAGGATGGCTTCTTAATAACTGGAGAGCCAGATAAAACTGATTCCCAAAGTCAAGCAAACCCTCATCGGCTAATAGCTGAGTATATTTCTTATAAGCTGCGGCAAGCTCAAGCTGCTGCTTGGATTCTTCACGTAAGGCAGGATCTTGCGTATCAAGTTCAGAGCGCTCTGCCAAGCCTTGAGCAAACTTAAGGTAATCATCAACCGATATATCTTCATCCCTGGCACGGCTAAACAGAGAAATCATCGCTTCGACAAAGCGGGTTGGATCAGATAATGGCCTAAAATAAGAAAGATTAAACTCAAAAATATGTTCCCGCAGGAAAACTGCTACTTCAGGTTGTGTCAAAACTTTAAAATCAGGATTTAGCCCAGCAACTAACGCATTCTCGCGCAATAGCTTATCGCCAAAAGCATGAAAAGTAGAAATCCAGGTATCGGTATAACCATAGGGCATAAGTATATCTACCCTATCCTGCATCTGCATAGCCGCCTTGTCAGTAAAAGTCAAAGCCAGTATTTCTTCGGGCTTTGCCAATCCTTCAGACACCAACCAGGCAATACGGCGCGTAATCACTGAAGTTTTCCCGGTACCTGCTCCGGCAATAATCAGTAACGGGCCGTCCCTATGCGTAACTGCTTCTATTTGCTCTTTATTTAAGCCAGAAAGAATAGAATCCATAGTTTTATACCGGGTTTTGCATATTAATATGCACGTAGATTACAAAGTATCTTTGATTATTCTACCTTGACAATACTGTATCTTCAAGTATAATCTAATGAAGCCTGATTTTACGGCAACGCAATGAAAACAAATCTATGACTTAATCAAATCCAGCCCAAAAAATTTAAGTCACACAAGTTATGGGCTCATTAAAGGAGTATAAAAATGATAAAGAAATGTATTATTTGCCAAAAAGGGGCAATTACAGGAAATTCGGTAGTGCGTAAAGGTATGGCCAAGTCAAAAGGCGGAACCGGAAGTAAAATAGTGCGCGCTACAAAGCGTAAATTTCATGCTAATCTGCAGAAAATGCGTATAGTCTTAGGTAAACACTCACGCCTAGCTTACGTATGCACAAAATGCCTTAAAAAAGGTAAAATACTGCGCGCTGCAAGCAAATAACAGCCTACCGTAATATTATATCCTTTACTTCCAGAAGCAGATTTTCTTCACCGCTCCAGTCATCTATGCGCGGAGTATAAATAATATCAAAATGCTCGCACTTCATAAGGCTGTCTTTAAAGCTGCCCATACCGAAAGCGATCGCCTGATATGAATACTTTCCGTCGGTAACCCGAAATTTAAGCGTTTCACGCGCTAAGGTAAGCGGCTGGCCTTTTAACTTCACCTTAGAGGTATGGAATAAAGGCTCCGGGTTAGATGCTCCATAAGGTTCCAGCAATTCCAGCTCACGCGCCAATTGCATGTTTATCTGCGAAAAATCCACCTGCATATCTATATCAATACTGGGCATAAAATCTTCAAGGCGCATATTATCCTTGGCAAAGCTATTTATTGCCTTCTTGAAATCGTCGATATTGCTCCTGTCTATAACCAACCCGGCAGCATGGCTATGGCCGCCGAAATTATGCAACAGATCCTTACATGAGATCAGGGCGTTGAATAAATGAAAGTTCTTTATTGAGCGGGCCGAGCCTTTACACATCTTATCTCCCAAAGAAATAAGCACAGTCGGACGATAAAACCTATCTGAAAGCTTAGACGCCACTATCCCCAAGACACCGTGATGCCAATCGTGCTTGGCGACAACAATAACCTTATGCTCTTTAAAATCTATTTCCTGCTCAATAATATCCTGGGCCTCGTCCAAAATTTTACTTTCTATTTTCTGACGCTGACGGTTATATAATTCAATTTTCTCGGCTAACTCTGCGGCTTCTTTATGTGTAGAACTCATTATTAAATCCAAAGCAACATCTGCCGTATCCATACGCCCGCTTGCATTAATCCTAGGACCCAGTATATAACTTATAAAATACGGCGAGAATTTCTTATTTGCTATACCGCTTTTCTGCATTAATGCCTTCAAACCTATATTTTTCGTAGCGGGAAAGTTCTTTAGTCCCTCCTTAACAATAACCCTATTTTCACCCAGCAAAGGAACCACATCAGCAACAGTCCCCAGTGTAACCAAATCCAAATCTCCAAATAAATTCTGGCCCAACAAAGCCTGAGCAAGTTTATAAGCGACTCCCACTCCCGCCAAATCCCTAAAGGCATAGCCGGACTGTTTTATCTTAGGATTAATAATAGCCGAAGCGCTATGATTTTTCTCGCCTATTGGTTCATGATGGTCGGTAATAATAACATCTATGTTATTGCGTCTTAACCCGGATATCTCTTCATGGCTGTTTGTGCCGCAGTCGACAGTGATAACAAGCTTGGACTTCTTTTCTTTAGCCAAACCGACAACATCTTTAGACAAACCGTAACCTTCCTTAATACGATGCGGTATGTAATGACATACATCCGAGCCGGCTTTCAATAGCGCCTGCTTTAAAACCGCAACCGCAGTCACGCCGTCAACATCATAATCTCCAAAGATCATAATCTTATGCTTATCTCTGATCGAGCGCTTTATCAAACCAACTGCCCGCCCCATATCGTCAAAGCTATATGGAGAAAGAAGGCTACTAAGCTTATTTTGAAGAAAATTTTCAGCTTCTTTTACGTTATGTATTTTACGGTTAATTAAAAGTTGAGATAAGACTTTCGAAATACCCAGATTCTGGCTGATTTTCTGCTGGAGAACCCGGTCATGATGGGGAATGTTTATAATTCTGCTCGAATAAGGCATCACATTTTCTCAGGCTGAGAAATGCCTAATAACCTAAGGCCGCAGGCTATGACAATCTTGGTTGCCTCTAATATGGCCAGCCTAGCCTGTGTTAATTTATTATCCTGGCCTAATACTCTGTGCAAATCATAGAATTTATGAAAAGCTTCGGCTAACTCTTGGAGATAAACCGTAAGCATATAAGGATCCTCTGTCAAAACGCATATATTTATTATCGAACCTAATTCAAGAGTCTTCTTTATAAGCTTAAGCTCTTCTTTTTCTTTTAAAACCGTCAGATCTATTGTTTCGTAGTTAATTTTACTCTCACAGCTGCGCAAGATGCTGCATATGCGGGCATATGCATACTGCACATAATATACCGGATTTTCCGAAGTCTGCTTCTTTGCAACATCTAAATCAAAATCAAGATGGCTCGATGTTCGGCGCATCAAGAAGAAAAACCTGGCAGCATCAAGCCCAACCTCATCTAAAACCTCCCGTAAAGTAATATACTGGCCCTTGCGGGTAGACATCTCTATGGACTTACCGTCCCGGAATATGGTTGAAAGCTGGACTATAATTACCGATAGCGAATCCGGATCCCTGCCCAGAGCCGCAATTGCTGCCTTAAGCCTTGCAATGTAACCGTGATGATCCGGTCCCCAGAGATTTATAAGATGCGTAAAACCTCTCTCATATTTGTCTTTGTGATAGGCTATATCAGGGGCAAGATAGGTATAAGAGCCGTCGCTCTTAATCACAACACGGTCTTTATCATCGGAGAACTTGGTAGACTCAAGCCAAGAAGCCCCGTCTTTTATATAAATAAAACCTTTTTCCTTTAAATAATCCAGCGTCTTTTCTATTTTACCGCTCTCTCTTAAAGACTTTTGGCTGTACCAGTTATCAAACTTTACTCCGAAATCACTCAGTTCTTTCTTGATAATATCCAGTATATAACCGACAACATAATCTTCAAGATTATCTATCTTCAGATTCCTGCTCTTGATTTGCGATGCTATATCCTTAATGTATTGCCCCTGGTAATAATTCTCGGGGTACTCCAGGGCCTCTCCGTTTAATTCTCTTAACCTTAAAGCTAAGGAATCAGTCAGTATATTAATCTGGTTACCTTCGTCATTAAGATAATATTCTTTTGTCGCGTTGAACCCGGAAAACTTTAATATGTTTGCCAAGGCATCCCCCACTACTGCCTGACGCGCGTGGGCAACCGAAAGCGGCCCGGTAGGATTTGCACTTACAAATTCGATTAATATCTTGGCTTTGGTATCCGCTGCTTTCCCCGAAAGACAGGCTTCTTTATTTACGAGAAGATCTCTGATGAGAGAATAGAAATAATCCTTTTGCAGGTAAAAGTTGATAAAACCGGCTCCTTCAACTTTAATATCGTCAATAAAAAGTCCTTCTTTATCGTCTGCCACATCTTTCTTAAGGAGGGCAACAATTTTATCCGCAATCTGACGAGGAGGCATCTTGAGCTGCTTGGAAAGCTGCATAGCAATATTGCTGGAGAGATCCCCGAAACGCTCATCATCAGGTATACTAAGGATTACCTGAACGTCCTGCAAATTTAAACTACTGCTAACTTGCCCTAGGGCTGCGGTAATCTTATTTATCAGGATATCATTAATATTTTCTTTCATAATTTTTCTTTGAATGGCTAATTAATATGCCGAAAGGAAGGAAATAGTAAAACAGAAAGGATAATCTTAAAGTTTCTTACCGCTTGGTATCTTAATGCGCTTAGCATCAGACCAGAGACTCTCCAAAGCATAAAACTCTCTCATCGGCTTATAGAATATGTGCGCTACTACGCTGGAATAATCAAGCACAACCCATCCTGATTCATCTTCCGCGCTCACCTTAGAGAGAGAATCTATGCCTTCCTTGTCCAAATTTTCCTGAATTGCAGAAGCTATAGCCCTTACCTGCCTTAAAGACTTAGCGCTTAATATAACAAAATAATCACAAAAGCCGCAAACCGAACGCATATCCAAAGCCACGATGCGTTCGGCTTTCTTATCTCTAGCAACAGATGCAATACGAAAAGCTATATTCTTAGAGTCTATGGCTAATATACCCCCTTAAAAAAATACTATTTCTTGCCTAATATTTTATACATGCCGGTGCCGCATTCGCAGCATTTACCCTTAACGGCAAGGCGCTGATTCTTCATTGTTACCTTTTGCTCGTCCTTCATTTCTCTGGGTTTCTTACACTTTACGCAATAACCTTTCTCAGCCATCTTAATCCTCCTTGTTGTCACTGAAAATTTAAAAAATAATCTTTAATCTTCCAGTGAATAAATTGTAAAAATAATTATACACCTAAAATTAGCAAGGTCAATGCTTTTTTGTTGCGCGGTGGGTATGCTCCTCCTCAAGTTCTCCGACGATCTCTTCAATCAAGTCTTCAAGAGTAACAATACCCAAAGTCTTCTTATTCGAATCACGCACAACGGCAATCTGAATTTTATCCTGTTGAAATCTGCGTAATAATTCGTTAACCTTCATCGTAGATGATACAAAATACGGTTCGTGCAGTAAATCATGGAGCACAAATAAGCCATTATCCCTTAGGATATACAACAAATCTCTGGCGTATATTATACCGACTATATTATCCAGACTGCTATCGTATACCGGTAAGCGTGAATGCCCCTGTTCTACAAATATATTCAGTAGTTCATCTGAAGTCGCTTTTGCGTTAACTGCCACTATCTTATCTTTCGGGGCCATAACCGTTTCAACTTTGGTATCCCCGAATTCAAAAATCCTGTGCAGCATTTTTCTCTCTTCCTCGCTTAAAACCCCTTCTTCCTTACCCACCTCTATCATAAGGCGTATCTCTTCTTCTGTTATAAGCGGAGACCTTTTACTTGAGCCTATACCAAGCACCTTTAATATAAAATTGCTGGTGAAAGTAAAAACGGCTATAACCGGACGGAATATCTTAATAAATAGCTCCATGAACGGAGCGCTTAGAAGGGCTATTTTCTCCGTATGTTTAGTAGCTAATATTTTAGGCGTAATTTCGCAGAAAATAAGTACAAAAAATGTAGAGACAAAAGTAGAAATAATAACTCCCAGCCGGTAACCGAATACCTGCACAGCTATCGCCGTTGCAATCGCAGATATCGCTATGTTTACAAAATCATTTCCTATTAATATAGCGGCTATAAACTTATCCAGCTTGGTTATCAACCTCTGGATACTTTTGGCGCGTTTTACCCCTTTATTTACTAAATGGCGCAGGCGTATCTTGCTTAAAGCAATTATCGCTGTCTCTGAAGCAGAAAAGAAAAATGACATTAACGATAACAGAAACAAAAACAAGGCTATTACTGGCAACGGCAACAGGGTATTCATCTTCTGTTGAGCTCCTGAGAAATATAATCCTCGTATTTCTTAGCCGGACCGATTAACGCAAGATTAATTCCTTCTTTTGTTATTAGGCGGTTGGCCAACTTTCTTATATCAATCCTGCTTACAGCGTTAACTTTCGAGATAATCTCTTTTACAGGGGACACTTTATCCAGGCTAACCAAGGATTCACCCACCCAAAGCATATTATCCATAGTATCTTCCAGAGACAACATCAATTGCCCCAGATAAAACTCTTTTGCCCGCTTCAGTTCATCGCTTTTTATCAGCTCGCTCCTGGTCTTAAATAACTCATCTAAAATTAATCCTATTGCTTCAGGCACCCTTCTATTGTCGATACCGGCGTGCACAAGAAAAACTCCGGTATCATTGTAACGCTTAACCGCACTTGCTATTTCATAAGCAAGCCCCTTTTTCTCTCTTACTTCTTCAAAAAGCCTGCTGGACATATTCCCACCGATTATTATATGAAAAATATCCAGAATATAGCGCATAGGATCGCTTTTACTCAAAGCATGGAAACCCAAAGCCAGATGTGTTTGCTCTGTATCTTTATCTAATATTTTAAGCTTGGGGCTAGATTGCGTAAGGCTAGCCGGCAAAAAAGAACCCCGCGCTCCTTCTTTTAAACCAGAAAAATTACCTTTAATACGACGCACCAACTCGTTATGCTTAAGGCAGCCTGATGCGCTGACTACTATATTAGCCGAACAATAATGCCTGGACTTAAATTCAGCCAGCTCTTTATTAGTAAGCCTATTAACGGAATTGAAACTACCTAATATCTTCATGCCTAAGGGCTGATCCGGATACAATAACTCATCTAAAAGATCGTGTACATGGCTCTGCGGGAGGTCCTCATACATCTTAATTTCTTCTAATATTACCGTGCGCTCCTTTTCCATGTCTTCTTTATTCAATGAAGGATTAAGGACCATATCTGACAATACGCTAACCCCATCCTGCAGGCGCACATAGGGAATCTTAACTAAATAACAGGTATACTCCTCTGAAGTAAAACCGTTTAAAGAACCACCTATGCCTTCAATTGACTCCTTAAGCCTGCGGCAGGAATATTTCTTTGTGCCTTTAAATAACATATGTTCGAGATAATGACTTATCCCTTTGTTATCCTGATTCTCATATCTTCCGCCTACTTTTATCCAAATACCCAAAGCAACCGAACGCATTCTTGGCATAGGATAAGTTATAACTCTTAAGCCATTATCTAATGTAGTTTTTATATAGCTCATTTGGGCAATAAGCTGCGCACGAATCCGCAGACATTCTTAACTAATTCCGGCCTACCAATGTTATCCATGATTTTACTGACTATAGCACTGCCGACGATTACCCCGTCTGCTATCCTGCAGATGTTTTTTACCTGTGCGGGATTAGACACTCCGAAACCAACGCATACCGGGACAGGAGTAAAGCTTTTTATCTTTTTTATATTAGAAGTTATATCTTTCGGCAGCTTCTTACGCTCCCCTGTTACCCCCGTAAGCGATACATAATATATAAAACCCTTTGACGTACGGCATATATATTTTGCGCGCTCAAGTGTTGTAGTAGGAGCAATAAAAAATATGGTATTCAGACCTTTAGATCTGGAATACTTAACCAGAAATGAATCTTCTTCCGGAGGTAAATCGGGAATAATTAAACCGTCCACTCCGGAACTGACAGCCTGCTCAATAAAATTCTTCTCGGGGAAACAGAATACCGGATTATAATAAGTCATCAGACAAATAGGCATATTGGTTTTCTTACGCAGCCTGCGTACCAAAGCCAATATGTCGGAGGTATTCACTCCTGACTCAAGTGAATATTGCGATGAGCTCTGAATAATCGCTCCGTCAGCCATCGGATCAGAGAAAGGCACGCCCAACTCAACCATATCCACGCCTATTTTATCGAATCCAAGCACAAGTTTCTCAGTGGCCTCCAGACTCGGGTAACCTGCAGTAATAAAAGCAATGAAAGCTTTCTTATTATTTTTTCTTAATTGCCTGAACTTAAGATCAATCCTATTCATATTTTTAGGCCCTCTGCCACGGTATAAGTATCCTTATCGCCCCTGCCGGAGAGACAGACTATTATAATATCGTTTTTACTGAAATTACTGCGATTCTTCATTAAATAAGCTACTGCATGCGATGATTCAAGCGCCGGGATTATCCCCTCCGTGCGCGAAAGCAACTTAAATGCTTCCAGCGCCTCTTTATCGGTAACGGCAAAATATTTTGCCCTGCCGGTTTTCTTATAAAAGGCGTGCTCCGGGCCTACGCCGGGATAATCAAGGCCCGCGGCTATAGAATGGGTGTTCTTTATCTGTCCGAATTTATCTTCAAGCAAGTCCGATTTCGAACCATGCAATACACCTTCTTTACCGGAAACTAAACTTGCGCAGTGTTTACCGGAACTAAGTCCGAGCCCGGCTGCTTCCACTCCTATAAATTTAACTTCTTTATCCTTATAAAAAGCATGGAAAAGCCCCATAGAGTTACTCCCTCCGCCGACACAAGCAATAAGATAATCGGGGAGCCTGCCCTCTTTAATTAATACCTGCCTGCGGGCTTCCCTGCCTATGATAGACTGAAAATCTCTGACCATAAGCGGATAAGGATGCGGCCCGGCGACAGTCCCTATCACATAATAAGTATTTCTGACATTAGTAACCCAATCTCTTAATGCTTGGGTCATTGCATCCTTAAGTGTTTTAGTGCCGGTTTCAACCGGAATAACCCTGGCACCCAGAAGCTTCATCCTGAAAACATTAAGCTTCTGCCTTTCTATATCCTCTTGCCCCATATAAATATCGCATTCAAGACCGAATAAGGCGGCTACGGTTGCAGTGGCAACACCATGTTGACCTGCCCCTGTTTCAGCTATCAGGCGTTTTTTATTCATGCGCTTAGCCAGAATAACCTGACCAATAGTGTTATTAATCTTATGTGACCCGGTATGAAGCAGGTCCTCCCTCTTTAAATATACTTTCTTGAGCTTCAGGGTATCGGCTAAACTTCCGGCCATGTATAAAGGAGAAGGCCTACCTACGTACTCCCGAAGATAGCATCTAAATTCTTCCCTGAAACTTTTATCTAATCTTGCTTTTTTATACTCATTCTCGAGCTCCCTAAGAGCATAAATTAAAGTTTCGGGAACAAACTGTCCGCCAAAAATACCAAAATGTCCTTTTTTATCCGGCAACATAAAAACCCCTTTTATAAATCTTTATTTTCTCCGCGCTGCGTTTTCTATATTCTCTATTTCTTCTAAATAGCCTTTAATCTCCTTTGCCTGGGGAGAATCAGGGCCGAGCATCCTTAAAGAAGTTTTGAATTCATCTTTTGCCCTATCATATTTTTCCTGCATATAATAAGAAACCCCTGTAAAGGTATGGAGTATGTGCCACTTAGGAAATAGCCCTGACGCCAGCCTAAAATTCTTCTCTGCCTGGGGATAATCTTTTTCATCAAGGTAAATCTTCCCGCGGAAGAAATAAATCCCCGCTAAGGCAACTCTATCTAAATAATCCTGCATATTTTCTATATTTTTCTGGCCATCGTCGAGACAACGCTTGGCATCCGGATAATTCAGCGCAGTAATATATGTCTGCGCCAGGTTCAAATAAGACAACGGGCTATGGTACAAAAACAAAAGCGGAAAATTCTCAACAACGTAGGTCTTATCTTCGCTAACCTGCATTTCTCGGTCCTGCTTCTGCCTTATCTGTTCTAGTACCTCTTTACCCAGTTTTTCCGGCGTCGGAGCAAAAGCAACCGTATCGGGCGGGAAAGAACTGGCAGAAATAGTATAGAATACGTTGGTTTTCTTCTCTTTCATTTGTATTGCCACTGCCAGCAAAGACACTAAATTAAAATCAGACAGCTTAGCAGCTAAAAGATTTGCTTCTTCGATCTGGCCGTCAAGGCAATAGGCATTTGCCAAATTCCATCTTATAATCGTAGAGTAATCGCCAAACTCGCCAACCAGGGCTTTCTTGAATTCTTCTATAGCCCGGGGATAATCATTTCTGCAGGCATATATCAGGCCGATATCATTATGCGCCTGCGGATAATCAGGCCTATAATTAACTGCCTGTTCCAGCTGCACCAAGGCCTCATCATAAGAGCCCTGCTTAAAAAATGCCCTTGCCTTATCGCAGAAAACCTGATATTCATCATCAACTGTATTATCTACTGAATCACCTTCTATCCGCTCTATTTGATCCTTATAATAAGTAAGCGGCGTACCATAAAAATCGACCTTGATATACCCGGGGTTGCGTTCAATTATTTTACCTTCAATCTTTTTACCGGATTTAAGTATAATGACCTCGGCTAAAGACTCCCTGCCTAAAGCAAAAACCACCAACAAAATCAATAAAATAGCCCTTATAATTTTCATTCTGTTTTTCATACTAAGTTTTAGCCAATCTTATAAATTTCTTAATCTTACGGTGGTCTTTTATGCCAGGGGTTTTCTCCAAGGAACTGGAAACATCAACCCAATCCGGCCTGACTATCTTTATCGCCTTCCTTATATTAGCGGTATTAAGACCGCCTGAAAGGATAAACTGGTTGTGTCTTTTAGCCCTAGCAAGCAACCCCCACTCAAAAACTTTGCCTGTTCCGCCTAATAAATGCCTGTCAAAAGTATCAAAAAGATATGCAGCTACCGGATATTTCTCTAAAGGGATATTCTTTATATCTTTTTTTATCCTGAATGCCTTGATAATCTTATAGGTGCTTAAACGCCTGCAAAAAGCGGGCGCCTCATTACCGTGCAGCTGGATAAAATCGAGTTTACATAAACGCGCTATCTTTTTTATGGTTCCTTGTCTTTCGTCTACAAAAACACCAACTTTAATTACCTTGTGAGGGAGACGGTCAATAATTAACCTGGCATCCTCAGGGTTTATATAGCGCTTGCTTTTCTTATAAAAAACAAACCCCAGGGCATCTGCGCCGGCTTTTACGCAATAAACAGCGTCATCCAGATTTGTGATCCCGCATATTTTAACTTTGATATTCCGGCTTCTTATTTTTGATTTTTGATATGCGATATTTGATTTTGTTATTACCATCCCATAATTTCTTCTATCTTGCGGGCGACATCGGCTGATTCCATAATTACTCCCCCCACCAATACAGCACTTGCCCCTAAGATTTTCAGGAACAAAACATCCTGGTGTGTCTTAATCCCGCTTTCGATGACCACTACCTTATCTCTGGGGATAAGCGAAAACAGCTTCTCGGTTGTTTTAAAATCAACTTCGAGCGTGCGCAGATTACGATTATTAATCCCTATCAACGGGACTTTCAGGCTTAATACTTTCTTAAGCTCTTTTTCATCATGCACTTCCACTAAGCAATCCATGCCCAGCTGCGAAGCTATGCCGGTTAGCTCAACTATCTTATCCTTAGTCAGAAGGTCGGCTATCAAGAGTATGGCGTCTGCGCCGAAAAAACGCGATTCATATACCTGATAAGACTCAACTATAAAATCTTTTCTTAAAACCGGGACACTTACAATATTCTTAACTTGGGCGATGTAGGAAAGGTTGCCCTGGAAATAATCTTCCTCCGTTAACACAGAAACCGCCTGCACCCCTACAGCCTGATAAGCTTGCGCTATCTGCGGCAAATCAAAGTCATTGCGGATAATGCCACGCGAAGGCGAAGCTTTCTTTATCTCCGCGATAAGAGAAATATTACGCGGTTTATTTATGGCCTCAATAAACGGCCTGGCCGCAGGTAATCCCTGAATCCGGGATTTAAGCTCTTCTTCAGGTAAGTTAATTTTTGCAGCAGCAAGTCTCTCCTGCTTCTTAATGACGATCTCTTTTAATTTATCTGTTTTTCCCATAAGTTTACTGCCTGTTTGAATATTCTTTTAATAATTCCAGTTTCTGAAGCGCTTTCCCGGAATCTATAGACATTACCGCCTCTTTTAATCCCTCTTCTATTGAAGCAACCTTATCTGCAGCGTATATCGCACAGGCAGCGTTAAGCAAAACTATGTCGCGCTGGCTTCCTTTCTTGCCGCTTAATATCGACAAGGCAATATGTTTGTTCTCTGAAGGGTTTTCTCCTAAGAGATCTTCCGGCCTCGCCCTCTTAAGCCCGTAATCTTCAGGGATTATTTCGTAATCAAAGAACTCGCCGTTTTTTACCTCCGATATGGAGGTTCCGGTAGTTGTAGTAACCTCATCCAGACCATCCTGACCATATACCACTAAAACATGTTTGGTACCTAAATTATACAGCACCTTAGCCAGGGAACTCGCCCAGATATTACTATAAACTCCGATTAACTGGTTTGTTGCGCGCGCAGGGTTAATTAAAGGGCCAATTATGTTAAACATGGTCTTCTCGGCTATCTGACGCCTTGCCGGCATAACATATTTCATTGCCGGATGCAGGGCAGGAGCAAAAAGAAATGCAATACCAATCTCCTCAAGGCACTTTTTTATCTTCTCCTTGTCCATATTTATATTAACCCCTAAAGCCTCTAGTAAATCAGCGCTCCCGCAGGAACTCGATACAGAACGATTGCCGTGTTTTGCCACGGTAACACCTGAGCCTGCTGCGACAAATGCTGTTATAGTCGAAATATTAAATGTCCCTTTTTTATCGCCGCCCGTTCCGCAGGTATCCAGGATATTTGGCCTATCAACTATTATCGGATCGACATATTTGAGCATAACCTTAACAGCAGCAGTCAACTCTTCAACAGTCTCACCTTTTGCCTTAAGGGAAGTTAAAAAAGCAATGATATCAGCCACATCAGTTGAGCCGCTTAAAATATCCTGCAAAGCGCCCTGCATCTGCTCAGGAGTCAAATCCTGCTTCTGACTAAGTTTATTTATTGCATCCTTAATCATATTTTAAGAAAATTGGCTAATATATCCATCCCAGACCTGGTCAATATTGACTCGGGATGAAACTGTACTCCCCAAAGATCGTAGTTGTTGTGTTTAAGACCCATTATCTCATCTTCTTTTGTCCAGGCGATAACTTCAAGCTCATCAGGAAGGCTTTTCTCATCTACTATTAAAGAGTGATACCGGGTAGCTTCAAAAGGATTAGGGATATTCTTAAATATAGTTTTTTTATTATGATATATCAGAGAGGTCTTGCCGTGCATAAGTTTTTTAGCACCTATGATACGGGCGCCGTAAACATGGCCTATTGCCTGATGCCCAAGGCATACGCCAAGAATAGGGATCTTGCCCGCAAGCTCTTTTATCAAGTCGCAGGATACCCCGGCGTTCTCCGGCCTACCCGGACCGGGAGATATAATAATCTTTTTGGGCCCCATTTCTTTTACTTTCGCAACACTAACCTTATCGTTTCTAAAGACCTCGACCCGCGCGCCTAACTCCTGCAGATACTGCACGAGATTATAGGTAAACGAATCGTAATTATCGATCATTAATATCATAGAAAACTCCGTAACTCGTAAACTCGTAACTAGTAACTCGTAATTTTAAAAGAACAAAAACATTCTTAATCTCGAAATTACTAGTTACGAGTTACTAGCGTACTAGTTACTAACTTATTCTTTCTCTCTCCAAATCTTTGCCCCAAGAGCTGTCAGCTTCTCTTCAATCCTATCGTAACCGCGCTCCAGGTGATATATCCTTGATACCGCGGTCCTGCCATGCGCGGCCAAACCTGCCAAAACTAAAGATGCCGAAGCGCGCAAATCCGAAGCCATAACAGGAGCTCCAGACAAAGATTTTATTCCCTCAACTATGGCATGGGGGCCTTCCCTCTGAATACGCGCACCCATACGGTTAAGCTCGGCAACATGCATAAACCTGTCCGGATATATTTTTTCTGTAATAACGCTTATGCCGGGAGTTACTGCCATCAAACTCATAATCTGCGCCTGCATATCAGTAGGAAACCCCGGATAAGGCAAGGTTGTAATGTTAACTGAACGAAAAGTATTCTTCGAACAAATCCGGATAGAAGAATCGGTCTTTTTTATCAACGCACCGGCTTCCTGGAGTTTATCAATCAAAGCACCCTGCTGTTTAAATGGAGCATTCTTGATTAAAATATCACCCTTTGTAATCAAAGCGGCCAGCATAAAAGTCCCTGCTTCTATTCTATCGGAGATAACACGGTGTTTTGCCCCATGCAGATGTTTTACCCCTTCTATTTCAATAAGTGGCGTCCCCTGGCCTTTTATTTTTGCTCCCATCTTAACTAAGAAATCTGCCAAATCTGCAACTTCCGGCTCACACGCAGCAGATTCTATAATTGTCCTGCCGCTGGATAATACCGCTGCCATCATTACGTTTGCCGTAGCTAATACTGAAGATCCAAAAATCCCGCCTAAATACATATGACTGCCCTTAAGTTTATCGGCTTTAGCTACAACATATCCGGCCTCTATCGATATCTTCGCCCCGAGAGCACTCAACCCCTTTAAATGAAGGTCAACCGGACGTATGCCAATAATACAGCCGCCGGGCAAAGATACCTTCGCGCTCTTATATCTGCCAAGCAAAGGACCGAGCACACAAAAAGATGCGCGCATGGTAGAAACAAGCCTGTAATCAGCAGTTAAATTTACATTCTTGGTCTGCGTAACCGTAACCGTGCCTTTATCAAACTCAACGTTTTTCCCAAGAGAACGCAATATCTTAAACATAGTATTGGTATCTCGCAGGCTCGGCACATCCTCTATAACGCACCGCTCGTCAGTAAGAAGTGTAGCGGCAAGAATAGGCAGAACCGCATTCTTTGAGCCCGAAACGGTAACTTCACCCTTTAACCTGACCGGACCTTCTATTATTAGTTTATCCATTTTTCTTAGCCACCATTATTCTTTTTATTCCGGAATAATCCTTGATTATCTCCTCAACACAAAAATATCCGCTCCCCTCTATTAAAGCGCTGATTCTATCAGAGTGATTATACCCCATTTCCATGATCAGGAAACCATTTTTCTTAAGGTAAGCTGTAGCATCTTTTATTATCCTACGGTAAAAATACATTCCATCATCTCCCGCATGAAGTGCGATACGCGGCTCAAAGTAAATCTCAGGCTGCAGGCAAGCGAATTCCGCGCTTGATATATAAGGCGGGTTAGAAACTATCATATCATAATCAGACGGCGCAATTCTTGAGAATAGATCACTTAAGATAAAATTTATTTTTACTTTATGATTGCGGGCATTAACACAAGCTGTATTAATTGCCGCCTGTGAAATATCGCTGGCCGTAACTTCTGCCGCAGTGATAGAAGCAGCTAAAGATACAGCAATGCATCCTGAACCGGTGCATAAATCCAGTATGCGTAGAGGGCCTTTTTTATTCTTGTTGATGACGCAGGATAACCTTATTGCTGTCTCAACCAGAATCTCTGTCTCGGGCCTGGGTATCAACACATCAGGATTAACCTCGAAATCCAAACCCATAAATTCGGCTTTGCCTAAAATATACTGTACGGGCTCGCCCTGAAAACGCCTTTTCAAAGCTGCGGCTACAGACAAAGCGCTTTTTTTGTCAATAATCTTATCTTTATTCAGATAAAGGGAAGCTCTGTCGCAACCAAGCACATCAGTAAATAAGAGTTCTACTTCATTCATCCCGTTACACACCTCATTCTATAATCTGCTATGTTAAGTTTCATTCTCAGCAGCGCTAAGCAAAGCTTCGGATAACTCGTCAAGATCGCCATCAAGCACTGCCTCAAGCTGATGAGAGGTAAAATTTATTCTATGATCGGTGATGCGTCGATCAGGGAAATTATAAGTGCGTATTTTCTCGCTACGGTCGCCTGTACCGATTTGTGAACGGCGCTCACTTGATATTTTCCTGGCTTCTTCCTCCATCTTTGCTTCCAAGAGGCGGGCACGCAAAATACGCATCGCCTTGTTTTTATTTTTAAGCTGCGATCTCTCATCCTGGCAAGTAACCACAAGCCCGCTTGGTAAATGAGTTATGCGTACCGCAGAATCTGTCTTCTGCATGTGCTGGCCTCCCGCGCCTGAGGAACGGTATGTATCTATCTTTAAATCTTTTGGCTCAATAGCCATATCTACTTCCTTAGGCTCAACCAAAGTTACAACCGTAGCGGTTGAGGTATGAATCCTGCCCTGGGCTTCGGTAAGCGGAACGCGTTGAACTCTGTGAACACCGCTTTCGAATTTCAGGTAACGGTAGGCATCCCTGCCCTTAACGCTGAAGATCACCTCTTTTAAACCGCCGACTTCGGAAGAACTGCTGGACATTACTTCGATAGACCAGCCTTTTTTCGCGGCATATTTAGTATACATACGGTACAAATCAGCCGCGAACAATCCTGCCTCATCTCCGCCCGTGCCCGGGCGTATCTCTACGATTACATCGCGGCCGGCATCTTTATCTTGGCCTTTCAGGCTGGTTTTGATCTCTTTCTCTAAAGCACCTGTTTTTTCCTTCAAGACAATAAGCTCATTCTTTGCCAACTGAAGGAAATCATCGTCGTGCTTACTCTTAAGCACGCCTTCAAGCTCATCAATCTCCTGTAACGACTTCTTGTAATCGCGGTAAAGAGAAACCTGATCTTTAATATCAGACAGCTCTTTGGCATACCTGTTATACTCGTCTTTCTTAGAGACTATCTCCAAAGACCCAAGCAGCCCTTCCAGCTCATCATAACGTTTCGAAAGCTCGGAGAGTTTATTTAGCTCATCTGGCTTTAACATATTATTTTGATTTTCCGTATTTCTTTATAAATTTCTCTACGCGTCCGGCTGAATCAACGAATTTCTGCTTGCCGGTAAAAAACGGATGACATTTAGAACATACCTCCACTCTTATATTCTGCTTGGTAGACTTAGTATGTATAGTCTCTCCGCAAGCGCATATAATCGTGCTGTCTTTGTAATTAGGATGAATTTTATCTTTCATTTGAATCCTCCTTTTGCCACTGAGGCACTAAAACAACATCCCCTTCAGCGCTTCAAGATGCTTCAGTGTTTCAGTGATTATTGGTTCATACTATTTAAGAAATCTTCGTTATTCTTGGTTTTGGAAAGCTTTTCAATTAAAAGCTCCATCGCCTCAACGTTATTAAGCTCATTCAAGACTTTCCTTAAAATCCAAACCTTCTGCAGTTGTTCCGGTTTAAGCAAGAGTTCTTCATGACGCGTGTTAGAACGCTTAATCTCAATTGCCGGATAAATCCTGCGCTGGAATAAATTACGGTCAAGCTGAATTTCCATATTGCCTGTCCCTTTGAACTCTTCAAAAATAACTTCATCCATACGGCTTCCCGTATCAATTAAAGCTGTGGCAATAATAGTAAGACTCCCACCTTCTTCGATACTGCGCGCCGCGCCAAAGAAGCGTTTTGGTTTCTGAAGGGCGTTGGAATCGATACCTCCAGAAAGCACCTTGCCGCTATGCGGGATAACCGAATTGTAAGCCCTTGCCAGACGCGTAATGCTGTCTAAAAGTATAACCACATCCTTCTTATGTTCCACCAGGCGCTTTGCTTTCTCTAAGACAATCTCGGCAACCTGGACATGCCTTTCCGGCGGCTCATCGAATGTAGAAGAAATAACCTCTCCCTTTACGCCCCTTTGCATATCGGTGACTTCCTCGGGACGCTCATCTATCAACAATACTATCAAAATAGCATCCGGGTTATTAGTAGTGATGCCGTTGGCTATTTTCTGCAGCAAAACGGTTTTTCCGCTATACGGCTGCGCAACGATTAACCCGCGCTGCCCCTTGCCTATAGGAGCAAGAAGATCCATAATACGCATGGATACTTCCTGAGGCGCAGTCTCCAGGCAATACTTTTCATGAGGATAAACCGGAGTTAAGTTATCGAACAACACTTTTTCCTTAGAATCCTCGGGATTCTCAAAATTTACTGCCTCAACCTTAAGAAGCGCAAAATATTTTTCGCCTTCTTTTGGCGGGCGGATCTGTCCGGAAACCGTATCACCTGTCCTTAAGTCAAACTTTCTTATCTGTGAAGGAGATATGTATATATCATCCGGGCAAGGCAGATAATTATAATTAGGCGACCTCAAGAAACCAAAACCCTCCGGCAGGATCTCCAAAATCCCCTCTCCGAACATAAGGCCTTCCCTCTCTGCCTGGGCCTGCAGAAGTTTAAAGATCAAGTCCTGCTTTTTAACGCCACTGATACCATTCACATTCATCTCCTTGGCAAGCTTATTAAGCTCGGAGATTTTCATTTTCTTTAATTCACTAATAACCAGTTTTTCCACAACTTCCTCCTTGAATGAGTCCCGGCATTGCGTCGGGACAAATTAATCCCGGGCTGCCCTACTCTTTAAAACGTAAGGATCTGCCGATCATCTGAACCTGTTTTTTTGTTTCCTTCAATGTTTTGCTGTTATCTATAATAAAATCTGCAAGAGAGATTTTCTTTTCTGCAGGCATCTGGAATCTGGATCTTTTAAGAACCGCAAGATACCTTGAACCGAACTTCTTCTTGAGACGCTTGTTTCTGACAGCAGGCGCTGTTTTAACAACAATACTACAATCCATATATTTATCCAGGCCGGCTTCAAAAAGTAGCGGTGCATCAACTATAATATTGCGCCGCCTGTTTTGCATAATCCCTTTCTTAATAATAGCTATTATATACGGATGGGTGATACTATTGAGCTTTTTAACCGAAGCATCATCAGCAAAAGCCAGCTCAGACAGCTTATTGCTGTCTATCCCATCGGACTTACTGATTATCTCCTCTCCGAAACAAGCAACCAGTTTAGGAAAAACAGGACTGAACGGCTGTATAAGCAAACGGGCGATTTTATCCGCATCAAGTATCTTGGCATTAAGATGCGCGGCTAAGATACCAGATACTGTTGTTTTGCCGCTGGCCAGAGAGCCAGTTACTCCTACGATGATTCTTTTTCTTTTATTTGCGGAGCGCTTTTTCATACAAACTGATGTATTCTCCTGATTGTTCATCCCAGGAGAAATCGCATTTCATCGCACGCTGCATCAAATCAGACCACTTGTTCTTGTTGCCGAATTTAATCAACGCGCTTTCTATCGTCTTTATAAGAGCTTTTGAGCTGTATTCGTCAAAAACAAATCCGTTGTGCGAATTGACTGTATCTGCAAGCCCGCCCGTCTTAAATACCAGAGGTATTGTGCCATATCTTAAACTGATCAACTGGCCCAACCCGCACGGCTCATATTTAGAAGGCATAAGAAATATATCGGAGCCTGCATATATCTTATGCGCAAGGGCATCGTCAAACTTCAGATGGAGCGATATTATCTTAGGATACTTCTTTACCGTCTCCTCAAGAAGTTGATGATACTTTATGTCCCCTGTTCCGAGAATAACAATCTGAAGCTCCATCTTGCATAAAATATCTATCGCCTCTGCCAAAATATCAAACCCTTTTTGTTCGGCAAGTCTTGAGACTATTCCGCAAAGAGGGATATTCGCCTTAGCAGGGAGATTGCATATTTCCTGCAGGTCTTTTTTATCAGTTTTCTTACCATCCATATACTTTAGCGAATATTTTTCAGCAATAAATTTGTCTGTCTGCGGATTCCATATAGAATAATCCAGGCCATTAAGAATGCCATAGACATCATTTTTACGTTTTAAAAGCACGCCTTCAAGACCGAATCCGAATTCTTTAGTCTGTATTTCGCGACTGTAAGTAGGGCTTACCGTATTAATGAGATCAGCAAAAACCATGCCTCCCTTTAAGACATTTATCTTATCGTAGTATTCCAGTGTATCCATAGTAAAACAACTCCAGTCCAGACCTAACTTTGGAAACTGATCTTTAGAGAATAGGCCCTGGTAACCTATATTGTGTATAGTCAATACGGTCCTGGTCTTGGCAAAAAACGGATCCTGTGAATATTTTGTCTTGAGATACACCGGCACCAGGCAACTCTGCCAATCGTGGCAATGAATAATATCTGCCTTGAATTTTATCTCCTTAAGAAGCTCCAACGACTGTGTGCAATAAAAAGAAAAGCGGTCCAGGTTATCCGAATAATCCCCTGTCTTATCTCCGTAAAGGGCATCGCGGTTAAAATAATTATCGTTTTCTATAAAATATACCTTTATGTTTTTACCGATAGTAGTATAGGAAACGCCTGCTTTGAGTCTTTTTAGATTAAACTTGGAGTCCTGAATAGATTTGTATTTAGGCATAATGATGATAACTTCCTGACCCTTCTGTTCGAGAGCAAAAGGCAGAGCTCCTGCTACATCCGCTAATCCGCCTGTTTTAGCAAAAGGTACCACTTCGCTTGCGCACATTGCTATTTTCATCCTATCCTCCTCCTTGGTAGTTATTCGCGCTGTTATTATACGGACTCCATTTCCAACCAATTCTTGCCCGCCTTAATATCCACACACACAGGCACATCCAACCGCAAAACATTCTCCATCCTCTGACAGACCAGATTTTTAAAATCTTTAGCCTCATCGCTATAAACATTAAAAAGCAGTTCATCATGAATCTGAAGTATCATGCGCGATTTAAGTTTCTTGCTCTTGATATCTTCATCTATCTTAATCATCGCCAGTTTTATCAGGTCACTTGCTGAACCCTGCACAGGAGTATTTATGGCTTTGCGTTCGGCAAACTGCCTTATCTGCTGGCTTTTATCTTTTATTTCGGGAATATACCTGCGCCTGCCAAGTAAAGTAGTGACAAAACCGTCTTCTTGGGCCTTACGTATCTGTTTATTTATATAATCCTGCACCTTAGGATAGCGGTTAAAATATGCATCAATAAATGCCTGGGCTTCCTGCAGTGGAATCGATAAATCCCTCGATAAACCATAAGCGCTCAAGCCGTATATAATCCCGAAGTTTATCCTCTTGGCTGCATCGCGCATAACATCAGTCACATCTTTAATATCCAGCCCATAGATTAAAGATGCGGTAAGACAATGCACGTCCTCTTTGTTTTTAAATGCCGATATAAGATTCTCGTCTTTTGAAAGATGCGCCAGTATCCTTAGCTCAATCTGAGAATAATCGGCAGATAATAGAATGCTATCCTTATCAAAACTAATTATTGCTTTGCGTATCTTTCTGCCGATATCGGTCTTAACCGGGATATTCTGCAGATTCGGATTACTGGAACTAAGCCTGCCTGTCTCTGTTCCGGTCTGGTTAAAAGAAGTATGAATCCTTCCGGTTTTCTTGTCTACTAGCTCAGGGAAAGTATCTATGTATGTATTTTTGAGCTTAGTCAATTGCCGATATTCCAACAACAAAGCCGGCAGCTGATGTTTATCAGAAAGCGCCCTTAAGACCTCCTCATCGGTAGACGGCCCGGTTTTACTCCTTCTTACAACCGGGAGCTTGAGATTATCGAAAAGTATTTGCCTTAGCTGCTTCGGCGAATTGATGTTAAATTCCGAACCAGCGCAATCATATATCTCCTCAATTAACTTAGTAAGCCGCTCATTAAGCTCAAGAGAAAGTTCTTTTAACATCTCGCTGTCTATCTTGATACCCTCTATCTCCATATCCGCAAGCACTTCAGCCAGAGGAATCTCGATATTATTAAATAAATCCAGTAGTGATTTATCGGAAAGCTCACTTTCTAGTGTACCCTTGAGCCTACAGATTAAATTCAAAGAACTGATATTATCCGCCGGCTTTAAAGACATATTCTGTTTGTCGTAATCCCAGCTGATATCCGAAAGGCTGTAATATGTCTTTGACGGGTTAAGCAGATGCGCGGCGAGCATAGTATCAAAATAAAACCCGGCCAACTTCACGCCCTGCCTGGAAAAAGAGACCTTCGTTTTCTTTAAATCATGCGATATCTTCTTTAACTTGTGATCCGCAAGCATTGATTTTGTATTATCTAACCAATGCTCAACCTTAAAGAATGAATTATCCGCGTAAAAGACGGCATCCTCTTGGCAGGTCCCATATAAAAACAAATTATCCCGGATAGAGGGAACTTGCGAATCTTTAATGGCCTTGATATCCACACTGCCGCTCTCTTTATCATCGGGCAGATCCAGGCCCTGTATAAATTTCTTGAATTCAAGCTTCTGGAATATCTTGAATAATTCAACCGCATCCTGCTTACGGACCTTTAACTCTTCGATATCAAAATCTATTTTTACATCCGCGCTTAAATAAGCAAGCTCCTTATTTAATTTTATCTTCTCTATATCCTGCTCGACAGCCAAACGTATCTTATCGGATTTTATCAGCTCAAGCTTATCTATTATTTTTTCAACAGAACCTGCGCGCTTGATAAGCTCTACGGCGGTCTTCTCTCCTATCCCCGGAACCCCCGGGATATTATCTACGCTGTCCCCCATAAGGGAAATAACATCCGGGATTTGTGACGGCCTCACTCCGTAGCGCAAGAAAACCTTATCTTCATCATAAATAATGTCTTGGTCTTTGTGGGGGCTTAGTACTTTTACGCCCGGTTTGACTAACTGCAACATATCCTTATCAGAGCTGACAATCAAAACTTCAAACCCATCGTCTAAAGCGCTCCCGGAGACTGCCGCGATGATATCATCGGCTTCGTAACCTTCCTTCTCCAAAATGGTCAAGCCGTATGCTTTGATTATGTCCTTAATAAACGGTATCTGGGAAGACAGATCATCCGGCATCGGCGGACGCTGTATTTTGTAAGCGCTGAATTTACGGCTCCTGAAAGTATCCCGCGAGACATCAAAACAAACGCCCAAAAACTGCGGCTTATGCTCTTTCATGATTTTATTGAGCATATTCACAAACCCGTAGATAGCGTTAGTGGGCTGAGCATAAGTCGTAGACAGCCCTTTTAAAGCATAAAATGCCCGGTAACAAAAAGCAGTTGCATCAATAAGATATATTACCTTTTTACTCATTAATTAAGCACGGAATTAAAATGGTAGGAAATTATGTGGTTTCTTTATTGTGACAACAATGTGCTCTGAACCCTGTCAACAAATTCTCTAATATCCTTATTAGACGGATCTAACTGCATTGCATCCACTGCCTGCTTAAAAGCCCCGACCTTATCTCCCCTGTCGTAAGTTGCCTTTGCCTTCTTAAAATAATACTTAGAAAGTGTTTTCTTGTCCTTCTTTTCGGCATCCTGCATTTCTTTCATCATGGCAATAACCTGCTCTTCTTTCGGGTCATACGGAGAATTACCGGTTATCGCCTGTATATCTTTTACGCGCTGCTCGGCCCTTTTTGTCCAAGGGTCAAGAGGATCGCCGAGTTCAAATCTTTTACGCCAATAAAGAAGGGCTTTATTCAACTGGCGTTTATTTTCATAGAGCATAGCAAGATTGGTGTAGGCACTAAGCAACTTAGGGTCAATCTTTATCGCACGCACGTAGCTTTCTTCTGCACGGTCAAGCATGCCTTTACTTTCAAAAATAATACCCAAATCATTGTAAGGTAAGGCGTATGTAGGGTCTAATTCAATTGCCTTCTGATAAAGGCTCATCGCAGAACCGATATCGCCGGCATTCTGCAATTCCAGGCCTTTTTCTCTATACATCCTGGCTTCCTTCTGCAGCATATTCAGCGCATCAGTTTCTTTCTTTTTATTAGATGAAGCCTGTTGCTCCTTCTTAAAAGAACTGTCTGATTCATAAGGAGCGGCCTGGGCTGAATCTAAAGGGATAGAAAAAGCCACAACGGCTATTACTATAAGAAGAAACCTGTTGAAAATATTATGATTATGAAGGAATTGGTTGGGCATATACTTTGATTTTATATAATATATTATAAAATACAAAAGGTCAAGAGAAAAGTTTAACGAGAGCATAACTTATGGAGCGAATGAAATGAGCTAACATAAGTCATGACCTCATTTAAATCAACGGCTCCATCTCTAAAGCCGGATGTTTTACTTTTGTAAGATAAGCTACTAACTCTTCCGATGTAGTAGCGCAAGTTTCATCGGCAATCTTATCCAACAAGTCAGGGCAACCTATTTCCTCTGCGCGCTTTTTTAATTTATCGCCGAGCAATTCTTTGAGTTCCTTAGGCATCCAGACCAGTCTTTTCAGGCCGCCTTCGGCGGAAATGAATTTCTTGCTTGCTAAATATAATTTACCTACGCCTAAGAATCCCGGAGTCTGCAGGCCTCCCCCGACAGAACCGGCCAAAGTAGTAAAAGTCATACCGCAAGGAGTCATGCCGCCATAATCACGGTTGACAACCATGACGCCGTTGGCTTCAGGGATAATCGCCAAGATACATTCAAAACAGCCGCATGAAGACTGCGGAGAATCCATCAGCGAATACATGCTTACTTTTTCAATCGTCTTGTTTGACTTCTTATAAAGAAACTCATTTATCTTATCCCACTGCCCCAGCCGCGCATCAAGTAATTTTCCTTTTTCAACCGGCTGGTTCGGCCCGGTAGGAATTATTTCATACGAAGCTTTACCGTCAAGCCATGAATAAGCACCACATAACCCTAAGCGCTCGGGAGTAATAATGCATACATGATTCGGGGCGAATGACTGGCATAATAGACAAGAATAAAATGTATCCACGCTCTCATCGGTCATACCGCTGATACGCTCGTCTCTTTCATCAAATACTTTCTTTGCTTCTTTTAAAATTCTATTTACATCTTCGGCGTTTGTATAAATCTTAACCTGCACCTTATCGACTATAGCGCTGTATTCCTGATGAAACATAGCGTGCAGAATAACGCCGATATGTTTAAGCAAAAAACCTTTCCCGAACGCTTCTTTGGATATACGTATCCAGTTCATGTCTCTTTGCCCTATATGCATGATGCCCATGGCATAGTTTATAAAACGGTGTATCTGCCTTTCTAATATCGGCTCAAAATCCTTCTGCATTTTGCGGCCCGAGACCTCAACGACAATCGCCAAAGGCATAGATTTCATATCTTTGCCAAGCTTATCTATATCATTGCCGATTATCTGGATATTACCATCTTCGACTGAATCGCCGGGCTCCATAGCCAGATATTCAAATGAAGCTCCGGATTTTCCTCCGAATTCAACATAAAGCTGTTCTTTTCTCACCCGCTCTCCCTCAAAGGCCGCGGCATAAGCAACGGGAATATCTATATTGGCAACCTTAACCTTTAAGCCCCTTGTCTCGATACATTTTGATGCTAACTTTTTATAATCTTTTTCTGTTACCAGGGCCTCATAAAGAGTAGTATCAATTTTTCCTACCTGCGGCACATCTAAATCCGTTATAATAGGAAAACCCAATGCCAGCGTCCCGAAACCAGTGGCTACTATTACTTCGTCAACGTGGCTTAAAAGCACGACGAAAGCTGGAACTTTCTCCTGAAGATATTTTAAAACTTCCTTCCACTGCCCGCTCTTGAGGCCTCCGTAAATAAGAGGTGCTCTTATGGCCCAGTTAACCGCGTATATGGCAGACAAATAATCTTCTCCCAGCGGAACAATATAATTCTCAAGGCCAAGCTCCGTGTTCTTAGACTCAAGCTGCTGCTTAAAAGTCTTGCCTTCTGCGCTGCCGACAAGAATACTGACTATGCTTCTGGCTTGAAACTCACGCACTAAAATAGCAGCGCTTTCTTCATCCTTAGCCGGACCTAAAATAACCGCTATACCGGCAATCCTGCCGTCAACCAGCTGCAGTCCGAGTGAACGCAAAAGTGTATCTGATAAGAATCCGGCGTATCCTTGCTGTGGATGCTCGCCATTTATACACTTAAGCAAAGCCAATATCTCCTCGCAAATAAGAGTAGCCAGGCCTTTATTTAACATCCCGCCTAAAGCATCAATATGCAGTCCACTTGCAGCTGCCTTGTTATTGCTTAATTCGCGCGCCTGTAATAATGCCTTCTTACAGTCAGCTAAGGTTTTAACCTCTATATTCAGCAAAGCATTAATAAACGGCAGGTAAAAGTTAGTCTGCGGGAAAGACACCGCGAAAGAATCGCCTTTTTCCCGAATAATTTTATCCAAAGAATCTGCGGTAAGATTTAATACCGCCTGCTCGCCTTTTGTGCCTAAGCTAACTAATACGTCAGACATGTCATCCTCTCATATTTTTTATGATTGACTCTGCAGTTTTTAATGATTCTTGCGCGCACTCATCCCAAGTCTTCATGCGCCCCGGCTCTCCCGTTCTGATACATGCTGCCCCGCAGGCAAAAACGTTTTCTAAATTGGTGCGGAATTCATCATCAACAACGATGAATTTATTTTCAAGCACAAGCGGGCTGTCTTTTAAGAATGCGGTGTTGCCCTCAAACTTATCCATAAAAATAACCGCGCAGGCCGATATTACTTTACCCGAGGTAAACTTTACTGCCTGCACCTGACCTTCTCCGATTATCTCCTGTGGTTCTAAATTTAAGGCTTCTATCTGGGGGTTGGCTACGCTACCCTCAAAGGGTAAGCTATTTATCAGTTTAACCTCCACCTTATATTTCTGCGTTATACTCTCGGCAAGATTAACGGCCGCCGTATTTGAGCCGAATACGCACACCTGTTCGCCGATATAATATTTTGATAGCTTCTTGAAATCATCCAGCGAGCAAAGATCAAATACCCCATCTTTTTTTGCCCCCGGGATATCCGGGATAAACGCGCTTACCCCGCTGGCGATAACCAATACATCATAAACTAAAGCCTGCCTATCTTTAGAAGAGACGGTGTTTCTCTTTGGGTTAACAGATATAACTTTATTTTCTCTCAAAAAATTTATTCCCTTGTCATTTAAATCTTTTTCTGAAAATAAATACAGCTCTTCTTCTTTTAGGCTGCCGTTTAAAAAAAGGGGGAGTTTTCTTTTATCATAAGGCAGATAATTTTCCTGGCTGATTAAGGTAACATCCGAATCCGCAGCTTTATCCCTTAAATTAAAGGCAAGCTGTGCACCCGAAACAGATGAACCTATTATTACTACTCTGGGCATATTATAAACCCGCTTCCTCGATAACCATAGGGACTACCTTATCCCATCCTATGGGCATAATATGTATGCCATGACACATTGGCTTTAATTCTCTGATAAGGCGACAGGCAATTTCAACGCAAGAACGTACTTTATCTTTGGACTCTTCCATTTCTTTGATAATCTCATCGGGCACGCATACACCCGGAACATTCTTGTTCATATACCGGGCCATGCCCGCGGATTTAAGCAAAACTATCCCCGCCAGGATCTTAGTCTTAAACCCCGCGGTTTTCTTTATAAAATTCTCAAATGTTTTAATATCATATACGGCCTGGGTCTGAAAAAACTCGGCCCCGGAGCGAATCTTCTTTTCCATCTTTGCTATCTGTGGCGCAAGCGGGTCTGCTCCCGGATTAACAACTGCGCCTTTACAGAAAACAGGAGACTTACCAACAAGTTTGTTGCCGTTCATATCCGTGCCGTTTTCTAATTTTCTTATAACATCTAATAGCTGCACCGAATCCAGGTCGAATACCGGTTTTGCCTGCGGATGGTCGCCCGAGCTAGGATAATCACCGGTCAAAGCTAATATATTCTCTATACCTAAAGAGGCTGCGGATAGTATATCAGATTGCAAAGCAAGCCGGTTCCTGTCACGACAGGTAAGCTGATAAACCGGCTCAAAACCTTTTTCTTTGAGAAAAACACAAACCGCCAAAGACCCTAAACGCATAACCGAACTCTGCAGGTCGGTAACATTTATAGCATCGACTTTATTGCGGATTAATTCCGCATCTTCCAAAGCCTGTTTTATTTCTATCCCCTTAGGCGGGCCGATTTCGGAAGTAACCAGGAATTTATCAGTATTTAGCTTTTCTTTAAAATTCATTTCTTAAAAATAAATATAACGGCTAATATAATCATTAGGAACCCGACAACATAATTCCACTTCAAACCTTCTTTTAAGTAAACAACGGAGAAAATAGAAAAAACAACCAGGGTTATTACTTCCTGTATAGTCTTTAATTGCGCGGCAGAAAAATAATAATGCCCTATCCTGTTTGCCGGAACCTGAAAGCAGTATTCTACAAAAGCAATTCCCCAACTTACAAATACCGCTATCCAAAGGGGCGAACTCTTATACTTGAGGTGTCCATACCAGGCGATAGTCATAAAGATATTGGAGATAGTCAGAAGAATTATGGTTCTCATTTTTGCAGCTTAGATGCCTCTATCAAATTACGCATCAATATTGTTACCGTAAGCGGGCCTACGCCTCCGGGCACAGGTGTAATCCACGAAGCCTTGGAAGACGCCCCCTCGAACTCAACATCACCGACTATTTTATCGCCTACGCGGTTAATCCCGACATCAATAACAACAGCCCCTTCTCTAATCCATTCGCCTTTAATAAGCCCTGCCTTACCTACGGCAACAATTAGTATTTCTGCACGCCTAACGTGCTCTTCTAACTTTCCTGCTTTACTTGTACCGATATGACAGACCGTAACCGTTGCGAACTTCTCCAGCAAAAGCAACGCTAAAGGCTTACCCACTATCTCGCTATGGCCTACGACAACAACTTCCTTGCCGTAAAGGTCTATACCTGTTTCTTTCAATAATTCCATTACTGCCGCTGCCGTACAAGGCAGTATAGCGGATTTAGCGAAAACAATCCTGCCGATATTAACCGGATGCATACCCTCAACATCTTTCTCAGGCGATATAAAATTGCTTATTTTCTTGTAATCAATACCTGGGGGTAGCGGCATTTGCACAATAATCCCGCTTACTCCCTTATCGGAGTTAAGCGCCTTGATAGAGTCAATCAGTTGTGCCTCTGTCGTATCCGAGACCAACCTATGCAATTGATAAACTATGCCTAAGCTTTCTGCAGTCTTCTTCTGCGATTTAACGTAGGCTTCGGAACCCGGGTTATCCCCGACCATAATACTAGATAGTATCGGCGGCTTAGGAAGAGACGCAATAGCAACCTTAATCTGATCCTGTATTTTTAGTGCTACCGGTTTACCCTCTAATAATCGCGCCAACTTTCTCCTCCGTTTTTGCTCTTATCTTTTTAATAAATTTCTCGTTACGTGTCAATTCTTTTTTAAAAGAAGCACTTAAATTTTTATCTCCTATACTCTTGAGATTAATCTCGACATTAAACTTGGCGCTTGCAAAAGCAGATTCAAATAATATGAAGGCGATTCCTACATCAGTTATCAAATTAACATTGCCTTTTTTGACAAGTGGCAGCGCTAACCGGCAGCTCTCGCAACAAAGACGAGAAACCATCAAAGGCACATTCAGGGCATCACGCATGCTCTTGCTGGCATAGGCTTGAACATCCAGATCAACCAGATTAAGAAATTCATGCCTTAATTTTTCTGACTTCTCCAGTATAGCCTTTAACTCATCATGATACTGTTCGTATTTTTGTTTACCCAAAGTAAAATTGACTACCATACTAATCAATGATGCACCCATTGCGGCAGTAAGCGCTGCTGCCGAACCCCCTCCGGGTGCAGGAAGCCTAGAGGCCAAATCATCAAGATATTTCTTCATCGAGAGATGTTTATAGCTGGACATAATGAATCCTCCGTTTATATAAGGCCTATTGTGTTACCTCTGCTGTCTATATCAATATTCTCTCCGCGGGGAGATCTGGGTAGTCCGGGCATGGTCTGGATATCGCCACACAAACAACTGATAAATCCGGCACCGGCAAATACGCGCAAGTCGCGTACCGGCAGAATAAAACCCTGCGGCGCGCCTTTTAACTTCGGATTATGCGAAAGCGAAAACTGCGTCTTAGCCATACAAACAGGCAGCCTGTTCCAAGGCGCCTTAGATAATCCGCGTAACTTCAATTTTGCAGTTTTAGAATACGAGACATCTTTTGCACCGTATATCCTAGTGGCAATTGCTTTTATCTTGTCTTTTACCGGAGCATCAAGCGGATAAAGATAGCGGAATTTGTTTTTTAAGCGGCTTAACTTCACAACACTCCTGGCAAGATCCAATCCTCCGCTAGAGCCTTTTGCCCAAACTTCGCTTATCTGACAATCATCTGCTCCGAATATCAGGGCATCGCGCCTGATGATATCTATCTCCTCCTGCTTATCGGTTTCAAACCTATTGATCGCTACTACAACCGGAACGCCGAACGATTTAATATTCTCTATTTGTTTCTTAAGATTGCTCAAACCTTTTTCCAAAGCAAAGATGTTATTTCTTTCCATACCACAGCTTTCCCCATGGGCTTTTAAGGCACGCACAGAACAAACCAACACTACCGCATCAGGAGTAAGCCCGCTGGCGCGGCATTTAATATCAAAAAACTTCTCCGCCCCGCAGTCAGCGCCAAATCCGGCTTCGGTAACTACATAATCGCACAAGGACAAGGCAATTTTGTCCTGAATAATCGAACTATTGCCGTGGGCGATATTGGCAAAAGGCCCGGTATGAACAAAACAAGGAGTATTTTCTATTGTCTGGATGAGATTCGGCTTTACCGCGTCTTTAAGAAGTACACTCATCAAGCCGGAAACCTTAAGATCTGATGCGCTGACACAATTACCAGCCTTGTCCTGGGCAACCACAATATTGCTAAGGCGTTTTTTCAGATCATTAAAATCTCTTGCCAGGGCTAAAATAGCCATAATCTCGGATGACGCAGTAATCTCAAAACCGCTTTTGCGCCTTATGCCGTCTTTTATAGAACCCAACCCTATACGCACATGCCTCAATGACCTGTCGCCTATGTCCACTGCTCTCTTCCAATATATTTTATTTAAATCTATATTAAATTTATTGCCTCTAAAAATAGAGTTATCCAGAAAAGCAGCGCATATATTATGCGCTAAGCCCACGGCATGCGCATCTCCTGTAAAATGCAAATCAAAGTCATCGCGCGGCAAAACCTGTGAATATCCGCCTCCGCCTGCGCTACCCTTAATGCCGAAGACCGGCCCCAGTGACGGCTGACGTATACAACAGGCAGTTTTTTTCTTTAATTTATTTAAGGCCATAGAAAGGCCTATAGTAGTAACGGTCTTGCCTTCGCCTAAAGCTGTAGGCGTTATGGCGGTAACCAAAATATATTTACCTTTTGGCCTGTTGTTTATTTTGTTTAATATACCCAGGCTGACCTTGGCGATATAATTACCGTAGCAAAAAAGATATTTCTTATCTATTCCTAATTTTGAAGCGATTCTGCTGATTGGCTGCGGCAAACTGCTTCTTGATATGTCGATGTCGGATTTCATATCTTATATATCGCTTAATTCAAAGGCGTTTTTTATCAGCTCTATGCTGGCGGCTGCGTCCTGATTAGCGCAAACCACCGAAACTACATCAAAGCGCGCTTTTTCCTCCAAAAGATTATTTTGCTTTAAATACATAAGCGCTGCTTTTGCTATACGCCTCTGTTTATAAATGGTAACAGATTCCTGCGGTAGAGAAAAAACAATGCTGCTTCTGGTTTTTACTTCTATAAAACAGACTGTATCCTTATCGCGTGCAACTAAATCTATCTCACCCATGCGGGTTTTATAATTCCTATCAATTATCCTGTAGCCTTGGCCTTTTAGAAAAGAGGCGGCTAAATCTTCTCCCCGATCTCCTATCTTTAAGTTGTCCATAATCAAATGCTCTTGCCGATACAGCAAGGCTCAAAACTCATCCTGTGTATCAATGAAGGCCCGAATTTCCTGATTGCGGCCTTATGGTCAGCCGTAGGATAACCTTTATGCCTGCAAAATCCATACTGCGGATATATCCTGTCATACAAATGCATAATACGGTCGCGCGTGACCTTAGCCACGATAGAAGCGCAGGCTATACTCTTAGACCTGGAATCGCCTTTTATGATATTTGTAAAAGGGACGCCAACCTGAAGCCCGATATCGCCGTCAACAAGTATATGAATATTGAATTTATGGGTTTTTATACTTTCACGGCCAGAAACTGCGCCATTTATGGCACGGATGGAGCTTGGCCGCTCAAGCATTTCATTTAAAGAGGCCGCGGGCTTTGGCCCGCGGAAATTAATTTTCTTCAGAAGCGAGAGGACCGCGTTTTCCATGGCAAAACGGGT
>CAYXSY010000019.1:0-37832 GCA_964467905.1 uncultured Planctomycetales bacterium | reverse complement strand
GATGCGTTACTGTTATCGGCCCGCCCTCTTCTATCTGCCTTTTAAAAAGCGGGACCACGCTTCCGGAAGAACCGATAACATTACCAAAACGCACTGCCATAAAACGCGTCGGACTGCTTTTGGCCTTAGACTGCAGAATCATCTCGGCAATCCTCTTGGTCATGCCCATGATACTTATGGGGTTAACTGCCTTGTCAGTAGAAATCAAAACAAATCGCTCTACCCCATAGTGATGTGAAGCATAGATAAGATTACGGCTGCCGAAAATATTATTCTTTATAGCGGCAAACGGATTATCCTCCATAAGCGGAA
This sequence comes from uncultured Planctomycetales bacterium, assembly GCA_964467905.1. Lineage (GTDB taxonomy): Bacteria > Omnitrophota > Gorgyraeia > Gygaellales > Profunditerraquicolaceae > CAYXSY01. The sequence continues at coordinate 37,520 of CAYXSY010000019.1, read as the reverse complement.
CATGCTTATAAGCAGCGGAATGGAATACAACCTGCGGCCTGCAAGAAGAAAAGACGTGCTTTAATAAAGAGATATTACAAATATCGCCGATAACTATCTGAAAATTTAATTCCGGATATTTTACTTTAAGCTCCATCTGCAGGAAATAGACATCGTTTTCGTTATGATCAAGGATTATGATATTTTTTGGGCCGAAGCTTGCCACCTGACGGACTAATTCAGAGCCGATAGATCCGGCGGCCCCGGTTATCAATACAGCCTTATTTTTTATATACTCACTTACCTCATCCTCGCATATCTTAACCGTCTCTCTTCCCAAGAGATCCTCCGGGCGTACTTCTCTGGGCTTAACTTCTAATTCTCCGTTAATAATCTTATGCAATCCGGGAACAATCTTAATTTTTATGCCCGGGATCTGACAGTGGGCGATAATCTGACGCACAATCTCACCACTGGCAGAAGGCATGGCTATAACTATTTCCTCTACCTGGCAATTTTTTACTATTTCCGGGATATCTTTCCTATTCCCTAAAACCTTAACGCCTTGCAGATATAAATTATTCTTGGCAGGATTATCATCAACAAAAGCCACTACATTCGCTCCGACAGAAGGATTGCTACGATATTCTTTCAGGATCATTACTCCGGCATCCCCTGCTCCGACAATTATGACATTCTTCTGCCTCACTCCGGAAAAAGCATTATAAGACTCTTTTAACATGCGGCTTGAAAATCTGACTCCGCCTACCAATACATTACACAAAACCCAATCTAATATAAAAACTGAACGTGGGTACCCTGTTGTTCCATGAATGAATATTACTGCAATAATAAATATTATAGTGGATATAGTGCTGGCCTTAAGAATGCGCCATAAATCGTTCATACTCACATAACGCCATATACCAGAAAATAAACCAAAATAATAAAACACAACGATTTTAATTATTAATAACAACGGCAGTGTCTTTAATATTATTGCGATATACTGATTTGGCAGAGTAAACTCAAAACGCAGAAAAAAAGAAAAAACGTAGGAAAAAATAATAATAAGCAGATGGGTAATTGTGCTCAATATCCTGCGGTATTTATTAAAAAAATAGTAAATATTCATATAAAATTACGCCATAAAGTTAGACGAAACGATCTTAACGATGTTCTGGGCGCTCAATCCGTAATACTCCCTCAGGAACTTAACTTGTCCCATCACTGGGGATAGCTCTTCCGGGACACCTATACGTTTAAATAAGCACTGTGCATTACTTTCGGCCAAAACTTCCGCCACTGCAGACCCCAACCCGCCAATAATGCTGTGTTCCTCAACAGTAAGCACCATCCTATGCGAAACAGCACAATCCTTAATAAGTTCGGTATCCAACGGCTTAAGCGTATGCATATTGATCAGGCTAACCGAAATACCTTGTTTCTCTAATTCTCCCTGGGCCAATTTGGCTTGATAAACCATGCTGCCGATAGCAAAAATTGCCACATCCTTACCATAGCTTAAAACTAGACCCTTACCAATTCTAAAGTCAGGAGCTGAAGTATGAACTGCCGGCTCCTGATTTCTATCAAGGCGTATATATACAGGATGATCATAATTATACATGAGAGATACTAATTGTTCCGCTTCTTTTTTATCTGCCGGAACAACTACATGCATACCAGGCATAACACGCATAATGGCTAAATCTTCAAGAGCATGATGCGTAAAGCCTTCTAATCCATAGGTAAACCCTCCACCTACCCCAATTAGTTTAACATTTAAACTTTGCCGCGCGATATCTATTCTTATCTGCTCATAGGCGCGCATAAGCAAAAATGGAATAATTGAATAGCAATACGGTTTTTTACCAGAAAGCGCCAGGCCTGATGCCAAGCCTATCATATTCTGTTCGGCAACCCCAACATCAATAAACTGATCCGGTAATCTAGACCTAAGATCATCGAACAGCTTAAACCCCAAATTGGCCGTCAGCAAACAAATATCCCGGTCCTTAATGGCATTCTGTTGTAAAAATGAAAAGAATGCTTGGCGCATCAGGACAATTCCTCCAGTGCTTTTTTATATTCGGCATCATCCGGTGAACGATAATGCCAAAGAAGATTGTTTTCCATAAAAGAAACGCCCTTACCTTTAATGGTATGGGCAATAATTACGCTGGACCTGCCGGAGCCAGATGAAGGCATCTTCAGGGAAGTAACCAGTTCTTCGAAATTATGCCCATCAACTTCTCGCGCATCCCAGCCAAAAGCTTTCCATTTATCCAAAAGCGGTTCTAAATTAATAATTTCGTTAGTAAAACCCAACGCCTGCATTTTATTATAATCGACAACAACTACGAGGTTATCAAGCTGATGATGAGAGGCGAACATTACAGCTTCCCACACAGAACCTTCGTCTAGCTCGCCATCACTTAATAAGACAAATATCTTTTTTTGTTTTTTATCTTTTTTAGCGGCGAATGCCATTCCTGCTCCTATTGAAAGCCCATGCCCCAAAGAGCCAGTAGTGGCTTCTATCCCTTTTTTAATATCTATACTTGGGTGTTGCTCCAATAAGCCCTGGTCAACTGCAAACCCCGCCAGATCTTTTTTGCTTAAGAAACCCTTCTCTTCCAAAACTGCATAAAGCGCAGAACAAGCATGCCCCTTGCTCATAATAAACCTATCTCGCTCAGCAGCATCCGGCGCTTGTGGGTTTATGTTGAGAATCTCATAATATAAGGCTATTAAAATCTCAACACATGAAAATGCCGAACCAATATGAGGACTTTTAGTTTTATAAACCAAATCCAGTATGCTGCGCCTGACTTTCTTAGCTATTTTTTCGCACTTATTTATTTCCATTGCTTTTATGCTCTCTCAATCGCGATACCGCTAGGGATACCTGGTTCAACGGCTACGGTTATCTAAAAACAGCTGCGACATAAATAGGCGGTCGGCTTTTTCTAAAGACCACCCCAACGATCCAATATTAGATTCTATCTGTTCACGATTTTTAGCACCCACAATAACACAGTCTACAAAACGACTGTCCAAAACCCATCTTATCGCCAACTGTGAAGATGTTTTACCATATTTCGCCTTAAGACCATTAAGCCTATCCATACAGCCAGAATAGTACTTAAGTTTTCCCTGTGAAAAATGTTTTAGGCGACAGCGCCTATCGTCTGGCCCAAATTTATATTGTTTACTATACTTTCCTGAAAGCAAACCCTGGGCAAGGGCGCCGTAAACCAAAACGCCTATTTTATTCTTAACCGCAAATGGCAAAATATCGCTTTCCGCTTGGCGGCAAATAAGGCTATACTGATTTTCTATCGCGGATATCCGCCCAGAAACAAAAGCTTCCTTTAACAAAGACAAAGAAAAGTTCGAAACACCAAAATACTTAATTTTGCCTACCTTCTTAAGCTTTTCTAATTCTTCTATGACTTCGGTTATAGGAGTTTTATAATCCGGCCAATGAACCAGATAAAGAGCAATGGAATCAATTTTCAGCCTTCTTAAACTTTGTTCAACTGAATTTCTTAAATGCTCAGGGCTATTATCAATAAAAGTTTCCGCGCGTTTATTTTTTCCTAGCTTAACCCATGATACACCAAATTTGGTAATAATATTAACTTTTTTTATTGCTTTGCCCAGGGCCAGAGAAAGTTCCTTCTCAGCCCTTCCCAACCCATAGACATCAGCCACATCAAAGGTATTAACGCCTAGCCCTAAGGCAGACTTGACGCCTGCCCTTACTTTTTTGATATCAACAGAACCCCAATCTATGCCACCGAGAGGTTCACATCCCAATATGATTTTCGAAAATATCAGATTTGTGTTACTTATTTTTTGATATTCCATTTGGCACTTTCACGCTTGATGCCATCACGGAATGCTATAGCTATTTCCGTAAGTATCCTTGCGACTGTTTTTGTTATAATAGTCATGTCTGTCTTGAAACCTTGCTTACGGACATACTCAAGCCTCAGCTCATTCTTTATTGGCTCTACTTCAAGGGAATATTTATCGTCTACATCTTTACCCTCACCGAGAGTCTGAGCCAAATTATAAAATTTAAGCGAAGCAAAATCCGTGATGCCCGGCTTAACCGATAAAATCGGTAGTTCTTTCGGGCCGTATTTATCGGTATAAAACTTTACCTGTGGGCGTGGGCCAACGATACTCATCTGGCCTAAAAAAACATTTATAAATTGCGGCAATTCATCTATTTTGTAGCGCCGCAGAAAACTTCCTATAGATGTCAAACGATGGTCATTGTAAGAAGTAGAATACCCTCCCTTTTGCTCAGCGTCAACCACCATTGTCCTGAATTTAAATATCCGGAAAAGTTTACCATTCCTGCCTACTCTTATACCTCTATAGAATACTCCCCCCGGAGAACCAATTTTAATCAATATTGCAATCAGAATAAACAAAGGCGCCAAAAAAACTAAAGCGACTACAGAAAAAATAATATCGAAAAGTCTTTTCATGAAAACTGTCATTTATCTTTTGGTTCCTCTAATATAAAAAGTGCCATCCATGCATTTTTTTGGATACCCGGAATTTTCAAAAGGGCATCATCGATTTTTTCTAAAAATGACAAGGTTGAATTAAATAAAGCCGTCTTGCGTAACGGAACGGAAAATAATACAGCAAGATGAAAGAAATATATCTCCACATTTCCAAAATATTTCTCTGCCTGCTTAATCTTATCTACAGTTAGAATGTGCTCGACTTCCCAGGCAGTACGCAATTTTGGTGTTAACTTGCGATAAAGTTGAATAAAAGGGTTGTGCATAAGGGCTTCCAGGCACAAGATTTTCCCACCTGGGCGTAAAACACGGACAAGTTCTCCATAAGCATTATTTAAATCTAGGTGGTGTAAAACCCCCATACAAAAGATAACATCAAATGTTTTATCATCAAATTTCAGGTTTTCAGCATCCATAACATGGAAAGAAACATTTTTTTCGAGGCCATTTTTCTTGGCTTGATTCCGGCAATATTCTATCGCGTTATCCGAAATATCCACACCCACAACCTCACCAGACCCATACTGCGCAGCCTTAAAAGAGGTCTCCCCGAATCCACAACAATAATCGAGCACTTTCTTACCCGGGCAATTCGCCTGCATCCACTTATTAACAAAATCCGTGCTCTTTCTTGTAACAGAATAATATTTCTTATTATCATCACGGACCCTGTCATCCGGATGCCTGTGATTAGAAAACTCCCGTTCTCGTATTTTTCTTTCTTCCATTGCCACCTCTAGTATTTTACGGCTTTATAAAATAACATCCACCCCTGCCATCAAGGTTAAGCTTAACGTTAATATTACGAGTATTCAAAAACTCATCTACTGCTTTTTTGCATCCGAAACAACTTTGATAATCATCGATAATAACGGCGCCTCTTGATACAACCTGTCCATATAGATATTCTAAACAACATTTTGTTGACTCATACCAATCTGCATCAATGCGTAGCACGGCGATCTTGCCTATATCCTTTCCTTTTATAGGAAGCGTATCACTAAACCAACCCTTAATAAAAAAAATCCCCTCCTTGGGGAAAGAGAACTTCTCAAACATAAGCTTTTTTACTTCTTCAATCATGCCCAGACAAGAACCCTTCACGAGCGGCCTTACATGATCTCCTGTCTGATCACCAGAAAAATCCTCATCCGTAGGAGATGGCAAACCAGCGAAAGAATCAAAAAGCCATAGTTTCCGGCTAGAATTGTTATTTTCAAAAGCTATGGTTGCCATTAAAGCAGCGCAACCGCCTCTTGCCACCCCAAGTTCAACAAAATTACCTTCTATGCTATGATCATTCATCATCTTTGCCAATTTATAAGTAGCCTCAAGCCCTCCTGCTCCAACAAGCGTATAGGGCATAATCTTATAAATTCTCCTTACCATAATTACGCCATCTTTATCACCGGAAAAATAATATTTTAAGGCTTTTAAACTATAGATTTTCCTAAGTATAAACTTGTAAATGGGGAACATAAACGCATACATTTTCTCAAAAATAGAACGAGGCAGAAAATGTTGTAGGAACCCAACTATTTTTTTTAATAACTTCTTAAGCTGAAAAGCAATATGCATTTTTTGCTCCTTTTATATACGTTAAATCAAGAAGATCTTGTTTGAGCCCAAACCTTTTCTATATGCAAAGCATACTCTCCGTATACTTTGTCGGCATCGAACATCTGGTCAAAAACTCTTTGAGCATTAGATGACATTTCTTTGTAAAAAGCAGGGTTATTATTCAAAAAGCTTATGCGTTCGGCCAATACATGCGAATCTTTAGGGGGATAATAAAATCCTATATGCTGCTTTTCTATAAAATCTTTTAAATCTCCGCAAAAAGCTGATAGAACCGGCAGCCCAGCAGAAAGGTAAGAAAATACTTTATTGGGAAAAGCCTTCCTATCGAGCAATGTAGGGCAAACCCCGGCATGAGAATGTTTCAATAGCCCAACAATCTCATCAGAATCTAGCCACCCTGGGAAAATAATATTGTGCAATCCAGAAGCCCTTATTTTTATTTTATTAAACAACTCCCCGTCTCCGGCTAAGACAAAATAGATATTGCTATGGCTTAAATTTTTAGCACAATCCACTAGGATAGAAGGATTATTATTTTGAACAAAGGTGCCAATAAAAGTAACAACAAATTTACCTTTCAAAACTTCTAGCATTTTCTGAAGTTTCTCAGACTCATCATTTACCTTGAAACTTTTTTTAGCCCCCAAATAAAAGATTTTGTCTTTCCAGGTCTGCTTACGCTTTGCATAATCTAGGCCCCAGCTAAGAAGTGAATCCATCATCGCGAGTATCCCATCTGACAATCGCAAGGCTTTCTCGATCATGTAAAAATCTCTCGAGAATAAAAACTTGATGAATTTACGCAAGCTTCCAGGAACAACAGTGAGAAATATATCCGGCCACTCGTCTCTTATGTCCACCAAAACAGGGATATTGTTATTTTTAGCAAACATAACGGCTTCGTAAGCTAAGTCGTGAGCAGGAATAGAAGCAACTATAACATCAGGCTTGGATATCTTAGGTGCTAATCTTTTGAATTTACGCGCAATAATTCTATTGCCGATAAAACGAAAAAGGGAGACACTCTTCTTATAGCCAAGCCCTTTTAGAGCATATATCTTGAACCCATCTTTTATATTAAACTCGTGGTCTTGTTTAACAAGCCATCTCCTGGTTGGATGATCAAAAGCGCTGGCCCACCACACTACGCTATGGCCTCTTTCAATAAGCTTATCCGCCAAGAAAGCTGTGCGCATTTTCTTAACCTTATCATTCAGCGGTAATGGCTCCCCTGTCTGAATAAGCCAAATATTCATTTCCCTCTCTCCCCCTTTGACAAGCACTATTCGAAACTGCTAGCTGGGGCTACCTTCGAGAACCACTCTAACCCAAACCAACTGCGCTTTGGTATATTTCCAATAATGCTTCTGTTTCTAACTCACTTCCGAGTTTATCCCGACAGATTAAAACCTTACTCCCCTTGTGGGCGATATCATCTTTAGAAATACTCATTAGCAATTCCGTTAATACTTTCTCGCTAACGGGGATCTTCCACCCACAATCATATTTATCAATGAATTTCCCCATATCCGGGAAATCGCTTACTATTATAGGTAAACCGCTCAACAAATATTCGAATATCTTGTTTGGCAGGGCATAATAATGATTTAAACAAATATTTTCAATTAGCGCTATGCCCACATCAGCGCTAGAAGTATATGCCGGAATATCCCGAGGCTCTACTGCTGGCTGAAAATGTATATTGGAGAAATTTAGCTCGTGCTCTTTTATCAACTGCTCCAGCTGGCCAAATCCCATAAATACAATATGCCTGTCTAGCGGCATTTTGGAGAAAACATCCAACAGAATACGGATACCCCTGTGTTCAAACAACCCGCCCTGGTATATATATAGAGTATCTCCGTTATTAATCTTAAATTTATCTTTCAATATACGCGAACCTCGCAAAGCATAATTATCTATGCGCGGGATATTCTTTATACTATAGACTTTTTTTAGCGAATATTTTTTTTCATACCATCTTGCTATAGAATCGCTCACTGTAATTACAACATTGGCATGGCGGATCAATATCGATTCAATTAATTTAAATACCTTTTTTTTGATTCCTTTCGAACCTTGCGTCTCTGTCTCTAATTCATGTGGTTCATATACTAATTTCGCGTGTTTCAATAATTTCAATAAAACACACATTGGCAACACAGGCAAACTATGGCAATTAATGCAGGTAATTTTCTTATTATGCGAAAAGTGGAGTATCTTTATTGACCACTCCAAATTCTTCATTATTTTAGAAAATAACCCGCGTCCGGTAAAAGCAACCGGTAAACGGACAACCTCGCGCACGCTATCTAATGATTCCAAGCCAGGCAACCCCTCGCCCTGAATCGCTAAAATATAAATTTTATCAAAGATCCCCGCATCCGCAAGCGCTTTTGTTATATTCAAAATACGGCTTTCATTAACAAAAATAGAGGGATATATATTTATACTTATACGTTCTTTGTTGGGCATAGTCTAATTTCTGGTAGCTAATTTTTTAGCGAACCTGGCGATAAAATCAAGTTTATTAAATAAAAAGTGATCGTTCGGATAATCCTTATAGCTTTTTATGGGGCTGGCCATTATCTCTTTGAATTCCCCCTCTTTAAGGCCAAACTTTTTAATTATATACTCTTCATCATCTTTTAGCTTGTCAGGTGAATATAGCTCTTGTTTCATTTCCTCTAAGGCCTGGGCCCTGGTGAGCTGGCCAGAGCAAACGAGGGTTGATAAATGCGCCCTTCTTTTGTCGATATTAAATTTTGTAGGCAAGATATGTGCCTGGAAAAAACGAGTATATATGGATTCATAATGCTTGCCTCCATAATATTTCCAACCCAATTCCTTCTCAAGAAGCCTTATTACAGATTCTTTATTGTAATCGATATAATTTAAAATCGGGATAAACGTAACACCCTTAACAAATATATAATAGAACCAATCGAATATGTTCAAATGCGGGAAAGTCTTCAGTTTAATTTTTCCGAATATTTTGTGTAGCCCTTTAATATGTTTCCAGTCTTTTGGGTCATAGCCCCAGCTTGCCGGCATTATTGCTTCAGTAACTATGTTCCCCCCGCTTATAATATACTTTACGCCTTCTTTTACCGCCGTTCTGAACAAAATAGCTACTATCGCATGGTCTGTGGGGATTTCGGAATTTGCAACCGAAGCCTTCAAGAATGATAACTGTAAATCTTTAAATTCCTCCCAATCAACCACATAAGTATGCAAATCAATATCTAACTTTTTTACAATATTCTCTATATTTTTCACTGACAATTCCGTATCCCAGCCATTATCTAAGTGGATTGCCAGGGGCCTCAGGCCCATCTTTTTAACTGTATATGCTACCATTGTACTATCAATCCCCCCGCTTAAACCGATAATACAATCATAAGCCTTACCTTTGCCTTGCTTTTTAATCTCATCTACCAGAATACTAAGTTTTTTCTGTCCAGAAGATCCTTTGTAAAGCTCATTTTTTTCTCGCTTATCATATTTTCTACAATGGTTACATATACCATCATTATCAAAATTAATATCCGGGTCAGTTGTATCCATTATGCACCTTGTACAAATTTGGTATTCTCTCGTTGTACCCATCATACTCCTTTAATTTAAAATTCTTTCTAATTCCTCAAGCAGAGGATATGTTATTAAGACGGCTTTTCGTTTACCGTGAAAAACAAAAAAACTCCCCGCCGAAACAGCAGATGCTCCGCTAGCAACCGCCTCGGCAAAATCCTCTATCTTGCCCGCCCCACCGCAAGCAACCACTGGAATATTAACAGCATGAGATACTTTCTTTATCAAAATGGGATCATACCCTTGCATAGTACCATCCCTGTCTATAGAATTAAGAAATAATTCTCCCGCGCCCATCTTCTCCATATTAACGGCATGCTCCATAGGGTCAAGGTTAGTTTTCTTGCGTCCATCCCGGGTAAATACCTTATATTTTCCAAACATATCCTTCTTCACATCGATAGCAACTACTATGCTTTGGCTACCATAAATACTAGCAGCCTCACTTATAAAATTAGGATTTTCTATAGCGTAAGTATTCATTATAACTTTATCCACGCCCGCATCAAATAAAGCTTTGATATCGGCAATGCTTCTTATTCCTCCTCCATAACTAAAGGGCATAAAACATTCGCTTGCTATTTTTCTAATAAATTCAAAATTAGGCCTTTTGCCTTGGACAGTGGCTGCAATATCAAGAAAGATTAACTCATCTGCTTCTTTTTCAGTAAAAATTTTAACCGCGTTTATCGGATCTCCAACATATTTAGGCCTTTTAAACCTTACGGTTTTTACGAGGCCGCGCCCTTCCAACAATAAACATGGTATTAATCTTATCTTTAGCATATCAGAACAATTTTGCAAAATTTTCCAAGAGTTTTATGCCAAATTTATGGCTTTTCTCCGGATGGAACTGGACACCGGCGATATTGTCTCTTGCGATAGCAGATACGAAATTATAACCATGCAATGTAGTAGCCAGAATATCGCTTTGATTTGCACACATAAGGTGATAAGAGTGCACAAAGTAAAACCTCGCCTCAGGAAACATACCCTGCAATAAAGGATTTTCCTGTATCATATTGATTCTATTCCACCCCATATGAGGTATTTTGAAATCTTTTTTATCACCAAAACCGAACTTTACTGTCTCAGCCTCAATCCACCCTAAACCGGGAAGATACCCTTCTGAACTTTTCTTACTAAATAACTGCATGCCCAAACATATCCCCAATATGGGAGTTTTTTTCCTTATAACCTTATCATTTAAAACATCCACTAATCCGAGCTTAACTAAATTCTCCATTGCATTATCAAAAGCACCGACGCCGGGTAGAATTATTTTCTCAGCTCTTTTGATATCAAGATCATTAGAAGAAATACAGGCATCAACACCTATTTTCTTAAGCATGTTTAAAATCGAACCCAGATTCCCTGCTCCATAATCGACAACAACAACCATAGCTATAAGTTTATAGGTCCTTTCGCGGTATCAGATACAAAAATAAAGGCACAAGCATCAAGCCGTGGCTCAGGAAACTGGTGAATAAAGCACCGTTGGTAAGCACCAACGCCGGCATAACGACTGCCGCCGCAACTATCCTGATATCCTTTCCCTGAGAAACAAAATCCATGAGTTTTAAAAATACAACTAAAATAATTCCCCATATGAACAAGCCTAACACTCCCATATTCATGTAGGCATCGCCTACTATGCCGGTATTTGCGTGCGCCAAGGGATTGCGGTAATAAAGCTTGCCTATTAGATTGGGCGGGCTCAAATCATATGGATAAGTTAAAAATGACCTAAAAAATTTAAGCGAAGAAAGAAAAATAAAACCATGTTTAGAGAAAAAGTCATAATAGCTAAAAGAAATCATAGCTGGAGTAAGCAAGGTTCTAGCTGTAAATAACGATGCGACCCACGGATTGCCTTTTAGAAAATAGAGACCCGCGCCTGCTATAGTAAGTGAAGAAAACACTGTTGCAACTATCGCAAGGAAATATTTACGTTCTGCGGTAAAAAATAAAAAAGGAACAAGAAGAAAAGGAAAGAGAAAAATCCTCTGCCCCGTAACGGAAAAAATCAATAACTGCAATATAACCGTAAGAATTAAAAACGGCCATTTTCTAAACTTAAGGAAAGTCGCAAGAAAAATAGGGTTTATAATATAAGCCATCCATGGGAAAAGATAATTTAGCAAAGGTTTTTCTAAAGCAACAAACTTAAACCTGATTTCATAAGCCTTATTAAAATCCAGGTTCAGGGATAAACCGAAGAATTTGTAAATAAGAAAAAAAGTAGCCCCATACAGCAAAACAAACAATATATAATAGGCAAGCCTAGTTTTTAACTGCCTTAATGGTTCTGGGAACGAGCCGGAAGCCTTGCGCAAGAAGAAAAATACGGTTAGCCAAAAACCCGTTATTGCATATATATACGCTCTTGGTTTATCACAACAGGCAAATACAGCCAACATTGGGACATAAGAAAACAATAGTAACATCCAAACCATAGCCTGGGATGCGGTTCTTTCTATACTGGGGGCAGCAAAATAAACAACTGAAAGGAGAAGATATGACTCGATTACTTTGATGTAAGTAACGTCCAGAGAAGTAGCGACCGGGAAACGGAATAACGCAAGAAACGCAAAATATATAAACAAATCCAAGCTTACTTTGTAGAAAATAACAGCAAAAAAATTGAAATTAAATTTTCCCCTTATTTTGATTAAAATACTTTTATAAAGATTCTGCATTTTGAAATCCGCCATAATTCCTGATAACTGGTTCAGACTTAAATATTTTTCGTATCTCCCATACGGTCAAAGCGCCCAAAATGTACATTGCTATCACAAAAACCAAAGCTACTGGATAGGCGCCTCGGCCAAACGCCATAACCCATGAAATAACAATAAAGACTGACAGAGAAATAATAATATTCCATGAATTAACCGCCTTAATATAATACGCCTCGATAATATTACGCATAGAAACATATATAACGTACGGCAAACTCCCAAGAAATATTATTCTCGTAACTAAAATTAGCTTCTCAGAAGTATTCCCTAGGTAAAGATACAAGATTTTATCTGCAAAAGTTTCAAATATTGCAATACCGGCAAAAGTTAACAAAAAAGCTATTTTCAACATGTTGGAGACATATTTCTTCAATTTTTTATAATCTCCACGAGCAATAAGCTGGCTTGCTTGCGGCAGGATAATCAACCCTATAGGGTTAAACATAGCCGCCACCATACTCACAATTGAAATTGCAAAAGCCATAAAACCCGCGTCTTCGATACCAGATATATGGGTAGTAAATACTGCCGGTAATGCCAAAAAAGCTGCCACACCCAAATCTCCGGGGACTCTTTGAATACCATAGCCCAATAATTCCTTTGCATGCTGCCACACATTTATCCAAGAAAATTTTAAGCTCCTTAATATAAAAAAAACTAGGAAATAAAAAGATACTACGATGGAAAATATCCCTGTAATCTTTAATAAATCGGCTACAGTAGCAGCAAAACTAAAAGCCAGCAACGGGACAAAAGCCATGTTTATAACCTGCAAGGTATTTGCTTTAAACATTTCAAGCCTGCCTCTGAAATAACTATAGCAGGCACTATGCAATATAAAACCAAACAACATAGTAGATACGGGAAATATCAAATAACTGTATGTATAACTTCCAAACAACAAAGAACTAAACTGATTTCGTAACACAACCAATATTAAAAAAAATATAGCTGCAACAAATCCGAGTATAATTAAGCCGCTTACGAAATAACTCCCCTGCTGGTTATCATCTTCAACGGAATTATAAGCGATAAACCTAGTAATACCCACTCCCAGGCCAAGAATAAAAATAGGCAGCAACAACGACACCACTCTCCTGCTCAAGGCATATTCTGAGAAGCCGTCCATGTTAAATTTCACAGCAGCAAATTTATAAACTAATATGGCTGCCGCCAATACAAGAAATTCACTTAAAAAAGTCGCGATTATATTCTTTTTCATACTATCTGTTATTTTTTTAGACCAAAATATCGATTCTGTTTATTTCCGTATTATTTCCGTATTTTTTTGAAGAAATCGACATAACTTTTACCGGCATTACCGTTTAAATTGGAAAAAACATAATCCAGAGACTTCTTATCAGGTGAATAATCATCGTCAAATATATCTCCGAGATGGCTGATCTTTGCTAAACCCAGCCTCGCTACATCCGCGACTAGTTCCTTTGTAGAATAATCAATAATATAATTAGGGATATTAAACGCCGCCGCCTCCCATAATGCCATAGAGTAAAATCCGGCATGCGCATTAGAGATCTTTAATAACTCGTAAAAGGAGATATCTTTATCGCAGACAAATTTTATTCGCGGTATATCCCGAAACTCATGGTATGTTTCTTTTGCCATAGCAGCTTCTAATGGATGCAATTTGACTACTACAACCCAATTATCAGGGATTGTAAGATCTGCTAGCATTTTTTTAAGGGCGCTGGAAACAGTAGCTTGGGAAGTAATAACCAATATCTTGGAATTATCGCTTATGCCTAAGTCAGACTTCAACTTATTTTTATCCACCATAACGCTATTCAAATAATAATCAAGCCAAGGATAACCTAAATCTAATATTTTATCTTCGTTCCAGAGAGTCCCCTCCCTAACTAATAAATCCTTAAAAAATCTGCCAAAAACTACCAAGTAATCCGGATGGAATGCTTCTAGGTCTCGGTCTAAAGGTAATTTTTTATATATATACCCTCTATGATATTTATTTATAACCCCGTGCATAATTTCAACAGTAGGTATCCCCATTTTCTTTGCTACAAAGAATTTCAATATATTTGCGCGTGAGCACCAGTCACTTCCGGACACAAGGCTAGGTTTTGTCTTCTCAAAAATATATTCCCAGTATCTCGTAATAAAATCAAAACAAAATATAAAATTATTTAAGACCCTTAAGAATATATCCTTATTTAATTTGATACTGTCTAGATTCTCGTTAATAAGATCTATATCGAAGTTTGCTGCGGCTGGATTAATCCTTAAAATTCTAGTTGATAATTTTTCGCATGCAAAAGCAAGCCCTTGAGTAAGAAAAAGATCGTATGCCTTTAAGGTAGGAAACATCTCCTTGTAATCAATCGAACTGCCCAAAGATATAGTCTCGATACCACATATACTATCATCAACATCTAACATCTTTATCGGGTCTATAAATATGTCCACGCTCTTGCCGGAAATTTTCGCCCTTCTGTAAACCAGGTCGCCAAAAATAAGGCATTTTCTTTCCAATTTCTTAGGATTTAAAATCAGGCTCTTATTGATAAGTTTTGCTTTTCTAAAGGCAAGATCGATATAGGCGAAAGCTTTGCGGCGGTTTAGAAAAACATTCCCCACGCCAAACAACACCTTCGAATCCAGATTCTCAACTAGATTCATATATATGTATTCACGGATTCCTAGCCATACGGGGAAACCTTTATATGACAGGTTATACGGCTGGGCTTTATCTTCAAAATCGCTTAGAATATTAAAAGCTCTTGCAAAAGCATCCTGGTTATTCATCTACTTTCCCATTTTTTTAGTCATAGCCTCAATATCCCGACATTTTAGAAAATATAATTTAAAATAAAACAAAAAACCATCCTAAAAAATCTCGGTAAAATATATAAAATAATTCTCCTGATTGAGAATTACAGGCTAGCGATTATTTTCTTCAAACTTTCGCAAATATAGCAGACCTGAGTTTCTGTAAGATTATTATAAAAAGGCAAAGCTATAGTCACCTCTGAAACATTTTCTGTTATTGGATAATCGCCTCTTTTATAACCAAACTTATTAACATAAAAGGGTGCTAAGTGGATTGGAGGAAAATACCTATTACAGCTGATACCCTTATCCTTTAAATTCTGCATAACCCGGTCTCTGGAACCAGCGGGGAATCTATCCGAAGAAAGCCTGATAACATAAACAAACCAGCTCATCTTGATATCATCGCCTACATACGGTATTTTTATTCCTTTTACACGCTCTAAATTCTTATTATAAACTTCTGCTATCTTCTGGCGTTTTTTAAGGATCTCGTCAATCCTCTCCATCTGGACTACGCCTAACGCTGCACTTAATTCACTCATGCGATAATTATAGCCTAGTCTCTGATGGCTTAACCAAGATTCACCGTCATCCCTGCCCTGATTACGCATACTCCGGCATAAAGCCATTATTTTTTCATCGTCGGTAACAATCATTCCGCCTTCTGCTGTAGTTATCTGTTTATTGGGATAAAATGCGAAAACGCCGACATTTCCAAAAGTCCCTACTTTTTTACCTTTATATTCAGAACCTATTGCTTCACAGGCATCTTCAATCACGGCAAGGTTATATTTCTTAGCAATACCCATAATCTTATCCATTTTGCAAGGATGGCCAAAAATATGCACAGGCAAAATCGCTTTGGTTTTCGGGGTAATCTTCTCTTCTATTTTTTCGGCATCTATGCAAAGTGTATCCTTGTCTATATCCACAAATACGGGCTTTGCTCTTTCATAAAGAACACAATTCGCAGAAGCTATGAAACTAAAAGGGCTAGTGATTACTTCGTCGCCATCTTTTATATCCAGGCTCTTTATACATAAATGCAAAGCCGATGTGCCGCTGTTAACCCCAACTGCAAATTTTGTATTTATATACTGGCTTATATTATCTTCGAACTGTTTAATTTTCGGGCCTATGCTCAGCAAAGGAGTAGATAATACCTGGTTTATAATATCTATTTCTTTATGAGTGATATCGGGGCTGGAAAGCGGGATACTTTTTAACTCGCGTAATAAAGCAACGTCTAATAAAATATTATCCTTATCTACTACAGGAATCTGATGGATCCCCCGCTCAAGCATTATTTCCAGTAATTCTACGGCAGAAGTATCGCAAGGAGCGACAATAGGCGTAGTCACCATTATTGTTTCTACTGCAGTCTCAAGGCTCTTCCCTGCCAATAAAGCCCTGCGGATATCGCCGTCCGTAACCACACCATAGAGCTTATTCTGTTTATCTACTACCAATGCAATGCCATTACCCGATTTATCAATACACTGCATTGCTTCTTTTATATCAGCGTCTTTATGAATTACAAAGGAATCAATTTTTTTGTTCATATCTACCCCTATTTGATTTTTTTGACTATTTTAACCGGGATGCCATAAGCTATAACATTATCAGGAATGTTTCTATTTAGGAAACTAAAAGCTCCAACTATCGAATTCTTCCCCACAACCACCCCAGGCATTATCACTGAGTGTGAACCAATCTTGCAGTTTTCTTTTAAAACTACTTTGCCGCTTTTCCCATCAATAGTTGAAACAGAATAAATCGAGCAATGCGAACCTACCTGGACATAGTCTTCAATGGTTACGCCATTTTTGGCATTAATATAAGTAAACGCCCCGATATCTGTTTTATATCCGATTTTTAGTTTATCTTTATGCTGCACAAACCATTTGTATTTAGTCAATTTACCCTCCCTGATAACAGGATATTTCCAATGCTCAAATCGCTTTTCCATAATTTTCAATAGGTTAGCTGTTTCTGCGACAAATTCTTGCTTATTTTTATTTTCGCTAAGATACCTGCAATCCTTGCCCCAGACTTACCATCTCCATAAATATTGCGGATTTTTCTGATTTTATTAAGCAACTGCTTATCATAAAGCGCTCTTAGTATTGCTTTTTTTATTTTTTCTTTGCTATAAGCAACGTCCAGCACATTATTCGATCGTTCCCTATCTTGCTGGCGTGAACCAATATTTACAACCGGCAGGCCAAACAGAGGCGCCTCGATAATGCCCGAACTACTGTTACCCACCAAAACGCTAGCCAGGCCCATAAGGCTCAAATAATCTCGGCGGGGGATACTTTTATATATCCGTATAAAAGAGCAACTTCTGTAGCTGTTGATAACACCGAGCATATCCCTTGAGCCGGCATCAGCATTAGGATAAATTACAATGCTTTGGAAACCCAAATCTTTTATCACCTGCATTGTCACGCGCATCTGTTTTTTAGCTTCTTCGGCTTCCATAGTAACAGGATGCTGAAGCACCAATATAATCTTCTTAGACAAATCTAGTTTGTATTTTTTGGCGGTTTGTTCTCGAGATAATAATTTTTCATGCATTATAGAATCCAGCCCTGGAGAACCAACCTTAAAAACTCTTCTCTGTTCTTCACCCATTTTCAAAATTCTATCTGCAGCGGCTTTCGTGGCTGCAAAATGCAATGAAGATAGTTTAGTGATAGCATGCCTGGCAAGTTCATCTACCGTAGAAGTGACATCTCCTCCATGGATATGCGCCACAGGAATTGATAAATACGCTCCTGCTATCGCCCCTGCCAACATTTCCGCTCTGTCTCCTAGCAAAAGAATAATATCAGGCTTAATATCGCTTAATTTACCGGAAAGATCATGAATAAATTTACCCATAAAAATTACCGTAGATTTTTTATCATTGTTTTTGTAAGGGATATTGGAAACATAAACCCTAAACCCATCTCGCTTAATCTCATTTAAGGTAAAACCGAATTCGGGCATAACATGCATTCCTGTTGCCAATATTCGTAATTGCAGTTTCGGATGCTTTTTTATCGCAAACAAGGCCTGCCTCATTAAACCATAGTCTGCGCGCGTACCAGATATATACAAAATATTTCTTTTTTTCACTTTATTAGGCTCCAAGCTAATAACTCATCTTTTTTGATATCTTTTAAAGCTTTTTTACCAATAATTCTTTTAATATCTTTTGGTTGGATTCCACTGCCAGGCCTCTTGATAAAAATATCGCCTTCCTTAATTTTAGAGCCTTTGTGGATATCCGCTGCAGCAACTAAGCTTTTTCTTACAAGTTTCATAATTTTTTTCTCGCTATCAGAAGGAATTTTCATAGCACTGCCTAAAGCCTTTTCTGTATCCCGTATAGATCTTACCATAATTTTTAATTCACCAGGGTTCAAGCTCGCTTTATGATCCGGGCCAGCAGAATTTTTATCTAAGGTAAAATGTTTTTCTATTATTGCCGCTCCCAAGCCAACCGCTATCGACGGAATCAATAATCCTAGAGTATGATCGGAATAACCAACGGGCAAATTGAATTCTTTCCTTAATGTTTGCATCGCTCTTAGGTTGACCTCTTCTAAAGGACAAGGATAATTAGTAGTACAATGCAACAAAACTATATTCCTATTATGCTTTTTAGTTATACAATCCACAGCTTGCCTGACTTCCTGCAAAGTTGACATACCCGTAGACAGAATCATTGTCTTTTGTCTTTTAGCTATAGCTTCTAAGAAAGGCAAATTGGTCAAATCTCCGGATGCTATTTTATAAGCGCAAACCAGAGAATCCAAAAGATCAACGGCATCTTGCGTATGGGCGGTAGAAAGAAAGATAATTTGCTTTTTATCGCAGTATCTCTTGAGCTCTACAAAATCGTCATACCCTAATTCAAGCGCCTGTAAAATTTGGTTTTGGGTTTTTAAGCCAGGCGTGGTTTTTTTCTGATAAAAAGCAGCTTTTGTATTACGCGCAACCAAATCTTGAGTACGGAAGGTTTGAAATTTCACCGCGTCAGCACCGGCATCTTTGGCCACATCAACCAACCTCTTAGCTAATTTGATATCGCCATTATGGTTAACTCCGGCCTCAGCTATTACAAAACAAGGATTACCGCAGCCTACTGATTTTTTTCCAATTTTTATTTTCATATTTGTTTTTATGATATTCCCTGCCTCATGCTAACCAGCTAAGATAACCGCTCTTGCCAACTCTAAATCCTTGCCTGTATCAATATCGATAATCGGCTTATTGTTCAATATCGGCTTTATTTTCTTGCCAAAGGCTTCATATAGCTCTTTTTTATGTTTTAAACGCCCCTTTCGCATGTAATCTAAAAAATACCTGGCACGGAACAAGAGCGTGTGCCCATCATGGATCATATACGGCTTTAAATCTTGGCGCCGGTACCCTTGGTATCCCTTCCTAGCTGGTAAGATTTTTTCATTAAACAAAAACATCCAGGCAGGATTGTATTTTTCAACCTTTTGCATACTTATCGCCGCATCAAAATCATTATTTTTCTCCAGAAAATTATATGCCTTTATAAACTCTTGGGAGTATCGCGTAGGTATATTGCCATACAAGAGCGAGATATATTCAAAATTTCCGCCTGTTTTTGAATAAGCATCGAAAATTACATCCTCTACCTGCGCGAGGTCTGAAGACAAAAAGCGGTCCCTAAATACAAAAGGGATATTTTTTCTAGCGCAATATTTTTTTATTACAGGCGAATCCGATGAAACTGCCGTATGGACTCCCCCTTTAACTTTACGATTTAATGCTACCGAATATTTAATCACATATTCAAAAACTGGCTTTCCTCCTATTTCCCGGATACACTTATTTTTTAAACCTTTGCTGCCTTTTCTGGCTATCACGAGAGAAAGAATACGCATATAGCGGTTCTCCTTATTTATAAAGACTATCCCGCGTTAAAAATATCCCGGACAAGCAACATAGTATCAAACGCATCAGCTAATGTCGCTAACTCGGTTTTTCTCCCCAGTGCTGCGGCAACGGCTTGTTCTGCCTGAAGCCGAAACCCCGGCTTAAACGAACAATCCCAAACATGCTGACCTACTGGATTGAGTTTACGCTCACCACGATTTTGAAAACTAGCTTGTTCTAAAGGCCTTAATTCCCATCTCCTTGGCGGCGTATTTATTGTAACGCCCCAAGGGCCCGGGCCATCCCAAATACCTTCGTAAATACCTAAATCCCCGCTATCGAAAATAATTTTGCTAATTACAAGACCTGGCTTATCGATATCCCAGGGGACAATCGCTTCAACCTTGATAATCCTCCCCCTGCCAAAAACACGGAAATAATCTACTAAATGAACCGAATTGGCATACATCCAATTATCTACTATTATCTGCGGCTTACCAGATGCTAATGCTGCTTTTTGATCCTGCTGATCCTGGACTTTTATAAAACGCGGCGCATCTAAAAACGACAAATCTTTTTTTGCGACCTGCGTACTAGAATAAGAACGCCGATTGAAAGCAACGAAAACCTTAGCATTATTTTTCTCTGCAGCTTCTCGAATTCCCTTGGCATCCGCGATATTATACCCGGCGGGTTTCTCCAAAAGAGCTGTCCAGGGATATTCAAAACAAGCAGTACTGACTGTCCTCATAGACAATTCAACAACTGCCACGACCACAAGATCAGCCTTTGTTTTCTCATGGAGTTCATCGATAGAATCACATACTACCGGTATCGAATACTCTTTGGCCAAGGCTTCAGCCTTGCTGCGTGTACGGCTATGTATACCAGCGATACTAACTCCAGGAACATCCGCAAAAGCCTTTATATGCTCACGCGCAGTATATCCTGCGCCTATTATTGCAACCTTACACTGTTTTAATGGCTCCATGCACTCGCTTCCTTCTATGCCCAAGGGAATACCCTAGAATAAGGTAATCTACCATCAATCGCAATCGCAGAATGAGCATTCTCATTGGATATATATGCCGCAACCAAAGTCTTTACCGCCAAACACCCTTGTTCTCCCGTAGGATAGTTATCTTTTTCAAGAAGCGCCTTTAATACTGCTTTTGACGGTGCAATCACATCCGCAGGCGCAATTTTACGCGTATATTCAACCCAAGGCATCCCATATCTGGTAGTCGGCAAAGACCGATACTGTTCTTGCCTAGCTACCCAACGCATTAAACCCGCTAATTCATCTATTACAAGTTGGCCATATCTACCAGAGTAAACAACCTGTAAACCATGGCCCTGATCGTACCCTGCTTCTAAATAAAATCGTTTCCCAGTTTGTGTAGTAATGCGGACTGACCCGGCACAATCATGGAATTGTTCTCCACGGGGATTAGGCACATTGTTATCTGAAAACCATGCAGTTACTTCTCCAGGGGCTTCATCTGTTATATATCTAAACATTTCAAAATAATGCGTGCCATTCATAGCCATACCGAAATTTCCGGCTACTACAGTAACGCTGGCCAAGCCGCCCAATGTATCCTGGGTAATTTTTTTTGCCTCAACATACCGCTCCATAAAACGCATAGGGTGATTAATAGCTAGCGCTACGCCTGCTTTATTACAACAAGAAATCATGCGCTCACACTCTTCCAACGAAACTGCCATAGGTTTTTCACACAAAATAAACTTAGCTCCGTGTTCAACAGCACTGCAAACATATTCACAATGCGCTTGGGCAGTTGTCGCGATAATCACACATTCCGGATGAGTCTGTTCTAAAAGTTTTACTGAATCGATATATTGCTTTTTTTCCGGCACAGACTGCTCCTTCTGCGCTAAAGCCAAGGCTTCTGCTTTCAGATCACAAACCCCTGCCAACTCCAGGCCCATCTCGCGTATTATTTGTATATGCCTCAGCCCCATGCGTCCGGCGCCAATAACGGCAACTTTCATAAAACATCCTTCCTTTAAATTAAGAAACTCCTTGGACTCGTAATGCCAAAGCGCTGATAATCGGTTTTATATCGCCGAAAACTCCCGTCTTTCTATTAAGCCGGATTACCAGCGGGATAATACTTAAAATACATAGGAATAATTGCGTCGCGCTCCTTAATGCCAAGTGCTGCGGAATAATCTTTTGGCCTAGCCAATAAATTAATCCTGATGCAATTATAACAATTATAAACGGCGCTATTACCTCACCTAAAAACCCCAATCGCTCTTTATAATCTGACAACACGTAGTGGCTTGCCCAATACAGAATAGTGCCTCCATAGGCTACATATGCTAAAGTAGATGCCAAGGCAACACCGCTGATATCCCATCCAAGCTTAATAAACCAAAGACCTAAACCGATCTTTATAATTATAGCAATAATTTGAAAATATACTATCCAACGTTGGCGTTTTTTAGAAATAAGTATTAGATTGAGAATGTTATTTGCTGTTAAAATAATACCTAGAAAGAAAAAACCTGGGATTAAAAAATAAAAAGCCCTCAGGCCCGGAGCATACTGGGGTAAAAATAATAATGCTAATGGTGGAAGCGAAAAAACCAGCAACATAAGCAAAACAGACATAAGATAAGAAAATAATATTGTCGGCTTTAAAAGATACTTCCGTAACTCTGTAGTAGAATCATTGACCTTACCGAAATTCTCGGTAATATGGGGAGATATCGCACAACCCGCCTGTGAAACTAAACCATACAGGACGTTTCCGGCAAGCCATGCTACACCATAATACCCTAAGCTTGCGCTCCCAAGAAAAGAAATAATTATGACTTGATCTGAAGTTTCAATTAACTGCCCACCAAGAACCACAAGCAATATGGGGAATCCGATTTTTATCATATCGAAAAAACTGGCTAAAGAAACATTCCCCTTAAAGCGATACGGCGTCTTAACCCACCATATAGCTACAAAGAAAACCGCAACCAACAAGCTCCCAATCATCACGCCCTCGACATTAAAAAAGTATGTCATTGGCACCAAAACACAAAAAGATATGATACTTCGTATTACAGACAAAATGCTGGGCATCTTAAAATTTTTGGGACCCGAATAATTCCAACGGCTTAAAAAAGCGATTTGTTGTTCAGCGACCATTAAACCCGCTATAATTACAAGCCCCATTCTTTCAAAGCCAGAGAATCTCGGAGCAGACACCCCATAGCCGATAACAGCCAACGCACAAATTAAAGTCAACGCACTCCATGCTATATAACCGGTGTCAGAAGCTTTTAACGCCTGCTCTGTCTTATTCTGCCCTTGATAATACGGCAAACGCATCGCAAACCCATACTCTACTCCTAAATGCGCATAGACTCCATACATGAGAACAATATTTAACCCAAGCCATATCCCATAATAATGCGGATTTAAAAAATGCATGATTAAAAATGTTTGGACGATCCGCACGCCTTGATAAATAAGGGTAGAAGCGCTCAAAAATAACGTATCTTTAAATATTTTTTTTCTCATTATTTAAAGTTAAGGCTCGATATAGTAAAAAATATTCATGCCGATATTTCATAAAAGATGAAAAAATGACAACCTTTGATAACTTATAAAACAAAAATATCAGCTTTGGGATATACCGGCAAAAGCTGGTAGCTGTGGCAAAGCTCCTTTTCACTTTGCCACTTTCTAAAATAGCACACTTTTTCTTTGCGTAAATCCACACAAAATTTCTGCTAGCATAATTCCAAAATGCCAACTCAATTATCTTTCTCGCTTCAAGAATATCTATCCCGGCATAATGCGATAACTCGGATGATAAAATTAAGACGAGTTTTTCGTATTGAGGCCTAAAATTATCTGAACTAAGCCGTTCAAATATATCTATATTTTTATAATTTTTCAATTGAGCATTAAAACACTCTCGCAGCATATAAAAACTCCTAATCTTTCTGACTTTTCCTTGTATTATCGCCAAGTAGCTCAAGAGAAGCTCGATAAAAAAATAGTCAAAACTGCCATCTGCACAATAGGCCATATTGTGCCGAAGGTTATCAGTTCTTTGTATAGAATAAAATGTGGTAGTATAGTTATTAAAATAGCTCAATAGCCGCTCTGAAATATCATTATTAGTATAAGAACGCTGTGGATATGGATATATCCAGGCGATGGAAGGCTTTTTATCTCTTAGTTGAAAACCAAAGCTTTCGCCATGGACAACGCTATAATCCTTATTGGCTTCTAAAAAAGCGACGTATTTATCGAAAAAAAATGGCGCCAGCAAATCATCATCAGCCCATATTACAACGTAGGGCGTCTCTACTTTTTCCAGCGTATTAAGAATCTTTCGAAAAACATATTCTTCCGGAGCATATTTATAATACTGCAAGCGGCTATTTTTTATAAGCCCTTCAACCTCAGGACTAACAGGCTCAACGCTAGAGTCTGCTATAAGTATGCGAAAATCCTGCTTGAAATCCAACAAATACTTAAGTGTGCGTGCTAATCTCTCGGGCCGATTGTAAGTTGGGATAACTACGGTGATAAGATTAATTAGCGGTCTTTTGTTCACATCTACTCCCTCGAAAACGCTTTTCCTAAATCAACGCACTCTTTTTAGATACCCATCCGGGGCAACCGTGATAAGTAGTTTGCTTTCTCTAACTTTATCAATTGCAAACTCTTTGTGAGTCTTTAGATATTCCCAAACAGCGGTCTTAGGGTTATTGCCTTTACCCCATGGGCGATCAGAGAACATATCATCTGGCATATCCTCGATAATTGTATCAAACACCACACAATAGCTTCCTTTTGAGACAAGCGGAGCATAAGCGTTTAATTCTGCTAAAACATGCTTATGCGTATGGTCGGAATCCAAAACAACCAGGATATTCTTATATCCTTTCGCAAAATCATAGACCCGCCTAATCACACCTTCATCGATTGAGGAGCCCTGAATCATTTTTATTTTGCTGGCTAAGGGATGTTTTTCAATTTCAGCCCTATTATGATCCCTTATGTCAATATCAACCCCTAGTACCATGCTATTGCTAGTTCCTGTAGATATTTCCAATAAAGCAAGCATAGAAGCGCTAAAAATCAAAGAACCACCGCGAGCAATACCAATTTCAATAATAAGATCCGGTTTTACCTGCCAGATTATTTCCTGCATGGCTATAATGTCTTGTGGATACTGTATAATAGGCAGCCCAAGCCATGAAAAATTATAAGAATATTTATACGGGGCAGTTTCCCGAATCCAATCCACAGATAACTTAGCTAATGCCTTATTGGTGCTAATACGATCAATATTCGCCTGCACTTCTTCAAAAAATTTCATTTTCATTCCTTTATTTTTAGACACAACATTCTCACGGGGCCATATTCACCGCAAAACGGTAAAGCAGCAGCATAACGGTGATGTTCATCAAAATAATCAGGAAGAATATTTTTTTCCTGGCATATTTTTGAATATATAACGCGGCTAACCAAATAATAGCTACTACTTATATTGATATCGCTAATAATATCGAATTTATCAGATAAATAAGATAGCAACTGCTCATATTTAAAGAAAAGATTGTGTTCGCGAACAGCAATTGGGGAAAGGCCAAAAGCCTCCCGTACACGGTTAAAACTATCATGGCCTTCGATAAAATTCTCAATCATCACATATATACCCTCGACATTCAAAATATCATAAATGTGCTTTATAGCTTTTTTTTGCAGCTCCCAATCAGGAAGATTAATCAGGCAGCGAACAGTATAAGCCATATCAAACCTGCCTTGGACGGGTTTTAGCACATCATGTTGGCTGATTGTTAAATTAGCAATATCTGCTGTGGCAAGATTGGTTCTAGCGTTCTTTACCATTGCTTCAGAATAATCACAACCCAAAAAATGTATTGCTGGATAAATACTGGCCAATCTAACCGTGGTCCATGCATCTCCGCAACCGACATCAATAACGCTTGACGGATGATGATGCCCTATCTCATCTTTTAGGACGCGATATTCTATTTCCCGCATAAAATAATCTTGTGTCGTCGATTGCGCACTCGGATCGCTCGCAGCCCTTTCTTCCCAATATTTTTTAATTCGTTCAAAATCCATATTTGATCTAATCCTTTGCTTACGTAAAATTAACGACAAGATCAGCCACGCGGCGTATATCCGCCGCACTCAAATCGTGGTAACTAGGTAAATTAATTGCTCTCGTGTAAATATCATAACTCACGGCATTTTTTTCATTTCTTTTGAACATCGGCATCAAGCTGAGAGGATAGAAGAATACCCTAGCATCAATATTATTCTGCTTAAAAACCTCAAGTATTTTATCCCTATCAAAATTTGCCACACCATCGAAAACAATAGTTGGCATCCAATAACCATATTGAGTTTGAGGATCATCTGGGACTGGGTTCATCTTGAGATAATGTATTTTCTTGAAGTAATCACGATAGGTAAAAAATATTTCTTTTTTTCTTTTTATTAACTCATCGATTCTTTCCATCTGAGCGCAACCTATAGCTGCCTGAATGTTGCTTATCTTATATTTAAAGCCGATCATTTCACACCAAAATTGCTTGGTATTCTTTGCACTTCTTCCGTGGTTGTTTAATGTTTGCACAACATCATACAAGTCTTCTCTATTAGTAACAAACATGCCCCCCTCACCCGTTGTTACTGTTTTCGTACCATGAAAGGAAAAAACCCCGAAATCGCCTATTGAGCCTGCCTTCTTACCTTTGTAGACCGAACCTATAGCTTCCGCCGCATCCTCTATTACTGGAATATTATGCTTTCTCCCAATCTCCATAATCTTATCCATCTCGCACAAATTTCCATAAAGATGCACCGCAATTATAGCCTTGGTTTTAGGCGTAATTGCCGCTTCAATCTTGGCAGGATCAATACACCATGTATCTGTAAGAACATCCACGAAAATCGGTTTAGCGCCTAAATATACTATAGGAGCAACTGAAGCTATCCAATTTATATCAGCAACAATTACTTCATCCTCCGGCTTGATCATCAAAGCAGCAAGCCCCATATGCAAAGCCCCCGTGCAACTAGATGTAGCCAAAGAATACTTTGTTCCAAGATGATTTCTAAAAAGCTCTTCGAACCTGTATATATAATCGTAACACTTTTGGCCCCAGCCATTTTTTGCCGCCTCGCTGGCATATTTTAACTCAAGTTCAGTTATTGACGGCTTAGTATAGTAAATTTTAGAGCTCATAGATTATTTTCCTTGAATAAAGGATATTTTTGATCTTTCTCCGATATTATCCAATCATTTGAAGGCCATTTTATAGAAAATGCGGGGTCATCCCACCTAAAACCACGAGCGCAATCCGAATGGTAGAATTCCGACATCTGGTATAAGACAACTGTATCATCACAAAGCGCCTGAAAACCATGAGCAAAGCCTTTTGGGACATACAACAATTTAAAATTTTCGGAACTTAGCTCTACTCCAAACCATTTACAATACGTAGGAGAATCCAAACGCAAGTCTATAATAACATCATAGATAGCGCCCCTGGCGCAACTCACCAATTTAATCTCCTCCTTGGGAGGAGCCTGATAATGCATCCCGCGCAACGTGCCCTTTTTTCTATTATAGGAAATATTTGATTGTTTAATTTCTAAGCTCAAATTATGCACTGCGAACTCTTTTTCGCAAAAAGAACGCGCAAAAAAGCCTCGCTCATCTTTTTTCTGCTCAATATCAATAACATATGAACCCTTTAATTTGGTTTCTGTAAATAGCATTAAATTACCGTCACTTTCGGTATAGGGATAACAAACTTTCCTCCCCACTGGCGTATAAAACTTAACTGCTGCATAATCTCTTCTTTGATATTCCAGGGGAGTATAAAAACATAATCCGGCTTTGTCTGAATGATCCGTTCGGGCTTATCAATAAAAATATGCGTTCCGGGTAAATAACGGCCTTGTTTATGCGGGCTTCTATCTACAGTATAGCTTATAAGATCATTGTTAACTCCACAGTAGTTAAGTAAAGTATTTCCTTTGGCCGGGGCTCCGTAACCTACAACAGTTTTTTTGTCTTTTTTTGCTTTATGCAGAAAATCAACAATATCTTGCCTGGCTTTTTCCACCTTTTCCTTAAAATTCAGGTAAAAATCTAAAGAACCATATCCGGCGTCCAATTCTCTTTTCTCAAGCTCTAAAACGTGCGCGGAATTTTTTAACCTCGCATTATTATCATGCTTAGCATAAATTCGTAAAGACCCGCCGTGGGTGTTTAGCTCCTCTACATCAAATATAGCTAACCCATGTTTTTTAAATATCTGGTTAACAACCAAAAATGAAAAGTAGGAAAAATGTTCGTGGTATATGGTATCAAACTGCACATTATTGATTAAATTCATAAGGTGGGGAAATTCCATTGTCACCAGCCCTCCTGGTTTTAGAAGTATTTTTAGACCAGCGACAAAGTCATTAACATCAGGAACATGTGCCAACACATTATTGCCTATTATAAGATCTGACGATTTCCCCTGAGCTTGCATTTTTTTCGCGATTTGCGTTCCAAAAAAAACAGCTTCGGTAGGGATACCTTTTTGGCGTGCGATTTCCGCGACATTACGCGCCGGCTCAATACCTAAAACCGGGATACCCTTAGCGGAAAAATATTGTAATAGATACCCGTCATTACTGGCTATTTCAACTACATATGAATTCTTGTCAATCCCAAAAAGAGGGGTTATTTTATCGACATAATCCTTAGCATGTTTTAACCAAGTATCAGAATATGAGGAAAAATAGGCATAATCTCCGAATATCTCCTGCGGGGCGGCAAATTCAGGGATCTGGACTAAAAAACACCTTTCGCAGACAAACACATCAAGCGGATAAGTCTTTTCCTTCTTGCTTAATTGATCCAAAGTAAGGTATGCGTTCGAAAGAGGCGATGACCCCAACGAAACAAAGATGTATTTAAGAGCTGTACCGCAAAATCTACAGTGCGCTTTAATGGATCCTCCAGATAATATTAAACAGGGCATTTTCTAAGCCACTCCAGAGTCATGAACAAGCCATCCTCTAAACTATGCTCTGCCTGCCACTTCAGTATTTTCTTTGCTTTTCTCGCTGCTAAATATTGGTGCCTAATCTCATATTTTGATTTATTTAAGATTTTATAGTTAGGCTTATTGCCAGAAATCTTGAATATTTTATTTACCAATTCTACAACCGTAACCGGATTCTCGCCGCTGAAATTAAATGCCTCTCCGCTAAGCCCTAATTTTTTAAATTTCTCGGCTAAAACAATATAGCCATTTACAATATCATCCACATAAATATAATCCCTGGTAAACTTACCGTCACTGCGGATAATCAACGTTTTCCCTTGTATGGCGCATCTGGCGCTATCGGGAATAATACGCGAAAAATTAAAATCTCCTGGACCGTATATATTACCGCACCTGGTAACTGCGACAGGCAAACCATAAGCGTGAGAATAGGCGCGAGCGATCAAATCCGCGCAACTTTTGGAAACATCATAAGGATGCTTACCAAGCAAAGGAGCATCTTCTTTATAGGGAAGATTCTTATGATCACCGTAAGCCTTATCGCTTGAAGCAATAATAATTGCCTGAATCATCCTGGAATTACGGGAAGCCTCTAAAACATTCCATGTCCCTTCAATATTAGATGAAAAAGCACATAATGGATTGCTATGACACTTACCCACTATAGCTTCTGCTGCTAGATGAAAAATAATATTAATCCTATTCTTTCTTATTATGTCCTCTAATAACTTATAATTAGCCACACTCCCTTTAATAACGGATATTTTTCTATAATCGGGTGCGGTTAAAATAGTGTCTTTCCGATTAATTTTTATGTCTAACCCAAATATCTTAGCCCCTGAAGAAAGCATGGCCTTGGTCAAATTGGAGCCTAAAAACCCTTCAAACCCGGTAATCAATACTGCTTTATTTTTCCAGAAAGTTTTATCCATAATAGCTTATTATTCTCTCCATTTTTTCCACGCAGCATCGCCTGTATCCCAAAGCTGTTCCAGCTCGATTTTATCGCGCACATTATCCATACACTTCCAAAATCCAGAATGCTTATAAGCACTTAATTGGTTATCTTGTGCTAAACTCTCCAAAGGCTCCTTTTCCCACATAGTAGAATCATCTCTTATATATTTAAAAACCTCGGGCTCTAACACAAAAAAACCACCGCTGATCCAGGATCTGTCTCCCTTTGGTTTCTCAAAGAATGTTTTAACCCCGTCAGCTGTTATATTAAGGGCCCCGAATCTACCCGCCTGCTGCACAGCAGTGATCGTCGCAAACTTACCGCACTTCTTATGGAATTCCAGCGTTTTCTTAATATCGACATCTCCTATGCCATCTCCATAGGTGAGCATAAAAGTCTGGGCGCCTACATACTTATGCACTCTTTTAATCCTTCCTCCGGTCATCGTATCCAATCCCGTATCTATAAGAGTTACTTTCCAGGGCTCAGCCTTTGAACCAAGTACTTCCATCTTATTTTTTTCAATATCAAGAGTAATATCTGCCGAATGAAGAAAGTAATTGGCAAAATACTCTTTAATAATATAACCTTTATACCCTAAGCAAATTACAAAATCATTAAAACCATAATGCGAATAAATTTTCATGATATGCCAGATGATAGGCCTGCCTCCAATCTCTACCATAGGCTTAGGGATATTGGTTGTTTCTTCGCTAATCCGGGTACCTCTGCCACCAGCTAAAATTACCACTTTCATAGGTGCCTCCTGCTTAGTGATTCAGAGAAACTTCTTTTTTGAGTCGTTCGATTTCCTGCTGGAGCTTCTCATATTCCTGTGTTTTACGCTTAATAAAGTTTTGAGTAAGCCGCGCCTTGGTTTTTATGCCACTTGGTGTAAGCAAATATATATAGGCGAGCCTATCTTTGGAGTTTTTGAAATTATTTATTTTGATTATTCCTTTACTAATCAAAGCTTGGAGCATAAAATTGACCTTGCCTAAACTAATAAAGAACTTTTTGGAGAGATATCGTTGAGTTACTTGGGGATTATTCTCGATTTCCCTAAGTAAAAGGTAAGCTTCTTCTTTGTCTAATATATCGGGTTTATTCTTATTATTAGCCATCTGTTCATCCATTGAACATATTATAAGAAAACACGAAATTTGTCAAGATTTTATTAGTTTAAAACTTGCTGCGTATTATATCGGCTATTTGCTGAATTTGTTTTTCTGTTAGCTCCGGATACATCGGCAATGACAGAACTTCGTTTTGAGCGGCTTCGGAAACCGGAAATGTTGCATTTTTATAGCCCAAATCCTTGTATATTTCCTGAAGATGCAAGCTTAAAGGATAATAAACAGCGCTGGGGATGCCATTTTCTCTGAGCGCCGACTGCACCTGGTCTCTTTTGTTATTCTTTATACGAATTGTATAGTAATTAAATGTATGTTTTGTTTCTTTGGGAATACATGGAGTCGCTATATCTTTTGATTTTGATAGTAAATCATTATACAGCAAAGCATTCTTTATTCTCTGGTTTATCCATTTGTCTATGTATTTTAGTTTTACTCTCAAAATAGCAGCTTGTATCGTATCCAATCTGCTATTAAACCCATGCGCCGTGTAATAATATTTTGCGCTAGAGCCGTGATTACGAAGCATTTTAATCCTAGAAGCTATACCTTCATCATTGGTAATGACCATACCGCCGTCACCGTAGCAGCCCAGGGTCTTAGCGGGGAAAAAGCTCATTGCTCCGCAGTCGCCGATAGACCCGACTTTTTTATCCTTATAAAGCGAGCCGAAACTTTGCGCGCAGTCTTCTAATATCTTTAAATTGCGCTTTTTAGCTATAGACATAATCTTATCCATATCACAAGCTAAGCCGTAAAGATGAACCGGAATGATTGCTTTTGTGCGCGCAGTAATCTTCTCCTCTATCTTGGCCGGGTCAATATTATATGTGTTCTCATCTATATCCACGAATACCGGACGAGCCCCCACCCTGACTATCGCCTCTGCAGTAGCAATAAAAGTAAAAGGGGTAGTAATTACTTCATCTCCCTCTTTAATGCCCATAGCTTCCAGGGATAAAACTAAAGCATCAGTGCCAGAGCCGACGCCTAAAGCATATTTTACACCAAGGTAACTTGCGACTTGGGCTTCGAAATCAGCCAAGTCTTTACCTAATATAAAAGAGCTGTTTTCTATAACGCTACCTATGGCAGCATCGATTTCGCTCTTGATATTTTCATACTGTATCTTTAAATCGGTCATCGGTATCTTCACCCCACACTTCCTTTCATCTATAACCCGCTCTTCCTTATCGATTACCACGCTATCACCTCAGGAAGGGCGGGGTTTTGTCCTTTGTATTCTTGACTTTAAATTACGGTACGATTTCTTACAGGCCTTACAAGATGCCTTATTATCTTTAAATTCAAGCTTATTCCCGCACTCACACATCCATCCGCAAACCTTAGCAGGATTACCGTAAACAAGCGCATAATCCGGGACATCTTTAGTGACAACCGAACCGGCCCCTATAAATGAATACCTGCCTAAGGTGTTGCCGCAGACAATCGTCGCATTTGCCCCGATACTAGAACCGCACTTAATCAGAGTTTTCTTAAATTCTTTTCTTCTGGGAACTTCACACCTAGGGTTAATAACATTGGTGAATACGCACGAAGGACCACAAAATACGTTATCTTCGAGAGTAATGCCTTCATATATGGAAACGTTATTCTGAATCTTGCAATTGTTACCTATCTTAACATCGGGACCGATAACCACATTCTGCCCGATTTTACAGTTCGTGCCTATTGAAGATCCTTTTAAGATATGCGAAAAATGCCAAATCTGCGTCCCCTGCCCTATAGACGCGCCTTCATCCACAAAAGAACTGGCATGCACCGAATAACCATTATTTTCGGATAATCCTGCCTGCGAATAAGATTGCTTACTTGTGCCTAAAGACATCTCGCTCTCCTCCAATACCCGCAAGACATTTAACCCCTCAGCGGCATCAGTCAGCGGTTTTGTGCCGCTTGAAATACAATGAATAAAATGTTCGCATTCTGCCTTAAGCGGTTCAATCTTATCAATCGGTATAATAACTTTGTCGGCTTTCTGGGCTATGGGTATACGGCCGTGCCATTCTATACGATGAGGGTAAAGAAATAATTTTTCTTCGCTCATATCATCGAATACCGCCATTTTTTTATTACCTACAATCACCAGCTTCTGTTCTTTGAAAGGATGTAGCCAGGAAACAAATATATGCGCCTTAACTGCGCTTAGAAATTCAAGCGTAGTCAAAGTCGTATCATAAATTCCTTCCTGCAAATAACTGCCGCCGAATGATCTTACATTTAAAGGGAGTTCACCCAAGATAGATAGGATAACCGAGATATCATGCGGGGCAAAACTCCAAAGTATATTCTCTTCACAGCGCAGCTTACCAATATTTAAGCGGTTAGAATATATATATTCTATTCTACCTAATTCACCGCCACCGATAAGCTCTTTTAATTTAATTATCGCGGGGTGATAATTAAGGATATGGCCAACCATAAGTATTTTGCCCTTACGCTCAGACAGCTCTTTTAACTCCTGCCCTTCCTTAACTTTCAACGCAAGCGGTTTCTCTACAAAAACATGTTTTCCGGAACATAAAGCTTTCTTAGCCAGTTCATAATGAGTTACCGCAGGGCTAGATAAAACAACGGCATCTATACTTTTATCAGAGAATACTGCCTGCGGATCTAGGAGAGTTTTTACGGGAGAATATTTCTGAGAGAGACTCTTAAGAGTATCCTTATCTTTATCACAAATAATCTTTAGGGCCCCCAACTCATGAAAAACCCTGACTAAATTCTTTCCCCAGTAACCGGCACCAATTACGGCTATTGCTGGCATAGTAGTTATCCTCTTCTAGGCTGGTTGCCTATTGTATAAAAAGTAAAGACAGATAAGCACAAGTAAAGTAGTTAAAGTCACGCTATTTGCAATAATAATGATAAAATCATTCAGATAAATCCCGTAAATTATCCATAACAAAACCCCAGCGGTCAGCTGGAATAAAGCTACAGGGCTTACATCTTTTATAGTTTTTGTCTTCAGGGTTTTTACAACCTGGGGCACAAAAGCGAAACTCGTCAGAACAGCAGCTAGCGAACCTATAATTTTCCAGAGCATGTTAGAATGGAATTTTAACCCCTGCCTCTATACGTGAGTCATTCAGGGCTTTTTTAACCTTTAAAAAGAAATCGGCGTCGTTTTTCTTCAAGAATTTATGCTCAAGCGTAATTGATATCCCAGCTAATCTTCCTTCCTTATCGGTAAGAATAAAAATCATTTTATCTTTATCGGTAATATTTGCCTGCGCGTTAAAGCTGATGGTGCGCACTCTACCTTTGTTATATTCCATGTCAAAGCCCAGCCCAAAATCCCTGCCGAATCTCCATGCCCCGTAGAACATTAATATTCTTTCCTTATACTGGAGGCTATCACGCAGGCCTATGCCTAATCTGTATTTGATTATATTCTTGGCAGGATAAAGATTAGGGGTCATCAGCTCAACCTTAAACTCAAAGTATGAATTTGCGCTTCGCGAAAAAACATACCTTAACCTTCTACTGGTATCTATTTGCCAGAAGCCGTCGAAAGTAACAACATTTGAGACTTTGATCTGCTTCTTGAGCTCTTGCTTTGAATAAATATAAGTTATTTGCTGATTTTTATTTACAGACCAGGCGGCATTAAGGGTTAAAATATCGGGAGAGTCTTCTTTTTTAACCAGAAAGTTTAAACGGTTGGATTCATCTGCCTGCCAGATACCGGACAGCTTAAGAGTATATACCTGCAGACGTCCTTGTTTATCCAGAGAATTTATCTCAAAGATAAAGCTATCGCCGCCAGTTGAACAAACTTTGCCTTTTAATAACAGGCGCTCACCTGTTGGTTTACCGGCTTTGACTATTTCAAACTCCAAATCGCATTCATCATTAAGACGCCAATTACCTTCAAAGACAATCTTTGAAGGTAACTTATTTATGCGCCTGAATGATAACGGCTCATTCAAAAAATAAATCAAACGGTTCTTATTATCTACGGAAAAACTTCCGCAGGCATTTAGATCCTTCTTGCCCTTCTTAACCACAAGACGGTTATCTTTATCTGTAGCGTATTTCGGTTTCATCCAATATTATTTTACTATTTTTAAGAAACGCCTTTTACCTACTTTTAATATCCCCTCTTTATCAATTACGGAATCCTCTCTATCAATGCGCTCAGAACCCAAAGTCACTCCACCCTGCTGGATCAGGCGCCGGGCTTCATTCCTGGAAGCAGCCATGCCGCTTGAAATAATAATATCTATTACCGTCTCATCACCTTTTAGCTTATATATTTCTGCATCCTGCGGCAATTCTTTCTTACTAAAGGTGCGCTCAAAATCCTCCCTAGCCTTATCCGCAGAAGACCTACCATGGTAAGAGGCGGTTATAAGTGTAGCTAACTTTAATTTTGCTTCCTTAGGATGCATAGATTTTACTTCTTCTAAATCTTCGTTCGTAAGCAAGGTATAATACTTCAACATCATATCGTCGGAAACAGACATTACCTTGCCAAACATATCCCTTGGGGGCTCATTTATCCCTATATAGTTTCCGTAGCTTTTGCTCATCTTCTGTGTGCCATCGGTACCCTCCAAAAGCGGCATCGTAAGCACTACCTGCTGGGGCATATTGTAATCCTTCTGTATATCGCGCCCGACTAAAAGATTAAAAACCTGATCTGTGCCTCCAAGTTCAATATCCGCCTCAAGCTTCACAGAATCATACCCCTGCAACACCGGATACATAAACTCAAGGAGAGAAATATTCTCGTTAGCAGAGAACCTCTTCTTAAAATCCTCCCTGGATAACATCTGCGCTACAGTAGCATGGGTAGTAAGCTTTAAGGTATCGAGCATAGTCATTTTGTCAAACCAATCGCTGTTAAAAACAATATTCAACCTATCGATATCTAAGACCTTTGAAACCTGTTTCTTATAAGTAGCAGCATTGGCTAAGGCCTCTTCTTTAGTTAAAGTCTTCCTTAATTCAGACCGCCCCGTAGGATCTCCTATCCGAGCGGTAAAATCGCCAATTAAGAAAAATACCTTATGCCCTAAATCCTGGAATGCCCTAAGCTTCCTAAGTAATACCGTATGCCCCAAATGCAGATCCGGGGCAGTCGGGTCAAAACCGGCTTTGATATTAAGCGGCTTCTTAGATTTTACGCTGTATTCCAATTTCTTACGCAATTCATCTTCAGAAATTATATCTACTGCGCCACGCTTGATTATCTCTAACTGCTCTTGAATACTCACTTTCATCTTTACCATCTCTTCCTAAGTTACATAATGTTGCTAAGGTTACTTAAGGTTAGATAAAGTTACTTCTTACGATAATTGGATCCGGGCGTTTTCCATTTTCCATCGCGCTCCATCTTACAAAGAGAAATTAGATACCGAGTTGACATATAGCCTGCGCTTTGAAATAGTTCAGATAGCCTACCAAATTCATCTTCAGTTATCAACCCATCTTCTCTACAATCATCACAATCGCCGCTTAATTCTTCCAAAGAGCCTTGGCTAATTCTTATGCTATGTATAAACTCTCCAGCAGTGCCTCTTTTATAGCCCTCTCTTATATTCTGCTTCGCAGAACGAGCTGCATCTCTCATCTGAGATACAAGACGTATGTGCGTTTTAGAAAATCTATCCGTAATCTTATATATCAATCTGCGTATCTCACAGATATCTTGATAGAATTTTAGATTCTCATAGGGCGCCCGCCTTATTATCGCAACCTTACTTAACATCAAGCAACCTCACTAACATTTTGCAACCTTAGCTTAGTTAAACCTTGGCACTTAATCCGATCTTTGCCTGCTCCACATCAACTTTAATAACCTTGGCCTTGATTTTGTCTGCGGGCTTAAGCTTAGCAACTTCATCCTTATCTATCTCGCTTGCATAGATAAGACCTTCAAGCTCATCCTCTATCTTCACAAAAACACCAAAATCAGTAATGCTGGCCACTTCGACATCCAAGACGGTATCCAAAGGATACTTAGCGGCTATGTCCGTCCAAGGATTAGGCTGCAGCTGCTTAAGACCTAAGGCAATGCGGCGGTTCTGTGAATCAACGGACAAAACCACGACATCAACCTTCTGCCCCTTCTTTAACACATCCTGCGGATGAGCAACTCTTTTTGTCCAGGACATATCTGAAACATGAATCATACCTTCCAGATTAGAATCAAGCTCTACAAAAG
>CAYXSY010000018.1:0-39856 GCA_964467905.1 uncultured Planctomycetales bacterium | reverse complement strand
TCAATTTTTACATCTCCTTTAAAATATCCAGCATAACTACCACCTCCGGCTGGGGCATCCCCGTAAACACCATAATTCAACATATTGCCACTTGCTCTACCATAAACACCATAACCTGTACTACTTGGATTTTCTAAAGCTTCGCCGAAAATGCCGTAATTTCTACTTAAAGCCCCTCCTGCACTAGCATGAACCCCTACTGCTTGCGAAACGCTATTCTCCGCATTTACTAAGACAGCGCTATATATACCTATATCCCCTGCCCATGAATTCTTTGGGAGCGGAGAAGTCTGCACATTATCCTGGTGAACTTCATAATAAGTATATAATTTTCTATGGTCTAATTCTGTATAATCGGTTACATCAACACCCAACCCCATATTCCCGTCATTTCTGACCAGAAAAGTATCCCTGGCAGTCAAAGGTGTGCCACTATAATATAAGCCACGCAAGAGATAACGCCTGGTATCCCCATAGCTAGGATCAGGCGCAACATCTGGTTTCTCTGCTATACGCAACTCGCTAACTAATGCGCCTCCATCAGTATTTTGAAAAATAGCACCCGTCTTGTTGTTGCCGTTGTTATTTGTTGAGACTTTAAGCGCCGGAGGCCAAGTTATAAGCGCCGGGGTATGCTCTGTATCAGTAAAACTGCTCCCCGGATAATTAATTTCCAGACGCTGCGTTTCTAATTCCCTGTAGCTTCCGTAGGGGCTGGGATAATAAGTAGAGATAGTAATTCTTTCTTCGTTTTGGGCTAAGACTTTAGAAGATAAACAATAGGCAGAGGTTAAAGCAAAGAACAGCAACAAAAAAAGTAACTTTTTCATAGGCCTCCCTTCAAATAAAATTATTTAATAGGAATCTGCCATTCTTTTATAAATATATGATAGCAGGCTTAAGCAGGGAGTCAATGAAAATAACGGCCTAGGCCTGAAACCAAGAATTAATTTCTTATTTTGGTGGACGCTTGAGAAAAATAGAATATAGTAACTTAGGAGGCGGCTTAAATATACATACCTATTAATGTAAAAAGCCAATCTGGTCAGCGAGAATATAAATTAACCTATGAAGCAACAAAACATCTATCTTGTTTTTTTATTAATCTCTTAGGCATCTGACAGAAGCATAATTAATATCGGAAATATTAGAGCCGCAGGAAACAATCCACATTCTGCGAGAATTTGGATATTCGCCAATGTTAGATTCCCAATCCGACTGTGAACCACATTTCATAGCATTGCCTACAACTGGGGCATTAGCTACTATATCCTCATTCCAACAAAGAACCCCACCTGACTCAGCGTGGTATCCGGACGGACAAACTAAATATACATAATCTAAATTCCCCCCTGTTCCCCAACATCCGGTAGTCCAAATACTATCATCCTCTACTTTAACAGTATATATTCCGGTATCCACTGCACCTAATTCCGTATCGTATTCATATTCAGGAGGATCGTTATGATCACAACCTCCGCCGTGGCAATAAAATGCGGCTATAAGCATGCGAGGGGTTCCCCAATGATCTTTACACATCTCCGGGTCGCTAGTTGAGTTGGTGCCACCTAAACATAAATTTTTCCCTTCCTTCACCTTGAGATTCCCATCAAAGTACCCGGCATAATTATTGCTGCCGTCAGGGACTTTACCATAAACACCGTAATTATTTGATCCATTGGAAGCATACCCGTAGACTCCATAAGCACTTGTTCCGCTAGATGCCTCAGCCATTACTCCATAGTTTTTACCGTAACCTATGCTACCATTGGCCTCACTCCATACTCCCACTGCACCTTTAGCATCATTATTACCATGCAAAGAATTAGAGGCGAAATTCTGCGCCCTAACATGCAATCCGTAATCTTTCTGCACCATCCTCTCATTATGGAAAATATATACCTTTGTATGCGCACATTCGGTTGTTGAAGGATCACAACTAAGAAAATTAACCGTATCGCTGCCTACTTCAGCTCCAATACCCACAAGCCCCCGGCTGCTAACCTGTAGCGCCCTGTCAAAAACAATACTAGGCGCCCAAGTTGTAGTATCTAAGGCACCTATGCTAAAATAATCCTGATCTGACCATCCCCAATCAGGATGAGAAATATTCTCGGTATTATCACCTATAAGCAACCTCAATTCTGAACGGTCATTAGCTAAATTATACCTACTTAACCAAATTGCATCTGTATTAATATTGCTGGCGCCTGCACTCATTGATTTTGCCCCAGAAAAATATAATCTAGCGCCACCATACTCCTGTTCTCCGTAACGGGTTTTAAGATCTGTATAGATACCGGCATAATCTTCCTTAGTCTCCCCCAGTTGGATATCCCTTGCTACACTTAATTCCTGGTAGCTTCCGTAGGGGCTAGGATAATAAGTAGAGATAGTAATTCTTTCCTCGCTTTGTGCGAAGGATTCAGTAATTGTTAAAAAAGAGACAATAAAGAGGACAGATATTAGTGACAAAAACAGAGAAGAAGACTTTTTCATAAGTTCTCCTTTTTGGATGGGCTTAATTACCAATTAAGAAGATAGTATCTATATGGTATATAATACCATACAAAAATTTTCAGTCAACAGCATAAACAGCACTAGACACTAACTCAAGCTAATATCTTACACTTAAAACTAAAAATACTCCTGATATACTTCCTTAATTTTCTCTACTGCCCGCGAAATAGGGCTGCGTGCTGCTTCTTTTGACTCTTTAGTTGCCTCCAGAATCTCACCCTTTTCAAAATGCCGGTTTATCATACCAAGTGCGGTTAAATAAGATAGATATTTTTGAGCGCTAAGCTGCTCTTCGGTTTTTGCGTAATCTTTAAGCCTCTGGCAATTAATACGCGATAGCTTCACCGGTATTCCCAATGTAGCCTCTAAAGACTCCAGGAACCCCTCAAGGAGCACAGATCTCCCGCAAACCGAAAAACTATCCAATTGCGTCGAAGAGCAATTCTTTTCTATATTCTCTTTTATAAGATTACATAATGCCGTTGTCTTGGAGCTAACAATTTCACAAATTAATTTTTGTTTTATCGCGCGATATCCGTTTTCTTTCTTAATAAGCACCTCTTTATCCGCGCTAATTAGCGAAGGATCTGTAGCCAAGCCATGGGAACGCTTAACATCTTCTGCTAATTCAAAGGGCATTTTCAATTCAGCGGCAAGGGCATCAGTTAAGTCCTTACCCCCGGCATTTAAAATCTTGATGTCCTTAAGTAAACCATCTTTGAAAAACAGGATTTCCGTTATATCAGAGCCTACATCACAAAGCACATGCTCTCCCGGCGGGACTTTAGCCCCAAACACGCTCATGCTTGTAGCTAAACCGGAAAAAACCACCCCTCTAATGCTGCAGCCGGCTTTTGCCAATGCAGAATTCAAACTTTCTATTGCCGCAGTTTTAACGCAAACCAGATAAACATCGGCTTCCAGCCTGTGGCTATAAAGACCGACGGGATTAACTATATTGTCTTTGGAATCAATAGCGTAACTTGCCGCAAGCTGATGGACAATCTCTTCCTCAAGGCAACTGCCTAAAATCCGCGCCTGCTCCGTAACTCTGTATAAATCCATACGCGTGATTATTTTATTGCCCCTTTCAGCAAGCGGTATTATGGCATGGCTGTGGCGCGTCAAGATATCAGAGCCCGATATGTTAACATAAACAGACGGAATGTTTTTGACCCCGGATTTATTTCTTAAATTGGATATTATACTTTCAACAACCGCGATTAAATTAAGTGAATCTGAAACTGAACCCCTGCTTAACGCCCTTGAAGGCAGGCTATCAAAAAACAACCTGCCTATGCGCCTGTTGTTAACCAGTGCTAATACCGCGGACACCTTGCTTGAGCCGATATCCAAAGCTAATATGGCATTGCTTTTAAACATCATTATACCTTAACGTTTAGGCCGTAATTTTTGTTCTTTTAGCTTAATTACCGGATCCTTAAATCTTAAATCAATATATTCTATATTCGGCAAGTCCTCACTGCTTTGTTTCAATAAATTAGTCAGCAGGCTTAATTTGTAACTTATATTATTCTGGCCTATTTTAACGACGAGCCCGTCAAACAGAACTAACGAGGCTTCTTTGAGCTCGGAGACCTTAACCTCTTTTAGTTCCACATTCTTAAACCCTTGGCTCTGATTAAACTTGCGTATTAAATCTAGCGCCAGGTTAAGTTCAGGAACATTATATCTAGCACCCACCTCTACACGGTTTATCTTTCTTTCTAATCCTGTAATTAAAGGAAGCTGTGCATCCTCTGCGCCATCATCCTTGCCCCCTAATAAGACTCCTTCCTGATCAACAAAATAAATCTTTGATAATTTAATACAGGCAAACGGCTGTCTCTTCAGGAAATCCACAAAAAGACGATCCGGTAAGACTCTTACTAAGATAACTTTCTTATATCCGGGTTCCCTAAGTGCAATTTGTACGGCTTCGTTTTTTAGGTTGATATCAAAAATATCCTTGCCTTTTAAATAAGACAGACGCTGGACATCCTGAGCGCGCGACAGGACATCCTTGACTTTAAAATATTCAAGCCTTTTTATGGCTGCGGCAAGTAATACAATAACCAAAGAAGCTAACACGCAAAGTAATAGCAAGCTTGCTATTTTAGGTATAAGCGTATTCTTTGTCCGCCAGTAAGATTCGCCTGTTTTTTGTTTTTTCATATGCGCTATCAAGAAGCTTAATACATAAATTAGTAAAGTCTACCCCCTTTAGAGCTGCTGCTTTCGGCAGAAGGCTGGTCGGAGTCAACCCGGGGATAGAATTCAGCTCCAAAACAAATGGCAAGTTCCCCCTGCCTAATATCATATCTGTCCTGGAATAACTAAAACATCCTAATATCCTGTGCGTTGCAAGGGCGCCACTCTGCAGGTTAAACATAACTTCATTATCTACACGTGCAGGAACTATGTAATCGGTAAAACCTGCGGTATATTTTGCCTCATAATCAAAGAATTTATTCTTAGGCACTATTTCTATTGCAGGTAAAGCCTTATCTTCAAGTATGCCAACGGTAAACTCCCTGCCGGATATATACTCCTCTATGATTATTCTCTCATCGTAAGCAAAGGCGCAATCAACAGCATTATCCAGTCCTTTTCTATCCTCGACTATAGAAAGGCCTATACTAGAGCCTGCGGAAGCCGGCTTGACTACCATAGGAAAATCTATCCTGCTATACATACTCCAGTTGTAGCTAAAAGAAGCTTTATCCAAAGTCCTGTATCTTGGCACATTAAGCCCGTGTATCTCAAGTAGCTGGCGGCTCCAGACTTTATCCATAGCCAGCTTACTAGCCATGGCCCCTGAACCAGTATAGGGGAGCCCGGCTATATCTAATATCTCCTGGATTTGGCCGTCCTCTCCGAAATAACCGTGCAAAGCGATAAAAGCACAATCTATTCCGGTAGCATTAATTAACTCTAAGTTATCCTTGGCATTGTCTGTTTTGATATCTACCGCTACGACATTCAATCCGGCTTCTTTCAGGGCTTTGTAAACTGAACTGCCCGACTTAAGAGAAATCTCTCTTTCGCTTGACGGCCCACCCATTAAGACACCTATCTTACCATATTTAAATGAGGCCCTTCTGTTAAAAATCTTATCTGCCATCTATTTATTCTCCTTGCAGAATCTTAACTTCGGGTTCAAGATTTATATTAAATTTATCCTGGACTCTTTTTATTGCTAAGGACATTAACTTCAGCACATCTTCGGATTTAGCATTACGAACATTGATAATGAAATTAGCGTGCCTGTCTGAAATAGCCGCCCCCCCTATCTGCCTGCCCTTAAGCCCG
Source organism: uncultured Planctomycetales bacterium (assembly GCA_964467905.1). GTDB lineage: Bacteria > Omnitrophota > Gorgyraeia > Gygaellales > Profunditerraquicolaceae > CAYXSY01. The sequence goes on along the minus strand of CAYXSY010000018.1, from coordinate 34,024 downwards.
CAGAGATCTATGAGGCGTCCGGCAGAATTACCTTTAGGGTTTTTAAAAAAACAACCACAAGACGGATACCGGTAATCCTGGGATTTAGAACGTAAAGCTATATGCTCTTTTATTCTCTCAGCTATATCTTTCTTACGCGCTTTAGATAACTTAAGATGTGCCTCTAATATAATACAATTCGCCAGGTTAGAGCTGCGGTAATTAAAATCAAAATCTTTCTTCTTAAGAATTTTTATGCGATTATTATAATCTATTACTTTTATCTGAGTAACCAGGCTACCGATACTCTGCCCGTATGAGCCGGCGTTCATTATTAATGCACCGCCGAGAGATCCGGGAATACCAGCTAAGAACTCAAGTCCAGATAGACTCTTATCTCTGGAGAAAGACAATAAATCTTTTAAAGCTACGCCTGCAGCAGCTACAATCTTGTTGCCGCTTCTTCTTATGCGCTTGAAATATGCCGCGCTTAAATTTATTACCCCCAAATCAAGCCTGCCATCAAAAGCAAGGATATTGCTACCATTACCTATAATATACGGCCGCACCTTATTCTCTCTAAGCTCGGCTAAGGCTGTCTTCAAATCAGCAAGATCTTTTGGCTGGATGAAAAACTTTACAGCCCCGCCAATCTTAAAGCTGGTGTGTTCCTTAAGCCGCTCGTTATACCTGACTCTACCTCTTATATTTTCTAACATAGAAATTTAAAGTTATCCACAATGTAGGGGAGGTTTAAACCTCCCCTACTCTGTTAATAACTTTTGCATTATAAAAACAATGGGCTATCTTATCGCTTATCTTAGTAATATCCCCCGCACCCAAAGTTACAATCAGATCATTGGGCCTGGCTTTGTTGAATATAAATTCTGCTATCTGATCCTTAGGCAAATACAAAACATCTTTATCGGGGCAATATTGTTTAATCTTATCAACTATAGCCTGGGCATCTACTCCTTCTATCGGAAGTTCTGATGCCGGGTATATATCGCTTACCACAAGAAAATCCGCCATATCAAAACTTCTGCCGAATTCATCAAGCAGTAACTTTGTGCGGCTGTAGCGATGTGGCTGAAATATCGCCATAACCCTTCCGGCCTTAGAACTTTGAATAGCTGCCAAAGTAGCTTTTATCTCCGTAGGATGATGCGCATAATCATCCATAACAGTAAAACTATCATCTTTAAACTTAATATCCATGCGCCGGGATGCGCCTTTATAGTTAGAAAGTGCGGATTTTATATATTTTAAATCTATTCCCATGGTAAGGCCCAGGGCAATTACGGACAAGGAATTAGAAATATTATGTTTTCCCGGTACCGAAAGCATAAATCTGCCAAGCGAATCTCCGTGCCAAAAACAATCAAACTCAGAGAAACCGCCGCTCAAGTTGAGGTTATCGGCGTAAATATCTAAACCGCTTCCAAATCCAAAATAGGTTATCTTTGCATTTCTACTTTTGGCAAGAGAAAACAAATTCGCGTCATCTGCGCAACAAAATACCTCCCCTGAATTACTTCTAGTCTTATCAATGAACTCCCCGAATGCTCCAAGCAGCTCCTGAAAACTGCCGTAATAATCAAGATGTTCGTAATCAATATTTGTAATTATAGAATATTTCGGATTATAATAGAGAAAAGAGGCATCGGACTCATCGGCCTCTGCCACAAAAAAATCACCGCTGCCAAATCGCGTGTTGTCTCCTATGTTTTTAAGAATGCCGCCGATAGCTACTGTCGGAGAAAGCCCTGCCTCCATCAAAAGACATGAAGCCAATGAAGTAGTTGTGGTCTTGCCGTGACTGCCGGAAACAGCTATTACCGTTTTATTGCTCATCAGCTGAGCCAAGGCTTGCGCCCTTTTTATCAGAATAATCTTTCTTGCTTTTGCTTCTTTAATCTCCGGATTGTCATCTCTTATCGCCGAAGAATATACTACTAAATCAGCTCCTTTTATATTAGAAGCGGAATGAGAAAAATATATCTTTGCCCCCAGACGCTCCAACTCTACTGTAGCATAGCTCTCCTTGATGTCTGAGCCACTTACATATGCGCCCTGCGACAAAAGCAGCTTCGCTATGCTACTCATGCCTATACCGCCTATGCCTATAAGATGATAATGTTTTTTCACCTCTGCACCACGCTCTGTTTTATATCTATATAGCAACCTTAATATGTAGTTACAATTATTTTAAATTATGCTTCCAGCCTTCTTCCAGCTCGGATAAATCACTAAAAGGATAAGCATAACGTATAGCCGCATCTAAATCCTTTTTATCTCTTAGTGTCTGGCAAAAAAGCACAAAACTATCCCTGCCGAATTTATCCATAAGATAATCTACCACATTTATCGATTCCGCATAAAATAAATCTACGCTATTCTTATCGTTCATCGCAAGAGGATTCATGTTAGAAAGCCTGGCAAGCTCTATAAACGCATCCTTTTTTATCGCGTCTTTTACTATATTCTTGGAAGTAAAACGCTGGCTCTTATCATACAGGGAAGCCACCCCCTCATCTAGCCAAAGTGGCACGGCCTGGTTATTAAATCCGACAAATTCCCTGAAGATTATATGGCTCATCTCGTGAGGCAGGGTTTTCTCGAAGAAATTTCTCTGATCAGGGAAAGTATATATTATCTTCTTGGCATAAACTGCGGCCCCCTGCGACCAGCTCGGCAGGCCGGTTGAAGCCTGATAGTCCTTGGCGTCATCATAAACATAAATTTGTGCTCTATTATCCCAAAGCCAGAAATCATAACGCTGAAAACCCAAATCCTCGGCTATCCTATCATAAGCATATTCGGCCTCATCAATAAGCTTATCTATAAATCTCTCAGGGGCATTCCTGTAATGTATTATAAAATGATCACTCTTTGCCTCAAACCAGTTATCCGAAGCCAAGGCTATATTAAAAGAAGATATAAATAATAAAACCATTATCAATTTGCGCATAATTTCATAACCTCATCAACAAGCATATCAGCGGAAGAATTACTTATAAAAACGCCGTAAGAATCGGACATCTTTTGCCTTTTTAATGAATCGCTGGCAATAGAGTCAATTACTGAAGCCAATTCTTCCGCTTTTAAAGAACTCTCCTTGAAAACATACGCGCAGCCTTTTTCTTCTAAAACGGCTGCATTATATTCCTGATGCGACCCGGAAAAAGGATACGGCAGGAGTATTGCCGGTATTTTATAAGAAATAACCTCGGTTAAAGTAGTCGCTCCTGCGCGCGATACAATCAAATCACATGCACTATAAGCATAATACATTCTATCTAAAAACACAAATAATTTATAATTAATTTTGAGCTTATCATATTGCTCTTTAAGATGGGCATAATCTTTATTTCCGGAAAGATGTATAAGCTGTATATCATGCTTTAGGCGACAAAGTGCAAGCGCCTGGGGGAAAACAGCATTCAAGCGATGGCTACCCTGACTGCCTCCCGATAAAAGAATAGTGAATTTATTATCTTGAAAACCAAAATAAGCCAGTGCTTCCTTCTTACTGACTTTCTTTAAATCGCTGCGTATGGGGTTGCCCGTAAAGGTTAGCTTTCCTTTGGCTCCGTAGAAATAACGCTGGGTCTCTTTGAAAGATACGGCTACGGTATCGCTGATTTTAGCAAGAAACTTATTTGCCTTACCCGGAATAAAGTTCTGCTCGTGCAACATGATTTTTATCCTGAAAATCCATGCCCAGATTACAACCGGCACGGATACAATGCTTCCGAAACCGACTACCGCATCCGGACGAAACTCAGCGATAATAAATAAACTCTTCACAAAAGCCCTTAACAGATTCCAAAAAGCAACAATATTGCCAAAAGAAAATAGTCCATTAAAATTAGAGATACTTATATATCGGACATCGCAAAATGATCCGGCTATCTTCTTTAGCGTATTGTTGCGCGGTAAAACCAATGTAATGCTGTCCTCGGGAAATCTCTTCTTAAACGCATCAATAAAGCTTAGAGCGGGAAATATATGCCCTCCGCTTATGCCGGTTACAACAAGCACCCTCATGGATACTCCCCGGTCTTGGCAATATTTAATAGTAAACCGATACTTACCATATCAAAAATTAGAGAAGAACCGCCATAGCTGATAAAAGGAAGCGGCAGGCCTTTTGTCGGAAGCACGCCGCAGGATACTCCGATATTTACTGCTGCCTTAAATACAATCATAGAGACCAAGCCTAAAGAAAGAAAATATCCGAATTTATCCGGCGCATTTCTTATTATCTTTATCCCCTGCTGGATAAAAAGAATAAAAAGAATTATAATGCCTATAGTCCCGAGTAAACCCAATTCTTCGCCGATAATCGAAAAAATAAAATCCGTATGTGCTGCCGGCAGATAAAATAACTTTTGTTTGGAATGCCCCAGCCCTGCCCCGAAGATGCTCCCTGAACCTAAGGCTACCTGCGACTGGATAATCTGGAATCCACTTCCCTGCGGGTCTGACCATGGGTTTAAAAAGGCAAATATCCTTGCCCTGCGGTAAGGGACGCTGAATACAAGCAAAAACAATGCCGGTAGGCTTATCAACCCGAGCGATAAAATATAGGAGAAATTAAACCCCCCCACGAACAACATAATAAAGACCACCGAAACCAAAGCCACAACCGTACCTAAGTCCGGCTGCACAAGGATAAAAACAGAAACCAAGCCCAAAGCAACCATCACAGGCACAGAACCCCATAAAGAATTCTTGATAGATGCGGATTTACGGCTGATAAAATCAGCCGCATAAATAATCAAAGCCATACTTGCAAATTCCGAAGGCTGAAAACTTATAAATTTAAACCTGAACCACCTACGCGCGCCGCCAACCTCCCTGCCTATCCCGGGTATCAACACTAATAAAAGCAGGAATATAGCAGCAAGCAGCATTGGTTTAGAAATATCCTTTAGTTTACGGTAATCAATACACATAACCAAGAATGTAAGCAGCGAAGCTATAAACAAAAATAACAAATGGCGCTTCAGGAAGAATATACTATCAGCATAGGTATCCCAGGCGTAGATACTTGATGCACTATAGGTCATGACAACCCCAATGCAAATTAAAATAGAAACAATGATTAAGATATTAATTCTTACCTGCCTCAAGTTTTTCTCCTACCAAAAAGCGGCTAAATATTTTGTTTTAACTTATTTACCAGCGCCTTAAAAACTCTGCCCCTCTCCTCATAATCCTTAAACATATCAAAGCTGGCGCACATCGGAGAAAGCAACACGCAATCTCCCGGATGCGCCTTAGAAACAGCCTTATGCAAGGCTTCGTCAAGGCTAGAGGCCTTAACAAAAGGTATCTTGCCATCGAAAGCCATGCCGATTTTTTCCTTAGCCTCGCCGATTAAAACCGCCTCTCTGACTTTACCTCTAGCCGCATCCAATACTGCCGCGTAATCTACTCCCTTATCCTTGCCTCCGGCGATAAGAATTACCGGCTGTTTTATATTGTTTAATGCCCACCTAGCTGAATCCGCGGTGGTTGCCTTAGAATCATTTATAAAAATAACTTTGTTTAACTCACCTACAAATTCCATACGATGTTCAAGCCCGCGGAATTCTTCAAATACTTTTATGCATATTTTTTTATCCACGCCCAACACCGAAGCCACAGCAAAAACTGCCGCCTGATTAGGATTCATAAACCCATCGGCTGAGCTAAAATAAACAGTCTTAGCTTTTGACTCCGCGGATAAATTCCTTAACAATAAATCATCATAATTAAGCACTAAATAATCATCCCGGGCCTGATTCATAAAGATGCGCTTTTTGGCATCTAAATACTCATTCATATCCTTATGACGATCGAGATGATTCCGGGTGATATTAAGTATGACTGCTACCCTCGGCCTAAAAGTATTTATTTTCTCAAGCTGGAAAGAACTTACTTCAAGGCACACAAAATCTTCTTGCGAAATATTACCGAGCTGTGAACAAAAAGGATTACCTATATTGCCACAGACAAAGACTTTCTTGCCGGCCTTCTCAAGCACCTTACCTATCAAAGTAGTAACCGTTGTCTTGCCGTTTGAACCGGTAACAGCTATTATTTCAGCCGGGCATAAAATATACCCGGCCTCTATTTCGCTGATGACCGGGATATTTAATTCTTTGGCTAATCTTAAAGGAAGGGCGCTATCCGTGACACCGGGAGAAACAATCATAAGCTCTGCGTCCTTAATAAAATCACGCGTGTGAGCGCCTAACTCTATATCCACGCCTTTTTTCTCTAAAGCCTCAGCAGCCAGACGAAGAGCCGCGTTATCATCTTTCTCTGTTAATTTAACCAAAGCCCCCAGCCCTGCAAGCAAATTTGCGCAGGCAATCCCGGAACGGGCCAAGCCGACTACTATAACTTTCCTACCCTTAAAATAATCGGTATTTATCATATATTTTATGATGATCTATCTTATCTTCAAAGTCACTACCGTCAGCAATGCAAGCAGGCTTGCGATAATCCAGAATCTGACAATAACCTTATTCTCATGCCAGCCTAAGAATTGAAAATGGTGATGCAGCGGGGCAATCTTAAAGATACGTTTTTTTCTTATTTTAAAAGACAGAACCTGCAGGATAACCGATAGAGCTTCCAACACAAATATTCCTCCCACAACAACCAAAAGCATCTCTTTACGTATAAGTATAGCGGTAATTCCTAATGCGCCCCCTAAAGCAAGGGAACCAACATCTCCCATGAATATAGAGGCAGGATGGCAGTTAAACCATAAGAAACCTAACCCCGCGCCAAGCATACTTGCGCAGAAAACAGTCAGCTCGCCGCCCCCTTTAATATAGGGGATAAGCAGATAATTACTGAATTTTATATTGCCCGAAACATATGCCAAAACGCTAAAAGCGCAAGCCACCATAATAACATTGCCTATAGCCAAACCATCTAAACCGTCGGTAAGGTTAACTGCATTGGATGATCCGGCTATAACAAGTATTACAAAAAGAATGTAAAATACGCCTAAATTTATGGCTACGTCTTTTAAAAACGGAATCTCAAGGCGCGTACTGGTCTCCGGGTTTAATAAAAGAAACGTGCCTACGATTAGACCAAGCAAAATCTGACTGGTGAATTTTGCCGTAGCAGTAAGGCCCTTGGATTTCTTCCTGGACTGTTTAATATAATCATCCATAAATCCGGTTACGCCCAACCAAATGGTGCTGAAAACAACAATTAATATGAACCTATTTAATATATCAGCCCAAAGTAAAGTAGACACCAGAATAGCCATAAGAATAAGGATCCCGCCCATAGTCGGAGTCCCCTGCTTCTTATTATGGAGCTCATATAATCTTGCGCTATCATCTTTCCTGATGTTCTCCCCGATGTTGAATTTCTTAAGCCTCTCAATGAGATAAGGCCCTACTATCAGGCTTATGAGAAAAGCTGTTAAAGCTGCCATCGCAGCGCGGAATGTAATATACCTAAGCAGATTAAAAACCGGAATTTTATCACTAAAAGGAAAAAGTAAATAGTAGATCATACCTGGCCTAATTGGTTATTTCTACAGACACCGTGTTATCCCTGAAAAATCTTTTCCATCTTCATTGCGCGCGAGCCCTTAACAAGAACTACATCATTAGCAGAGGCGTTTATTTTATTCACAAATATCTCTTTGACTTCATCTGAAGATTCACAACTAAAGATATTCCCCCGGTCAAATCCGCACCTCTGTGCCGCCGAGGCTGCAAACCTAGAGAGCCGGCCGACAGTAATAATTATATCACAAACCTTTGACGCATGCTCTCCGGCCTCGGAATGAAAATCTTCCTGGGCGAGCCTGCCCAATTCAAGCATATCTCCGATAATCAATATCTTTCTGCCCTTATTTTTATATTCGGCAAGCGTATTTATCGCGCTCTTAAGAGAGAGCGGATTAGAATTGTAGCTGTCATCCAACAATATCAGATTATCCAATCTTACCATGCTCATTCTGCCTTTAGGAAAATTAAAATCCGCCAATGCCTTCTTTATTATGCCGTGCGGCATCCCAAAAATCCTCCCCACTGATATTGCCGCAAGGGCGTTATATATATTATGCCTGGCTATGCTGTTTAAAATATAAGAATTACTTCCTACTTTAAATTTTAAGAAATTATCCTGCAGGCATACGTTAGTAAAACGGTAATCACATGTTTTAGCCGTGCCAAAACTTACTGACAGCGGCTTCTTCATTGAATAAGAGAATTTACGCTTAAGCAGCACATCATCACCATTAAATATAACCATCGATGGCCGGTTAAGAAAACTGGCTAAACTGCATTTTTCATCTAAAACACCTTGCAGGTCCGTCAAAAATTCAAGATGCGAAGGTCCGATATTAGTAATAACACCTATATCAGCGGAGCACATCTTCGCCAAATAAGCTATCTCCCCGGGGTGATTTGTCCCTAATTCCAGAACAGCCATGCGATGGTTTTTATTTAAATTAAGCAACGTTAAGGGCACGCCTATATGATTATTCTGCGTGCCTTCATTCTTAAGAACATTCATGCGGTAAGAGAACACTTTAGCAACCATTTCTTTGGTTGTGGTCTTGCCGTTACTGCCGGTTACTGCAATAACCGGTATATTAAATCTCTTGCGATGGAAAGAAGCAATATCGCCTAATGCACTAACCGTATCTTTAACTTGTATATAAGTAATCCCTCTTGCAGCGATAGAAACATACCCAGAGCTGCATATAATGCAGGATGCCCCTTTCTTTAATGCCTCCTGTATAAAATCATGCCCGTCAAAATTATCCCCTTTAATAGCTATAAAAACGTACCCCTTCTTAATGGTGCGGCTATCAGTAGAAACCCCAGCAAACGAATCAATAGCGCCTTTAGCAATAAGCTTTCCGCCTGTAGCTACCAGGAGCTCATCCGTTCTAAACATCTTTCGGCAACCTCCTTATCGTCGAAGAATATCTTGCCATCTTTGAATATCTGATAATTCTCATGGCCTTTACCTGCGATTAAAATCATATCTGCTCGCTTGGCCATGCTTAATGCTTTTTCTATCGCCTCTTTCCTATCAACAAAAATAGAATAATTATTCTTTCTTATGCCGCATTTGATTTCGTTGATTATCTTTAACGGGTCCTCCGAGCGCGGATTATCACTGGTAATAAAAACATAATCTGATAATTCGGTAGCCAAACGTCCCATCTTAGGCCTTTTGCTTCTGTCACGCTCACCACCGCATCCAAAAACTACAATAATATTTCCTTTTTTAATCTGACGCAGAGAAGAAATTACGTTTTTAAGGGCATCCGGCGTATGGGCGTAATCAACAAAAACTGCCGGACCGCTCTTATGTTTAACGCGTTCAAGTCTGCCCGGGACGCAACTAAACTCTTCGATACCTTTCTTAATGATATTACAGTCAAGACCTTCGGTGAAAGCCCACGCGTATGAAGCTAATATATTATACACATTATGCGCGCCGATTAAAGAACTAACAATATTAATCTTATTTCCCGGAGTATCTATACTAAAACGCGAACCGTTTACGGAAAGTTTAATATTCTTAGCTTTAAAATCTGCATTTCTATTCAACGCGTAAGTAACTTTTCTCGCCCGGGTAAGATTACATAGCTCTTTAGCATAAGGATCATCGTTGTTAAATACCGCGAAAGACCGCATCCCTAAAGTTCTAAACAATTCTGCCTTAGCCAGAAAATAATTTCTCATGTTTTTATGATAATCGAGGTGGTCAAGCGTAAGGTTAGTGAAAATTGCGGAATGAAAATCAATGCCTGATACTCTGCGCTGCGAGAGCGCATGCGAAGAAACTTCCATAGCAAGATAATCCACCGCACGCTTACGCATCGCATTCATCAAAGATTGCATCTCTACCGGACCGGGTGTCGTATTGAAAGAATCTAAGACCCTCCCTCCGAAACGATAGTTAACTGTCCCTACAACAGCGGGATTAAATCCGCTTTTCTTCAAAATAGATTCCAACAGATAAGTTATCGTTGTTTTACCATTAGTACCGGTAACGCCAACCGTCTTTATATCCCTGGAAGGATAAACATAAAATTCTGCCGCCAGCATCGCCAAAACTGTGCGCGGATCATTTACTTTTATCATAACCCTGCCGGAAGAAACATTGATCTTAACGCCCTTCCCCTGGCTTATGACAAGGCCAGCTCCATTCCTCAACGCCTGTCTGATAAATCTTTCTCCGTTATCATTGGCACCTTTTATGGCTACAAAAACAAAGCCGTCTTTAACTTTGCGGGAATCAGAGCTTATGCCTTTTACCTTGAAGTCAACGACATTCAGGCCAGCAAAAGAACAACCCAGATTTTCGATTATGCCGCTTAAATACATATGCAATTAATTGGCTGCCTTAGCGTTTTGTATATAGTTCCTGCCCTTAAGATACCTTATTGTATCCTGCGCTATATTCTTGAATATAGGAGCCGCCGCAACGCCCCCAAAATAATAAGGACGAGGCTCATCAATAATAACTACGATAGAAATCAAAGGCTCATCAGCCGGAGCAAACCCTATAAAAGATGCAACATACTTACTATGCGAATAGGCGCCGTTAGGCTCTACCTTCTGCGCCGTGCCTGTCTTGCCAGCAACACTAAAACCATTAACTCTAGCTAACTTACCTGTCCCATCCTCTACTACGCCGGTCAGTATCTTCTGCATCCGTGAAGCAGTACTCTCTGATATAACCCTGCGCACCAAAACAGGCTCAAACGTTTTTATCTCTTCATCATACTTATCTTTTATTGCCTTGACTATATACGGCCTATAAAGCTCTCCTCCATTTGCAATCACAGATATAGCACAGGCAAGCTGTATCGCCGTAACACCGACCTCCTGGCCTATGGGCACAGCCCCTATCGATGTTTTAGACCAAAACCGCGGCTCTTTAATCATCCCGTTTATCTCTCCGATAAGTCCGATATCTGTTTTTTTGCCGAAACCAAAGGCCCTGGAATAACGATATATAACATCCGGGCCCAAACTTTGCGCTATCTTAGTCGTTCCAATATTACTTGACTGCTCGATAACCTCTCTGAAAGTAAGCCAGCCGTGCGAAGTATGATCATGCAGTATGTGATTGGCGACCTTATAAGAACCGTTCTCGCAGAATATTCTATCCTGTTCGGAAAACTTACCCTCCTCAAGCGCCGCCGAAGCTGTTACTATTTTAAAAACCGAACCCGGCTCGAATAAATCACAAATCGCGCGGTTACGAATCTGGTCTTTAGTAACATGCAGATAATTATTTAAATCATACGTAGGCCTGTTGGCTAAAGCAAGAACGGCACCGGAATACGGGTCCATTACTATAACGGTTGCTCCCTGTCCGCGCGCTTTCTTAAAATAATTATCGAGCTCTCTTTCGGCAATAAACTGTATGACTTCATCTATAGTCAAAACCAAGTCGTATCCGTCCTTTGGGGGAATCATCTTCTCGTATAAATCCAGCCTTTCCTGACGGGCATCCCTTAACATCAAAGACCAGCCATTCTCGCCTTGCAGATATTGGTTATACCGCAATTCAAGACCTTCAAGCCCTTTATTATCAATGCCGGCAAACCCTATAACATGACTGGCAAGATAGCCATTAGGATAGGAGCGCTTACTTTCTTTTATAAAACCAACGTCTTTGATATTTAAATTCTTTACTTTTTCGGCAGTTTGATAGTCCAGCTTCCTGGCAAGCCATATAAAAGATTTATTGCGCGAGAGCCTGTTGTTAAGATAGGAATTATCCAGGCCTAACATGCCTGAAAGTTTAGATATGATATTCGTTTTTTCTTTATCGGATATGTCAGCGGGAGAGGCATACAGAGAATAAGCAGCAACGTTTATTGCCTGGGGCTTAAGATTACAATCATATATTGTCCCGCGCCTGGGCTCAAGCTCAACAAAAAGGCTATGCTGTTTTTTAGCAATCTGAGCCAAATAATCAGAGCGGAATATCTGAATATAGATAAGGCGCGCAATGCAAAAGATTAAAAAAGAAAGGAATAATAGGAATACCGCGCGGACTTTGCGGTTATAATTGCTGGTAGGCACTGTTTAACGAAAATTAAGAAATCTAATGATTAATAGTATTGGCTTCGGCCTGCTTCTCGACGCCAAACAACCTGACAAATAAATTATCGGCTAATTTACGCTGATTAACCTGTATCCTGCCTGCCGGATACTCAACTTTAACCAAGCGATATGTATCGGGCATCTGAAACTCTTTATCAGCGCCACAAACCTTAGGCCCTATAGACACCAGGGAAACTTTCTTAGATATATTGTATCTTAAAATGGCGTTTTTATCAAGGTTGTCCTGGAGCAGTTCGTTTTTCTTCTGAGCCATATACCCCAATTTAAATATGTGCGTCTGCTGATGTACATACAGCAGAGAAACTACAGTCACAGAAATCATTATAAAGAATATCCTGGTGATCCTCATTTAACTATAGCCTTTCTGCAACGCGCATTTTAGCGCTTCTGCTAGAAGGATTATACTGGCTTTCTGATTGATCCGGAGAAAGCGGCTTAGGAGTAATTATCTCCAAGTCCCCTTTCGCTGCCTCTTCTCTGAATTTAAATTTTACTATTCTGTCTTCCAGAGAATGAAAAGATATAACACAAACCCTGCCCCCTTCTTTAAGCAAATTAACCGCCTTATCTAAAGCTTTCTCCAGGGCCTCCAGCTCTCTATTAACGGCAATACGTATCGCCTGGAAAGTTCTCGTCGCAGGATGTATGCGATGATAAGAACGTCTGTAACTATAGGGGAGCGCTTTTAAGACCACCTCCGATAGCTGAGCTGTTGTAGTAATCGGTGAAATCTCTCTCTGACGGACTATTAACCTGGCAATTCTTCTGTGCCAGCGCTCCTGCCCGAAAGTCCAAAGTAATTCTGATATTTCATCTTCGTGAAGATTGTTAATTAAATCGTGCGCTGAAATATAACTGGTTCTGTCCATACGCATATCTAAAGGGCCATTCTTCTGAAAACTAAACCCTCTCTCTGCATCATCCAGCTGAAAAGAAGAAATACCTAAATCAAATAAAATACCGTCTACTTTCTCTATGCCCCTGGAATGCAGTATGGAATCGATATCCATGAAATTACCGTGCACAAGCTGATAGGAAGATTCATAGGCCTTAAGCTTCCTATCGGCAATCTTCAGAGAGTCTTCATCGCGGTCAATCGCGATAAGCTTGCCTGCCGGGGTTATCTTTTCCAGGATTTTTAAGCTATGAGCACCTGTCCCAGCTGTAGCATCAACTATAATCTGGCCCGGTTTAAGGTTCAGATAATCAAGGGCCTCTTTAAGCATAACCGGTACATGCAAATCATGCGCTTCTTCTGTTGGCTCAGATGGCTGCCCCTGCGGATTTAAACTATATAAACACGGCCCCTGAAGACCGATTTCATCTTTAGAATCACTTAATAAAAATGCACAGCTACTGTTAAACATTTTTTACATTCCCTTCATCTATAAGTTTCTCCGCTAATTCTTCAAACGATGTGCGTGAATTCGAATAAAATTCCTCCCATTTATCCTTAGACCAAATTTCAATCCTGTTGGATACGCCTACTATAAAAATATCTTTCTTAATTTCTGCAAAGTCTTTTAAGTATTGCGGCAGGAGTATTCTGCCCTGTTTATCAGGGTTAACTTCTATTGCCCCTGAAAAATAAAGACGGTTAAAAGTCCTGGACTGCTGCTTAGTAAAAGGTATGGACTTAAACTTTGTCTCCTGCAAACGCCACTCTTCTTCAGAAAACATAAAAAGACATTTATCCAGACCCCGTGTTACGAAAAATCTTTCAATAAAATGGCTTTTTGCAACCTCGCGGAATTTGGCGGGCAGAATAAGGCGGCCTTTGCGGTCTATAGAATGGGAAAACTCACCATAGAACATAATACTTTATCAGCTTATGCAATTCTTTTTAAAAGAACGCATAAACTGCCTCTTTTTCTGGCTTAAGGACTATTTATAGTTAAGGCTCCATGTGCAAAAGCTTTAAACGCCAAAAACTATAAAGCACATTGATGGCCTTAGCCAATCTTAAGCCACTTTAATCCACTATTATCCACTTTGTGACCCCAGTATAGGAAAAAACATCCACCTTGTCAAGATAAATATTTATCTAAATATATTAAATACAATTAGTAGTGTATTCAGTGTCTAAAATGGGCAGATATTGTGGTGGTTTGTTAGGCTGCGGAAAGGTGCCGTCGTGCGCAGGATATATCTTTTTCTATTTGTTTAATGAGGGCTTCTTTGGAGATGAATTTCTTTTCATTTCTTATTTTCTCTACAAAGTTAATTTCAATATCCTTACCGTAAATATTCTTGCTAAAATCAAATATATATACTTCTACACTATCGCTTTTATCAAGCGTAGATTTATTCTTGGTTTTAAATGTCGGCCTGCTGCCTATATAACATATGCCATGCATAACTTTCTTGTTAAGAATTACTTTTACCGAATATATGCCTGGCGGAGGCAAAATCTCATGATGCGGATTTATATTGGCAGTAGGAAAACCCAGCTGCCTGCCCAAAGATACCCCTCTGATAACAGTACCCAGAATCCCTACGGGACGGGAAAGCACATAAGCGGCTTTCTTGAAATTTCCTGAAGAGATAAGCCTGCGGATATAGCTGCTGCTTACCGGCTTATGGTTTATTTTTATTATACTGAATGCTCTAAGTTTAAAATGATACAAATCGGCGAGTTTTTTAAGGACAGCAACATTGCCATGCGCAAATTTACCGAACCGAAAGTTTTCTCCCACAAATACATAACGGACGCCAAGCTTATTAACTAATATCGTTTTTACAAACTTATCTGCGCTGAATTCCGAAAGGCCTTTATTAAGATCTAAAACAAATGCAGTATCTATACCCTGGCCTGCTATCAAATTAAGCCGGTGTTTTAGAGAATACAGGCTTGGCTCTTTTTGAGGATGCGGCCAAAAAGTCAAGACCGCGCTTTGGCCTTTTATCTGGGCTGCCTGCCTGACTGCACTGCGTAAAATACGTATGTGCGCTCTATGCACACCATCAAATACCCCCAAGGCAACAACCGGGTTCTTTAACTTCTTAAGATTATCTACTCCGTAGAAAATTCGCATCAGCCTAAACAATAATGCTCTTACGAATCCTGCTTAACACAGCCCTACGCACACCTTCTAGCGTCCCGTTAACCGTACAGCCGCTTGCAGTCTTATGCCCTCCTCCGCCAAATAAACTTGCAATCTTATTCACATCCACTTTCCCCTGTGAACGCAAATTTACCCTTATGGTATTCTTTCTTTCCGGCAGCTCCCTGAAAAGCGCGACTACTTCAACGCCCTTTATAGAGCGGGCAAAACTTAAGATATTTTCTGTAAAATCAAAAGCGGTATTTTGTATTTTTAGCTCCTTACGGGCAATCTGGAACCAAGCAAGCCTGCCACGACACTCTAGCTTCATAGTCGGAAAGACCTTAGTCAAGAAAAGCGCATCGCTAATAGGGATACTGCCATAAATCTTCTTAAAAATAAAAGGTATATCCAAACCGCGCCCTACCAAATCAGAAGCAACTTTATGCGTATAGCCGGTGGTATTGGAATAACGGAAAGATCCCGTATCAGTCATTATGCCGACATATAAAAAAGTGGCTATGTCTTTATTTATAGGCACCTTCAGTTCCTTAAAGAGCTTATACACTAGCTCGCAGCAAGCCGAAGCCTTAGGGTCAACCCAATTGACATCCCCGAATATCTCGTTGCTTATATGATGGTCTATATTAATAATCGGCAAACCGGAAACACTGGAACTCAACAGCTGCCCACAACGCTTAAGGTCTGAACAATCCACTATTAAAAGACAATCAAAATCCGCTAAGTTAATCTTTTTGTTAAAAATCTTTACCTCTTCAATATTAGGCAGAAAGCTATATTCATAAGGCACGGCATCCTGATTAACTATGGCCACTTTCTTCTTCAGGCTTCTTAACAAAAACAACATAGCCAGCTCCGATCCTAAAGCATCGCCCTCCGGGCTTGTATGGGTAGTAATTAAGAAAGACTTATTTTTTCTTACGGCCTCTACTAACTTTTTTAGGCTCATCAGGAGCTCCTATCTCATTTAGTATCTCTTGGATCTTTATGCTATACTCCGTTGAATGATCTTCATGAAAACTGATAACCGGGGCGAATTTTAGGTTTATCCTCTCGGCAACTAAACGGCGAATATAGCCTAACGCCGAATCCAACGCCTCTTTGGTCTTTTTACAATCCTGTTCATTGCCCAATACTCCGTAGAACACTCTTACAAAACGCATGTCCTTACTTAATTCAACCCTTATTATGGTAACAAACCCCAACCGCGGGTCTTTTAATTCATCATGTAATATAGTGCTTACTTCTCTTTTTATGGCCATCTGAACCCTATCGTGTCTTGACATCTTGCGCTCCTTGATCTTTTAAAAATTAAAACCACTCATGTTATTTTAACCCGCAGGACTTAATCATCTTTTTGATAAAAGATACTTCCTCCGCCTTAGTAGTTATGCGTCCTGACAACTTAGCGGCGAGAGCCTTAACAAAAATCTTATTATAGCTTGGCCCCGGCTTAAGCCCCATGTCCTTTAAATCCTGCCCGCAAATACACAGGCGCATACCGTTATAAATCTCAAGAAAATCTTCTATATTAGCTTTAATGCCGCTGTTTTTGTATTTTGCTTTCAAGAATATTATCGCCTCATAACTCAAAGGCTCAAGCATACTGTATATCTTATCCGCAGAAAGCTTTCTGCTGCTTAAGTCGCGTAGAAAAGATTTATTCAATTCTTTTATGCTTAAGATTCTCTTCTCCTCTCCTCGCTTAAATGCAAAACGCCTGCATACGTTTTCTGAAGCAGTAGCATCGAAAGAATCTAATAGGCCCATCAAATAAATCAGCCAACTATCTAACTGCCTGCGTTTAGGATAGGTTTTGTTGTACCAGTTAATTTCATTGCGTATCGCACGCAAAAGAATAAAACCATCCCGGCCAATCTTTAATTTCTGGTGGATAAAACTAAAACCCAACAAATTATTCAGCCTCACCAAAAACTTTAAGACATCCGGTTCTTTTAAATCCAGGATAAGTTCATCGCGTACTCTTTGCGGCTGTATATCATGAAGGCGGCCCTGACTTATTGCCTCTTTCATCAGTGACATCGTATGTTTCTCAATCTTAAAACCAAAACGCTGTTCAAAACGTATTGCCCGCAGGATACGCGTAGGGTCATCAATAAAACTCAAATCATGAAGTATGCGTACTTGACCGGATTTTATATCACTGCCACCTGCAAAAAAATCAACAAGCTCGCCCATGCTGCCCTTATTGATACTCATAGCCATGGCATTAATAGTAAAGTCCCTCCGTGATAAATCCTGGCGCAGCGTAGAGTAGGTAACCTCAGGAAGCGAACCCGGATGAGGATAAGTCTCCAGCCTAGCAGTAGCAATATCAATTTTTAATCCGTTCTCTAAAGTAACAGTTGAAGTCCCGAATTTTTCATGAGAGATAATTTTTGCATTTAGAATCCCGGCCAACTCACGGGCTAAAGCAATTCCGTCTCCCTCTACAACCACATCAAGGTCAAAATTATCCCTCTTAAGAATCAGATCGCGCACAAATCCGCCCACAAGATACACTGCCATATTTTTATCGCGGGCAACGCGGCTGATAAGCGATATTAACCTCTGCTCTCCCTGGGGTAATTTACTTAAATATTTTTCCATTATTTTCTTTCATATTACGGCCGTGGGTGAAACATTTTATGAATACTCTTTAAACGATCCTTGTTAACATGCGTGTAAATCTGGGTAGTAGAGATATTGGCATGGCCAAGCATCTCCTGCACCGAACGCAAATCCGCTCCTCTCTCGAGCAAATGTGTAGCAAAAGAATGCCTCAATAGATGCGGCTTTATGGATTTCTTTATACCTGCTTCTTTCGCATAACGCTTTATTATCTTCCATAAAGACTGCCTGGATATCTTCTTACCCAGGCGGCTTAAGAACAGAGAATCGGAATTCTTTCCTCCAAGTAATTTAGGCCTGGATACCCCCAGATATCTTTTTATGCTGACTATGGCCTTAGCGCCCAACGGGACAATACGCTCTTTCCTGCCCTTACCGAAACAACGCACGAAGCCGACTTCCATATTAAGATCACTGACTTTAAGATGCGCTACTTCAGACACGCGCATTCCAGTAGCATAAAGCGTCTCTAGTATCGCCCTGTCTCTTATCCCCTGGATACTTCTTAGATTAGGCGCGCTTAATAAAGCGTCAACTTCATTCAGAGATAAAGTATCCGGTATTTTCTTCCAGAGCTTAGGCGAATCTACCAGGACTGTTGGGTCATTTTTAATTATCCTCTCCCTGGCCAAAAATCTGTAAAACATACGTATTGCTGCCAGATGCCGTGCTACGGAATTAGCCGAAAGCCCCCTGTCTCTCTGAAAAAGCATGAAGTTAGTAATATCATTTCTTGTCGTTTTTGATAAAACATCAATTTTATTCTTATCAAGAAATACGGCGTAAGACTCCAGGTCCTCACGGTAAGAAATAATCGTATTTTCTGATAAAGCCCTTTCTACCGACAGATAATTCAGGAATGCATCTATTAACTCTCGCATATTAGATTAGAAATGGGTTATTTTCTGTTTCTTCCTTTATTGTAGTGCTCTGACCGTGCCCGGGATAAACTACTATCGAAGGATTAAGCGTTAGTATCTTGTTTTTTATATGGCTAACCAGCTGTTCCTGGCTACCGCCTCCTAAATCGCTGCGCCCTATCCCTCTATAAAATAAAATATCTCCGGAAAATAAGATGTCTGTTTTGGGGCTAAGCATTAATAAAGCCACTCCTCCGGGCGTATGCCCGGGAACATGTATGGCCTTTAATCTTATATCATCGAGTGAGATTTCCTGATTGTCTGTAATAACGTGAACCTCGGCATTAACTTTATAAGGCACAAAAAAAAGCTCTGAAAGATTCAATGACGGTTCATGCAGAAAATCTTTATCATCTTGATGTATATAAACAGGCACCCCGAATTTATCATCGCAGCCTATATGATCGTAATGGCCGTGAGTATTGATAACCAAACCGGGAACTAATTTATGCTTATCCATGAGGCGGCGTATTTTATTATAGTCGCTCCCGGGATCGATAATTATCGCTTTCCTGCCTTCCCCAGAGGCCAAAATATAACAATTAACGCCCATGTGGCCTACGCATAAACTTTCAAAAATCATATCAAAGAATCCTTGATTTTCTGATACGAAAAATCACGCAATATGTTTCTTTTTAAATCCTCGGCTTTCAAGCGAAAAGACGCTAGGCTGCTGCCGTAAGAATCGGCAGCGATATCATCCTGAAGCATCTTCATCTTTTTAATATAAATATCCAACTGCTTCTGCTTTTCGGCATTCAACAGGCGACTGAGCTGTTCAAGATTACTGATGCTTTCCTTAATGCAGGAGAGCGGTTTCTTATAATTAAAACTTGCCGTCGGGGCAGCATTTAATGACTCAACTAGTTCGCTATGCCACGACTTCCAGAATAGAAAATACTGCCGGTAAACTTCTTCCTTGCTCATCTGGGGAGCTTTATACTCCTCAGGAGCCAAGACTAATTGCGGGGCACGCTCTTCATCTTTCTTCGGTTTACGCGTAAATTTACGCACGAAAGCTTCACAGCCACACAATAAAACAAAAGAAAACAAACAACACGCTATAACCACCCTCCTAAACAATAGACTTATTAATCTCATTTTATCATCCTCTCAAGTTCTTCTTCATTTATTATTTTTACACCCAGCGCTTTGGCTTTCTGATATTTCGAGCCGGGGCTATCTCCTGCCACCAGGAAATCTGTCTGGACACTTACGCTGGAACTCACATTAGCGCCTAACTGGCGCGCCAGGCTCTGCGCCTGGGAACGCGTATAATTCTTTAACTCTCCGGTAAATACCATTGTCTTGCCGGATAGAGCAGTATTCTTGTTTGCCGAAATAACTTCCCGCAAATTCAGACCCGATTTTCTTAAATCTTGGATGAGTTCTTTAGTCTGAGGCAAAGAAAAATAATCCACGATTGAATCACTTACGACTTCCCCTACTTCATAAATACCATCCAAATCTTCCTTAGTAGCCTTCATCAAATCTTCCATCGTCTTAAAACGCTGGGCCAATATATAAGCGCACTTCTCACCAACATGCCTTATGCCTAAAGCATAGATGAGTTTTGACAACGGCTTTTCTTTGCTTTTCTCTATTGCAGCAAGCAGATTTTTTGCTTTCTTTTCCTTAAATAAATCTAGTTTCAACAAGTCGGTTTCCTTCAGCCTGTAAATATCCGAGAATCTCTTTACTAACTTGGAATTAACTAACTGCTCGACTAATGCCTCCCCCATACCTTCTATATCCATGGCACTGCGGGATGAGAAATGCAGCAGCCCCCTCTCAAGATGAGCCGGACACGAAGGATTAATACAGCGGTAAGCGACATCTTCTTCCTTCTCCTTGATTATTTTCCCCGAACACACCGGACAGAGACTAGGGACAGAAAAACTCTTTCTACCTCTCGATTCTACAACTTTTAGTATTTTAGGTATTACCTCTCCTGCCCTCTCAATTAAAACTCGGTCTCCCTCCTTAACCCCCAACCTTTTAATCTCATCAAAATTATGGAGTGTCGCATGTTTAATAACAACCCCGGCACATTCTACGGGCTCTAGCTGCGCAACAGGAGTAATTACTCCTGTGCGGCCAACCTGCAGGTTTATTTTTAGAAGCGTAGTAGTCGCCTGACGGGCGGGAAATTTAAAAGCCGAAGCCCAACGCGGGCTCTTGAGAGTAAAACCTAGCCTTTCCTGCTGCTTGAGACTATTTACTTTTACCACGATACCGTCTATATCGTAGCTTAGGCTTTCCCTTTTTTCCTGCCAACGCCTGCAATAATCTATAACTTCATCCAAATTGGCGCAAAGACGGGTATCAGGGTTAGTGCGCATACCCCAATCTTTAAGCTGAACCAAAAATCCCCACTGATTCTCTATCTTAAAACCCTTATGCGCCCCGAGTGAATGCGCAAAGAAATTAAGTTTTCTCTTAGCCACAAGTGAAGTATCTAATAATTTTAACGACCCGCTGGCTGCATTACGGGGATTGGCAAAAGTAACGTCACCTTCGGATTCTCTTTCCTTATTCAGCGCGCGAAAATCCTTATCCTCCATATAAACTTCGCCGCGTATCTCTATAAAATCGGGAGGATTACTAGAACGCAGAGACAGCGGTATCGCACGTATAGTCTTTATGTTCGCAGTTATATCTTCGCCTATTTCTCCATCGCCACGCGTTGCTCCTATAACAAGCTTCCCCTTTTTATAAGTAAGATTGGCACTTACCCCGTCAATTTTTAGCTCCGCGACATACTCAACTTTTTCATTATCGCCTAACAACTTACGAACACGCTTGTCCCATTCTCTTAATTCATCTATAGAATATGTGTTATCCAAAGAAAACATTTTGGCTTGATGCTTCACCGTAGAAAAACCATCAAGCACCATACCTGCGACACGTACACTGGGAGAACTGTCATCTTTAAACTGCGGGTATTGGCTTTCTAAATCTTTTAATTCGTTTATCAGCTTGTCGTATTCAGTGTCGGAAATCTTTGGCTGGCTTAATGCGTAGTAAAGATAGTCGTGATGGAGAATTTCGTCTCTTAGCTTCTCTATTTTTCTTCTTGCTTGTTCCTGCTTATTCATTATGCCCCATTAGAACTTAACGCTGAAATCTTTGAATGAGTCCGAAGCCTCAAGCCATTGTACCTGCGTATCTGATATATATTGAGCAAAGCTTCTGCCGATTTTATCCAGGAAAGATATCAAATCTTCGTCTTGGCCTTCAGCCACTATTTCCACTCTTCCGTCGCGCAGATTCTTAACCCAGCCAGTAATGCCCGATTCTCTGGCCAGGCTTTCTGCTGTAAAACGAAATCCTACTCCCTGCACGCGTCCTGTATAATATACGTGGACCTGCTGGTTCATATAAAATGATTTAATCGGGGTTCTGCTACGCCCCATTAATCTGTTTACCGCTGGTAGGGCTTCGCAGCAACTTATGATTGCTTCGAAGCCGTACCGTAATCATTTAAATACTCTTACGGCGAAGAAGAATCGGGGCGGACAGACTTGAACTGTCGACCTCAGCGTCCCGAACGCTGCGCTCTAGCCAAACTGAGCCACGCCCCGCTATTTTCTTGTATGGTGTGGCGAAATCCCGTATGTTTTGTACGGGATGGACACGCCACGTTTTGCCCTATTTCTTGCATGTCAGCGAAACGGTACCGCCCGCTATTAACACTCTGCGGTACCTGGTACTAATATGGTGCGCATTTTTCTTATCTACTATCAAATTAGTATAACAAAAATTGAAAATCTTAGCAATATTTATGGTTTATCTTTGGTTATGCCTGTAAGGCGGGATTTTGTTTCTTCAGCAAGATATCAAACTCAATATTAACCCTATCCGAAGGCCCTTTAAGCCCGAGGGTGGTATTCTTTATGGTATGCGGTATAATATAAACCTCAAAAGAACTGCTCTTTTTTCTGGCGACAGTTAAACTTATGCCGTCAACAGCTACCGAACCCTTGGGCACGATAAAATACATAAATTCATTCGGCACATTTATTTCAAAGCTAAGATTGGAATTAACATACCCTTTTTTGCGGATAGAACCCAAGCAATCTATATGGCCTAAAACAAAATGTCCGGATATCCTATCTCCGACTTTTAAGCTGCGTTCTAAATTAACCTTATCGCAAATACTCAATGACCCAAGATTAGTAATTCTGGTTGTCTCAGGCATCATCTCAAAACTTAAAACTCTATTCTTGTTTCCCACTACCGTAAGGCAGGCTCCGTTTACTGAAATACTATCGCCTATCTTTACATCGTAGCTTATTTTATCTGTTTCAACCTCCAAAAGAATTACCTTAGCTCTCCTGGATATATTTTTTACTCGGCCTAATTCTTCGACTATTCCGCTGAACATAATATTTTACCGGCTACTTTATGTAGGCGCTTACCAACAAGTCATCGCCTATCCTTCTATAATTTAAATCTTTAAGCTTGAAACATTTGTCAACGCGCGAAACACCCCTGCCCATAACCGAACTAATGGCATCTTTGCCGCCTATAATCTTAGGGCTTATAAAAAACATTACCTTATCCACAAGCCCTTCATCAAGCAAAGCTCCGGCTAGTGTCCCGCCGCCTTCTACAAGTACATTCGCGATACCGCGCTGTGCAAGTTTTTTCATCATATCCCTTAAATTCACCTGGCCGTCTTTCTCGCAAACATCCAATATATCAGCCTTTTTAACAAGCATCTGCCTGTTTTCTGTTTCTTCTCCGGCGCTAGGTTTTAAAGTAACAATAATCGCTTTTCTCCCGCGGGAAAATATATTTGCGCTCTGCGGAGTGCTTAAACGACTATCTACTACAATCTTTACCGGCTGCCCCTTCGAAAACCACGCCTCAAGCATAGGATTATCCCTTAAGACGGTATTTACCCCCACCATGATAGCGTCATAATCCTTACGTATGCGATGAGCATACGCGCGAGACTCATCAGAAGTTATCCATTTCGAGTCTCCTGTTCTGGTAGCTATTTTGCCATCAAGAGACTCAGCCAATTTCAAAGTAACAAAAGGGGCTTTTCTGGTAATATATTTTATAAAGACTTCATTTAACTTCTTAACCTTATCTTCTAGTATCCCAACGTGAACTTTTATCCCGTTTTCTCTAAGGACCTTAATGCCTTTACCGTTATTAACCGGATTAGGATCAACCATGCCGATAACTACTTCTTTAACCCCGCTTCTTAATACCCGGTCTACACAAGGAGGAGTGCGTCCAAAATGTGTGCAAGGCTCAAGGGTAACATATAAAGTAGCTCCCTTAGCCTTCTCCTGCGCCTCATTTAAAACCATCACCTCCGCATGGTCTAGGCCGCAAGCACGATGATAACCTTCGGCAATAATCCTGGAATTTCTTACCAGAAGCGAACCAACCATAGGGTTAGGCGAAACCTTGCCCCTGCCTTTTAAGGCCAAGTCAATTGCCCTCTGCATATAATATTCGTGAGGCTTTTTCATAAAACCTGCTTTGCTTTTTTTAGTTTCTCAACAAATTCATAAGCAAGCATAACAGAACCTATCTTTGCTTCAGATTTTGCCTGGCCATGGCAATCAGAACCTCCTGTAACAAGAAGTCCAAGCTCCCTGGCGAGACCAAGATAGAAATTAATCATCGATTGGGAATGCTCCGGGTAATAAACCTCCAGCCCCATAAGCCCGAGATTCTTGAACTCAATAATCAATTCGTCATTACCGATAGTATATGGATGCGCTAGAACCGGTATGCCCCCTGCTTTTTTAATCAGGTTTATGGCTTCAGCCGGATCCAATTTAAAACCACACACATAAGCAGGCCCCTTATCTCCGATAAATCTCTGGAAAGCCTCCTGCAGGCTACCGACAAGCTTATCCTTAAGCAGCGCCCTTGCAACATGAAGCCTGCCCACAGTTCCATATCTGGCAAAATCCAGCACGCTTTCTACGTTCAGCTTCAAACCCATATCATTAAGCTTAGAAACAATCTTATGTATACGCTCTATGCGGTTCTTTTTCAAATCATAGAGCTTATCCAAAAGCTCTTTATTCTTGCAATCGATAAAATAACCTAACATATGGATTTCAGAACCCGCATAGTCACAGGAAAGCTCAATACCGCTAATCACCTCTATTGCGAACTCATCCCCTGCCGCTACTGACGGCTCCAAGGCTTCGACGGTGTCATGATCAGTTACAGCAATTGCACTCAATCCTGCTTTTTTTGCCTCTCTAACCAAATCCTGCGGACTGTATGTCCCATCGGAATAAAAAGTATGTAAATGCAAGTCAGCAAATTTCAAAATAATATCACCTTTCTATTTTTATGGTATTTTTTAAAAAAATGGCGTGCCGCAAGAGAACTGCTATTTCTTTTCCAACTTTACCTTATCTAATATGCCGTTAACAAACTTACCTGCTTCGCTCCCTGAATATTTCTTGGCAAGCTCTACGGCTTCGTTGATGGCGACTTTAACCGGTATGTCAGCGCAAAAGATAAGCTCGTAACAACCCATACGTAGTATATTCCTGTCAACGTAAGCCATACGTTCCAGGCGCCAATTAGTGGCATAGCGGCTTATATATTCATCTATTTCTTTAAGGTTATTACAAACACCCATAACTATCCCCCGGGCAAATTCCTTAACATCATCCTGCACATCCTCTTCGAGGCTCAATTTCCAGAAATTATCGATAGAGGTCTGCGGGTCTGCGGATGTAATATCGACCTTATAGAGAATCTGCAAAGCAAGTTCACGGGATAAAGTACGTTTACGCATGGATTTGGAATTTTATTATTTAATCTTTGCTAAAACATTGGCCATCTCAATAGCAGAAATCGCTGCGTCTCTGCCTTTGTTGCCATCTTTTGTCCCTGAACGCTCAATAGCCTGCTCGATGGTATCGGCGGTAATGACTCCGAAGACTACCGGCAGATTGGCATCCAAGGATACTTTAGCCACGCCCTTAGATACTTCTGAAGCAATATAATCAAAATGCGGAGTTGCGCCACGGATAACCGTACCTAAACATATCAGCGCGTCATAATCTTTAGTCCTGCTCATCTGCTGAGCAGCTATAGGTATCTCAAAAGCTCCCGGGACCCAAAGTATAGTTATGTCTTTTTCTTCCAAGCCGTGCCTTAATAATGTATCGGTGCAGCCCGCAACAAGCTCCTTAGTGACAAAATCATTAAAACGTGAAACAACTATACCTATTCTTAAGCCTTTTGCTACCAAGTTCCCCTCAATTACTTTAGCCATATCAATCCTCCTTATATTCTTAAGGTGTGCCCTAGTTTGTCTTTTTTTGCTTTTAAATATCTATAATTAACGGGATTTGGCTCAACCTCCAGAGGCACTCTCTCTAAAACCTTCAAGCCGTACCCTTCCAAACCGACAATCTTACGGGGATTATTCGTAAGCAGGCGGATATTAGAGACTCCCAAATCCGATAATATCTGTGCGCCTATGCCATAATCTCTTAAATCCGGCTTATGTCCTAACGCCTCGTTAGCTTCAACCGTATCCAATCCGCCATCCTGTAAATGATAGGCCCGAATCTTATCAACCAGGCCTATGCCGCGCCCTTCCTGATTCATATAAAGTATAATACCTGCCTTCTCTTCATTTATCATTTGCATGGCTTTTTTTAACTGCTTGCCGCAATCACAGCGCAAAGACCCCAGAACATCTCCGGTAAAACACTCTGAATGAACCCTGACCAAAGGTGTTTTTGTATTATCTATATTACCCATCACTAATGCCGAATGCACTTTATTGTTAATTATATCGCGGTATAGATAGAAATCATATTCTCCGTATTCGGTAGGGAGCCTGGTTTGAGCTATTTTCTCAACCAATTTCTCGCGCCTGCGCCTGTAATCAATCAAATCGGCTATGGAACATATTTTTAATTTGTGCTCTTTGGAAAAAACAATTAGCTGTTCGAGCCTTGCCATAGTCCCGTCGTCATTCATAATCTCACAAATAACCCCTGCCGGATAAAGTCCTGATAGTTTTGCAAGGTCTACCGCGGCTTCGGTATGCCCGGACCTCACCAAGACCCCGCCCCTACGCGCCTTCAAAGGAAAGATATGCCCAGGACGGACTAAATCCTGAGGCTTAGTATTAGGATTTATCAAAAGTCCGATGGTAAAAGCTCTGTCATGAGCAGATATACCAGTAGTGACTCCAAACGCAGCATCCGTAGAAATCATCCAGGCTGTAGAAAAAGGATCTTTTACAGAGATGTCCGCCTGTTCCGACATCGCTTCAAGCCTTAATTCCTTAAGCCTGTCTTCCTCCATAGGCACACATATAAGCCCACGCCCATACTTAGCCATGAAGTTTATATCTTTAGCCGAAGCAAAAGCAGCAGGCATAACAAGATCGCCCTCATTTTCGCGGTCCTCATCATCAACCACGATAACCATGCGCCCGTTCTTAAGGTCTTCCAAAATTTCCGGTATAGAATTGAATGTGGCCATAAAATAAAAAATCCCGAAAGTTATCTTCGGGAATAATGCACAATAATCTTCTCTCATCTAGACTATAACAATCGGCTCTGGAATCTACCAGATCTGCTCCGACGTAACGTCGGAACTCGCGGGCTTTAACATCCAAACCTATCGGATGGTTTGGTGTGCGCTTTCTGCGCTACCGCCGGTCGGGAATTTCACCCTGCCCCGAAGATTAATAAAAAGATTATAGCATATAAACCGGGCTTGTCAATAGGCTAAATATGGTATAAAATAAGCAAAAACAGCTAACTAAGTCCGGTAAAATTATGAATATCATAAAACAGGCGCATAAACTTCTTATTAACAAGAAGAAAACAATTGCAATAGCAGAATCCTGCACCGGCGGGATTATCTCAACATACCTTACAAGCATGCCGGGGAGTTCGAAGTATTTTATACTGGCCTTAACAGCTTATAGCAACAAAGCCAAAGAAAAAATATTAAAGGTTCCGCATAGCATAATTAACAAAAAAGGTGCAGTATCAAAAGAAGTAGCCGAATTAATGGCTAAAAATATCAGGCGCATCTCCAAAGCAGACTTTGGGATAAGCACAACGGGCATTGCCGGTCCGACAGGCGCGACTGTGAATAAACCGGTAGGGACAGTGTTCGTCTGCCTGGCCGCAAATAACTTTACGCAAACAAAAAAACTGAAATTAAAAGGCAGCCGTCATAACATAAGAATACAGGCATCTAAAGCTGCATTAAAACTTCTCAAAAAATACATATAAATGAGGGCTTTTATAGCTATCGAACTCCCCAAAAATATAATTGAGCTTTTAGCAAAGGCCCAAGAGATACTGCAAGAATCGCAAGCCGATGTAAAATGGGTCGCCAAAGAAAACCTACATCTGACCTTAAAATTCCTAGACGAAATAAACGAAGAAGAAAAAGATAAAATCGTAGATATAATAAAAACAACGGCTCATGGATACCCTACATTCAAGACTGCGCTGCATGATCTCGGGGCATTTCCTAAAGAAAAAAACCCCAGGATTATATGGGCAGGCCTAGATAACCAAGAACAATTCAGAGAAATAGCTAAAGACCTGGAAGAGAAAATAAATAAATTAGGGATACCTAAGGAAGAAAGGTCTTTTAAGGCGCATATAACAATGGGCAGGGTAAAATCAAACAAAAATCTTAGCATTCTCTCGGAAACACTATCTAAAAACGCAGGCTTATTCAAAAACAGCGATACCGTATTCGAAATTAAAAAAATAACCCTTTTTAAAAGTACGCTGCTTAAAGACGGTCCGCTATATGAGAGGCTCTACGAAGCAAATCTAAAAACCAGCTGAAGTATAATATTGGTATACAAAGCAGCAATTAAATCATCCCCCATAACTCCGAGGCTGCCATGCAGATGCTGAATTTTATTGGCCGGATAAGGCTTAATTGTATCTAACAACCTGAATAAAAAGAATGCCAACCACAAACCCATAACTCCCATCTTAAGGAAAAACACGCTGGCTAAACTCAGGAGCATGCCTGATACTTCGTCTATAACAATATAAGGCGGATCTTTTCTCTGAAAAACATTTTCGGCTTTACCGCAAACCAGGAAACCGACTAAACATAAGCAAAAAACTGATATAAAATAAGATGGCGTGCTTAAGCCACAGGCAAGAAATAAAGATAACCCGGCAAGACTGGCAAATGTCCCGGGTATCAAAGGCAGATATCCTATAAAGAAAAAAGTGGAGATTGCTTTAATCCCGGTTTTATAGATCATAGAAACAGGAGGTTATATCTTAGTTATAATCTTACGATTATCCCAAAGATACGAAATCCCAGAATAAAGCGTTATGGCTACGGTAAAGAGCATCATTACATATATTCCTTTGCGAAATACGCTCTCCCAGGCGGGATTCCAGGTAAAGATATCAAGCATAATCTGCTTAAAGACAATAAAAATCAATATAACAAAAATAGCCACCATCTGCGATGCGGTTTTATGCTTACCCATTTTTGTAGCAGACAATACTTTTCCTTTATTCAGGGCGAACAGCCTCAAAGAGGTAATCAGTATGTCGCGCGCAAAAATTATAACGAACATCCAGGCATCAATCAGCTGCATCTGAACAAAAGCAGCGAAAGCAGCTAAAACCAATATCTTATCCGCGATGGGGTCCATAAGCTTGCCGAAATCAGTAACCATATTATTCTTCTGCGCGAGCTTACCGTCAAAATAATCCGAGAGTGCGGCGAATATAAAGATAGCAAAACTTGCTATCTTAGCCCATAGGCCGTTGCAAAATATAAAAAACATAAATACAAATGTCAGAAAAATCCTAGCCAAAGTCAGCTTGTTAGCAATATTCACCTGATAATTCCTTTCTTAATTTATTTTCCTTATAAATTTTCCCACCAAATCATACTCCAGGGTATCATTAATACCAACGCTCACTAAATCCCCTGCCTTAAGCAGCTTATCAGAATGCACATAAACTAAACCGTCAACCTCCGGGGCATCATGCTGGGTGCGGCCCAGATAATAATCGGCCTCTTTTTTATCTATCAAGACATCGAGCGGCCGGCCTAAATATTTCTTATTTATCAAGCTCGATATCTCCTGCTGCTTGCGCATAATGATATCAAAACGTTCAACCTTTATCCGATGAGGCACCTGCCCTGCCATTTTAAAAGCAGAAGTATGCTCTTCCGGCGAATAAATAAAAACGCCCAGCCTTTCAAAGCGCATCTCTTCTATAAAATCCAACAGCTCCTTAAATTCTCTGTCAGTCTCCGAAGGGAACCCTACAATAAAAGCCGTGCGTAACGCTACTTCCGGGATCAACTTCCTTATCTTAGCGATAAGTCTATATATATATTTCTTTGACGCTCCTCTCCTGTTCATAAGGGCGAGGATGCGGTCATTTATGTGCTGCAGGGGCAAATCAATATATTTGCAGACACGCCCGTGATCCCTGATTATTTTTAGCAAATCTTCGCTTATACGGCTAGGATACAGATAAAGAAGCCTGACCCAGTCTATATCCGTCTCTTTCAGAATCCTGTTTAAAAGCCTTTCCAAAGAACTCTTGCCGTATATATCAAGGCCATAAGACGTTATATCCTGGCCGATTATATTAAGTTCAGCTATCCCCTTTCTATCCAGATCTTTAGCCTTGCCGACTAAACAGTCTATATCCAAGCTGTCAAGCGGTCCTTTTATCTTAGGGATAGCGCAATAGCTGCAGTTATTAACGCATCCTTCGCATATCTTTAAATAAGCGTAATGAGAAGGAGTAAGAATAATTTCATCCCGCGACGGATCCAGAGAAATTCTGCCTACAAAAGCATCTATCTCGGGCAGCTCATCGGCTAATTCGTATTTATAACGCTGGCTCAAGCATCCGTATACAACAATTTTCTTAAGCTTACCTGCTTTCTTTAGCTCAATAAGATCAAGCAGCGTATCTACGGATTCCTCTTTAGCGTCATTAATAAAAGCGCAGGTGTTAACTAAACCAATATCCGCCTGGCTTATTTCTTCAACTATCTTATACCCTTTTAGCCTAAAACGCTTTAAGATTGCCTGCGAATCAACCAGATTCCTAGGACACCCCAGGCTTATCATAGCGACTCGGCCCTTAGTCGGGTGTCTCATCTGGGAATATTTAAGCCTTCTTTGGTTATAACTATATTCTTAACAGCCTGGCCTTTACGACCTAAGGACGACATCGCCTGGCCGTTTACTTCCAAAGTTACGACTCCAGCATTACCTAAAGACAGTTCTATTTTGTCTTTTGCCTCCCAACTTTCAAAACGCCCCTTCTTTAACACGCGCTGAAAGACAACCTTACCGTCTAGTTTAACCTTAACCCAACAATCTTCCCTTGTGCTTACACCCAAACGCACCACCGATACAACAGGAGTCTTATCTTTTTGTTTTTTAGTAACTGCCTCTGGAGCATTCTTCTTGACCTTATCTACAGGCTTTTTATCAACAACAGCAGCCGCAGCTGCATTGGCAGCTTTATGCTTGGCAACAAAATTAGAAATACTTGAAGAAATGAATCTTCCGAAAGCAAAAATCCCCTTGGTTATGAAGAACAGAACGACGGCTACGACAAGTATTGCCAGAATTTTCTTATAATTTATTTTCTTCAAAAACGACAGTCTCTGCGAAGCCAGTTTTAACGCTGGAGTAACTTTACCACTCTTTGATTGAGGAGAAAGCATACTATCCTGCCTGGCTTCTTTATAATCCGAAATATAATCTTTTGCATCAACCCCTAATGCTTTACAGTAAATCTTTAAAAAGCCCCTGACATAGGTAGGATTGACATTTATCAAGCTATCATCTTCGATTGCCTTGATTATATCCAGATGCAACTTGGTTTTTTTATGGATATCTTCCAGGCTAAAACCCTTTTCCAGGCGTACCTGCTTTAGTTTTGAACCTATTGATTCCGACATTACTTGGCTCCTTCTGCAGCCATATATTTCTTCAGCCACTCCTGCCTATCCACTAATATTCTCCTGGGCTTGCTCCCCTCAAAAGGCCCGACTAATCCGTCCTGTTCCATAACATCTATTATCCTGGCGGCACGCGTGTAACCCAGACGCATACGCCTCTGAAGTATGGAAACCGAAGCCTGGTTGCTCTCCATAATAACACGCACTGCCTCATCATAAAGCTCATCCTTCTCGCCGTTCTGCATGCCTGTCTTAGGTTGCTCTTTTAGTATCTCTTCGTCATAAGACGGTTCGCCTTGAGATTTCATAAAATCTACAACCCGCTCTATTTCTTTATCATTGACAAGCGTACATTGTATGCGTATCAATTTTGACTCACCCGGCTTCATAAAAAGCATATCGCCCTTACCAAGCAGCTTGTCCGCTCCATTGGTATCTAATACTGTACGCGAGTCAACCTTAGATGCAACCTTAAAAGAGATACGCGCCGGCAAATTCGCCTTAATTACCCCCGTAATAACGTCAACCGAAGGCCTCTGGGTAGCGAGGATTATATGTATACCTACGGCTCTTGAAAGCTGAGCCAGGCGCGTTACCGCTGTTTCAACCTGATCGCGCGAGACACTCATAAGATCGGCAAATTCATCTATGATTACGATTATATAAGGAAGTTTCTCCTGCTTCTCATTATATGACTCTATATTTCTTGCTCCTACTTTAGCCAAAAGTCTATAGCGCTCTTCCATCTCGCTGACAACCCAGCTTAAAGCAAGGTGCGCTTTCTTGGCTTCGGTGATTACCGGGCATAAAAGATGTGGTATGCCGTTAAAAGGGGCAAGCTCTACCATCTTAGGGTCTATCATCAGGAATTTTAGATCTGAAGGGCTGGACTTAAATAACAAAGACAAAATAAGAGAGTTAACACAAACGGTTTTTCCTGAACCGGTAGTCCCTGCAATAAGCAAATGTGGCATATCATCCAAATCCGCAACAATAACCTGCCCTGAAATATCTTTCCCTAAAGCCAGGCTTATTCTGGATTTGGTTTGACGAAACTCTTCAGAAGCTAAAACTTCTTTTAAATAAACCAGGCTGCTTTGGCTATTCGGCACCTCAACCCCCACCCTGCCCTTACCGGGTATAGGAGCGATTATCCTGACTGACTGCGCTTTCATTGCCAAAGCTATATCATCATTTAAAGCGACTATCTTATTCAACTTGACTCCCGGAGCCGGCTCAAGTTCATAACGGGTTATGACCGGGCCTCTTTCTATATCCGTGACCTTAACCGATATGCCGAAATCTTCGAGAGTCTCCTCCAAAACCCTAGCGCTCCCTGCTAAATCATCTTTTATCTGGCGCGCCTCCAGCGACGGCGGAGCGTCTAAAAGATCCAAGCTCGGGAGCTGATAATCGCCTATCTTAGTCTCCTGAGGTTTTATTTTCGTAGCGGGCGGCTCTGACTTGGTTTTAAGCTTTAACGAAGGCTTTGGACTAAACGCATCTTTTATAACCGGTTCACTTACTAAAGAAGGCGTGGCAGCAGTATCGGTCTTTGGCTTATTAAAAGAAGGTAAAATACTTTTCTTGGGCTGGTCTTGTTGTTTCTTTATAACCAGGGGCTTATTTCTAAAAGGGATCCTAAAATTAACTATAGGAGAAAAAAGAAACTTAAGATTGTCCCTTATCGTCAGGAAGAACGTCGATATCAGGATATCGGTAACTAAAGCCAGACATAGGATTGCGAAAGTAATGAATATAATGTATCCGCCGATCTTACCGAAATAGGAGATGACGAAATTTGAGCTCAAAACACCCAAGAATCCGGAATAATATAATCTAAAATATTCATTGCTAAAAGCAAACATCCCGATAAGCGAAGATATCGAAAGAAACAATACAAAGATCCCCAGAATGCGCGGGATGCTCAAATACGGCTTTTCCTGTCTGAAGAAACTTATACCCAGTAGAATTATTAATGAGGGAATCGCAAAAGATGCTATCCTGCCGAAAAGAAATACTATCGTTCCGCCAAGATATGCGCCGAAAATACCAAGTAAATTTTTTGGGGGGATATTGGGGTTAGAGGTATAAAACGGCAGGTCAAGACGCTCAAACCTTATAAGACTGGCTAAAATCATCAGGCCTAATGCGAAAAGAATCAGGCCCTTGATTTCATTAATCCTTCTCTCTTTCATATAAAGAATTATGGATTTTGTTGGCTTGCCTCTTGAGGCGGAACCTGCTTTTTGCTTAAATTAATGCGGCCCAGCTCGTCCACGCTTACAACCTTAACTTTAAATTCATCGCCAACCTTTACCACGGTATCTATCTCTTTAACAAAATG
>CAYXSY010000017.1:34674-42385 GCA_964467905.1 uncultured Planctomycetales bacterium | reverse complement strand
GCCAATAATAAGCCGATAATGGCGATACCTATAAAGAATAAAATCATACCTGCAATAGCAGCGATGAGGCATCCTGTGTTCTTTTTAACAGTAACCTTACCGTCGTTTATTTTTGCTGCCGTATTATAAGCATCAAAAATCCCGATAATCCAGGGTATTATAAGCCATGAGGTCAGGAAAATAATCAGCCCCTTACCAACCTGACCGTTATAAATCTGGCCCAGCCCGCCTATAACAAAACTCAATATTGCCGCCAAAACAGGCGAACGGCTTATCTTTACTTCCCCGCTAATCTTAGCTGATGCGCACTCTTTGCAATAAAACTCTTCCTTAACCTTAATTTGGCATTCCGGGCATATATTTTTACCGCAGCGGTTGCATAAAACGCTTGCTTCTTTTTCGGGGTGGTTTAAGCAATTCATAATTCATACCTCCTTTGGCTTGGCCTGTAATTGAAAAAGATTATACTCTGGACTTATGCGCCCCATAAATTTAATGCTAAAAGTGCGGAAAAATACCGCAAACGGCAGGCCCAGGCACATAAAGAAATAAATAAAGATTAACGCCAGCGGTATGCCTATGAAAATAAGAAGGATAAAAAATAAAAGATGCGACGCACTATAAAGCAGAGAGAACAGCCCAATTGATATTAAAACAGGGAAAAACAGGCCGAACGTAGCCATTAAAGACGCTATGCTATGAATAATGGCAGCACAAATGACAAGGCCTATTTTTACAAATATATATTTTATAAAAACCCCTTTGTGTTTATTGACGAGTGTTGCGGCTTTGGCAAATGATGATAAAATCTTTGCCTTATCACGCGACATTATCAAGATAACAAAATCATGAACAAATAAATGCACCAACCCTGCCAGCAGCATAATCAAGAATAAAAATCCTAAGTAGGGAAGACAAGTAAGAAAGATCTTTAAGATCCCCACTTGCGAACCCTTAACCAGAGCCCCGATTGCTTTGAGTTTCGCAAAACAAAGATATATGTCCAGGCCCATAAGCCCAAAAAATAAAAAAGCAAATAATAAAGTAAACAAAAATAGGGAATTCCCGGAAATTTTATTAGTTTTGAAAGGATTTCTTATGGAAGCGTCATTTTTGGAAACATTATCAATAAATATAAAAGAGAATCGCGAAGATATCCATACCATCAATATTAAGAGCGGCAATATAACAACAAGAAGAAAGACTATTGTAAACACAAGAACTCCGCCGGTATTATCCTGGGAGGCCGGAGGTGTAGAAACTTCAGGCGAAGAAACAACGGGCTTAGGCAAATTATCCTGCGTAGTTATAGCCTGAGCTTCTTTTTGTTTTGTATTATAAGAATTATTGAAATTAAAATTATTGCCTCCGAGTTGCCCGGCCAGCATAGCAACAAGCGTAAGTATTATCCATTTCTTTACTCTAAACGGCCTAAAAAGCACTGCCGCTGTCCACTCAAGAGAGGCATTAATTAAATCGGTAAAGTTAACCATCGAATATACTCCCCCTTCCCTCCTACAGTGTCTTTATCAGGTTTTCCAGAAACCGAGCTTCTGCCTCTACCATCTTCAGGTTATGTTCAAGCATCAGATTAAGAGAAGACCTTGGCCCTGCATCCTGGGTTTTGAGCATATGGCTTAGGCCTTTGGCGATCTTATTCAAAATAAATATTCTACCCTTGAGGCGCCTTTGAGCAGAATCAGAATCAATAAATTGCAAGAAATACAGGCTTAAATCGAGGCTAAACTGCGGTCTCCTGAAATCAAGGAAGCTCTTGTTCAACAGTTCTTCAAAACGCGATTCGCCTTTAGGGGTAAGTTTATAGATATAGCACTGGGGGCGTTTCCCGTGCTTGGTGATATGTTTCTGGACGATGCCTTTCTTCTCAAGTATCTTTAAGGGGTAGTATATCGATTTTAATTCTATACCGGCAAACAAAGACAGGATTTCTTTGATTTTTAATTTAATCTCGTAACCGTGCTTTGGGCCCTCCTTCAATAGGCCCAAAAGTATGAGTTCTTTTGTAAGCATTAAGCCAGACCCATATTTCTAAATTTTTTGTATCTTTCTTTTAATAATTTATCCTCACCCAAAGAAATAAGCTCCTTCATATTCCTAAGCAGCATTTCTTTTATACTTGCGGCTGTTTTCTCTGCGTCGCGATGAGCTCCGCCTAAAGGCTCGGGGATTACTTCGTCAATGAAGCCCATCATTAGCAAGTCTTCTCCTGTAAGCTTTAGCACTTCAGCTGCATCCGGAGCCTTTGCTCCGTCTTTCCAAAGTATTGCCGCGCAGCCTTCGGGAGAAATAACCGAATAATATGCATTTTCTAAAACACAAACCCTGTCAGCTACGCCGATGCCTAAGGCGCCGCCGGAACCACCTTCTCCGATAACCGTAGCAATTATCGGCGTGGCTATGCGGACCATCTCTCTTAAATTTGTTGCTATAGCCTGGGCCTGTCCGCGCTCTTCAGCGCCTATACCCGGATATGCACCCGGAGTATCTATAAATATAATCACGGGGAGCCTAAACTGCTGGGCCATATTCATTGCCCTTAATGCCTTACGGTAGCCCTCCGGATGAGCGCAACCAAAGTTTCTCTTCAGATTCTCCTTGGTATCGCGGCCTTTTTGATGTCCCATGACAATTACCTTCTGCCCGTCTAATTTAGCAAAGCCGCATATCAAAGCCTTATCATCAGAGAATAATCTATCTCCGTGAATTTCAATAAAATCCGTCATAATCATATTTATATAATCCAATGTATACGGCCTCTGCGGATGACGGGCAAGCTGTACTTTCTGCCAGGCATTTAACTTATTATAAGTTTCTTTTTTAAGTTGTTCGAGCTTCTCTTCCAAGCGCTTAACCTCGGAAGACAAATCGACTTTCTTACCGTGATGGGCATCAGAGCTGAATTTCTTCAATTCCTGTATTCTTTTCTCCAGCTCTACGATAGGTTTTTCAAAATCAAGTCCGGCCATAATATCTACTAGTTATAATTATATTGACGGTTAATTAACGATTGTTACCTCGGTGCCGACGGGAACAATGGTATAGAGCTCCTCAACTTCAGGATTAGACATGCGCACGCAGCCTTCCGTAACCTGCTTGCCCAAATTCTGCGGCTCTATTGTCCCGTGTATGCCGTATCCGGCTAAATCAAACCCCATCCATCTGGTACCCAGAACATTATCCGGGCTATCCGGGCTTACCACTGCTCCGGATTTAAACCACGTAGGATTCGGCAACTTATTGACTATCTTAAAAGTTCCGACGGGAGTACAATTATCTTTCCCCGTTGAGACAATATAAGTTTTAAATACTTCTTCTGCTGTCTTCAAAAGAAGCACATTCTGAGATTTATCCACGAATATAGTAAAAGGCGCTTTCCAGACCTTAATCTTTCTACCCGGGATAATCCTGTCGCTGGATAAATTGTTGCTTTTACTTATTAATTCAACGGTAGTGTTAAACTGTTTTGCTATTTTTACTAATGTATCTCCGGGTTTTATTTCATAAAGCTCACTCTGCGCAGTTACAATAGGCGAAAAAAGCAGCTTGATATTTAAATCTTCAAGTTTCTTCTGCCACTTAGCTATATCAGAAGAACTGACAAATTGATTGACCAGCTTTTGATAAACAGCTCTTTCCTCTAAAAGATCTCCCTTACTTTCAAACTCTTTGGCCTGTGCAAGAAGCGCGGCAGCAGATAAGCCTCCCGCCTCTTCGGAATACTGCCCCTTATTTCTTTGATAATTATTAAATAACAATACAGAAACAACCGTTATGGATATTACTGCGATAACCAATATTATGATTTTATTCTTCACTGATGCCTCCTAGGCTAAAACAAGCGCGACTGTAATACCAAGCAAGAAACCGACTATAACCTCAACAGGAGTATGGCCGACAAGTTCACGCAACCTATCTTCCTTAATACGCCCCTGCCAATAAATATCCTCCATCACTTTGTTTAATATCGTAGCTTGTTTCCCGGTTGAGCGACGCACTCCTTGTGCGTCAAACATAACTACGATAGCAAAAGAAGCCGCTAAAGCAAAATACGTGCTGTTAAAACCATGCTGCAGCCCTATAGACATAGCCAGACACGAAGCTCCGGCTGCGTGGCTAGAAGGCATCCCGCCGGTACCCACAAACCAGCGGAAGTCAAATTTCTTTTCGCGGACTATGCCTATGGCCACCTTAATGCTCTGAGCTATAAACCAGGCCCAGACGGTAGTAATAAATATTTTGTTGCTCAATATCTGAGCGAATATATTCATAGATTATTGTTCTTCTTTTGACGGAACAGGGACAACTTCAATCTTGATTTTCTCAGGGGAAGTAGGCTCTCCGTCTTTAACGATAAAGCCGGAATTGCCCTTTATTACTATTTCTTCTTCGGTCTTGGCATTTTCTGTGGCGGGTATTTTAAGGTTCTTTTTTCTTTTTATGTCCCTGATTGCTTTCTTTAACTCTTCTACCGAGCTAAGACGTGCCTCCATGTTACTATTTTCTTCTTTAACTTTAGAAAGATTGCTATTTAAAACAGCGTTATCGGATTTAAGCAGGCGGTTTTGCGTATTTAATTCGGAATTCTTTAGTTCGTAGCTGTGCAGTTCGGTGAATAACCTGTTTATCCTATCTTTACCTGCCCTGAGATTATCAATGAGCTTCTTTTTATCGCTTAAAAGCTTGGCCTGTGCCTGCTTACTCTTCTCTAAGTCCTGCAATAAGTTTTGCTTCTGAGACTCAAGGAGCTGGACCTCTTGGATAGTCTGCTCCAGCTCTTTTATGAGTTGGTTACGTTCATGCAGCAGGAAAAAATACCTTAAGACAATAAATAAGGCAGCCCCTGCTAAAAAAGCAACCAAAATACGCTTAAAATGTCTCATATTATTATGATTATATAATACCCCCCATAAAAAGCAAGATTTTTTTAGTTAGAAAACTGCTCCTGGCAACGTCTATTATGGTAGAGAGTAATTATAAAACTAGATTTACATAAAAAGGAGAAGGCTCCATGCTGGCAAAGACACACAGCTTTGCAATCTTAGGTACAGAAGCGTATCTTATTGAGGTCGAGGTAGATATCTCCGGTGGGCTGCCTGCAACTACTATCGTGGGCTTAGCCGATACTTCTATACGGGAAAGCCGGGAAAGGGTTAAATCCGCAATTAAGAACTCGGGTTTTAGCTATCCGCATGGCCGAGTTACTATAAGCCTTGCTCCGTGTGATTTGAAAAAAGAGGGCCCGGGCTTTGATCTGGCCATAGCCGTAGCAATACTCGCCGCTACCCAACAAATCAACACTGCATCAATTCAGGAATACTCCTTTTTCTCCGAGCTGTCTCTGGACGGCTCATTAAGGCATACCCGCGGCGTACTGCCGGTATGTATGGGGGCATCCGAGAAAAAACTAAAGAATATTGTTATCCCGGCCAAAAACTTAAAAGAAGCCTCTATCATCACAGGTATAGATATTTGGGGAATGAGTTCGTTAAACCAAACAATAGAACTTTTGAACAACGCAAGCCTCTTTAAACCATACGCTGCGGCTAAGCCGATAAAAGAAGACGATTACTTATACCCAATTGACTTTTCAGAAGTAAAAGGGCAGGCTTTTGCTAAAAGAGCGCTTGAAGTAGCTGTATCCGGAGGGCATAACGTAGCAATGATCGGACCTCCCGGCAGTGGCAAAACCATGTTAGCCAAACGGATACCTACGATTATGGCAGATCTGAATAATAAAGAGCTTCTGGAAATAACAAAAATACACTCCGTATGCGCAGCCATACCTCCTGGTAAAGGATTAATAACGAGGAGGCCGTTCCGCAGCCCGCACCATAGTATATCTAACGCCGCGCTTGCCGGCGGGGGAACCTTCCCGCAACCCGGAGAAATAAGCCTAGCGCATAAAGGAGTATTATTTCTGGATGAATTACCGGAATTCAGAAGAGACACGCTGGAAGCATTGAGACAACCGCTTGAAGACGGTTATATATGTATTTCCCGTGCGGCGGTAAAGTCTATTATTTTCCCGGCGTCATTTATGCTGGTTGCTGCAATGAACCCATGCCCGTGCGGTTACTTTACAGACCCGCGAAAAACTTGCCGGTGCAGTCCTAACAAAATAATTGATTATATGGGTAAGATTTCCGGACCGCTACTAGACAGAATCGATATCCACATCCAACTGCCTCCGGTCAAATACAAAGAGTTGGTTGACACAAAAGATGCGGAAAGTTCAGGCGCAATTAAAAACCGGGTTGAAAAATGCCACTTGGTACAAAACGAACGTTTTAAACAAGAACAATCATGCTACAACAACGCAACAATGAACAATAAGCTTATAAAAAAATACTGTATCCTGCAGGAAGAGGCAAAAGAGCTCCTTAGGATGGCAATGACAGAACTTGGTTTGTCGGCAAGGGCCTACGATAAAATATTGAAAGTATCACGCACAATAGCAGATATGAACCAATCGGAGGAAATCACTGCTGAGTATATTTGCGAAGCAATTCAATACCGCAGCCTTGATAAGAATATTTTTTAGTTATTAACAATAGTAAGGGAGGGTTCCTGCCTGCCGGCAGGCAGGTAAACCTCCCCTACCCTGTGGATAAAATGGGCGACATAAGAAGATTTTACGAAGAAAATGCGGCTTATTTCCTAACGACAGTTACCTCTGACCGAAGAAAGCTATTCAGCAATCCTTTATATTGCAAGATAATACTTGTAACTATGGAATACCTTAAACTTATATTAGATTATAAGTTATATGGGTTCTGCCTTATGCCAGATCACATACATATAATTATACATCCGTTTGGAAAATATGATTTCTCCTACATTATGAAGATGATAAAGGGAAGTTTCGCCAGAAAAATCAATAAAATAGAAAATAAAGAAGGTAGGATTTGGCAGAAAGGCTTCTATGACGAATGCATACAGGATAACTTAAAATTACTGCAAAAATTAGAATATATACATAATAATCCAGTCAAAGCCAATCTCGTCACTTCCCCGGAAGAATATATATATTCAAGCTACAACCATTATATCGAAACGTATTATATGCCTAACTCCATTATAGAAATTGATAAACCGCAAATATAGTTATCCACAGGGGTAGCTACCGTTTAAACGTCACCTACATTGTGGATAACTTAAGAGATATTGCAGCCGTCTTTAAGGCAGGACTCCATTAAATACTGGAGTATCGATTCTCTTTCCGAATCATTTATATTGGGGAAATTAAGCCCGACTACGTATATGGTTTTGCCGCGCTTATCTTTTCTTTTAAGCCAAACCAGCTTACCGGTTATCTTAAGGGTTTTTTTACTTGAGGGCATTCCTAACTCCAAGACTATTTTCTCCCTGCCGTCGATTATCCTCTCCATCTGCGATCTCTTCATCAAAGGAAGCTCAAGACGCATACCGCCGACGCTCATATTATCCACGCTGGATAATTTTTCCTTTGAGAAAAAAGACAAACCCTTATTTTTCTTAATGCGTAATTTAACAGCAAAAGGTTTGTATAACTCAACGCGTAAATCTTTTCTTTTATCTACCGAGCTCTTGGCACACATAAATTATCTCCTCAAAAAGATCCCTCAAGTTTAAGCGTCTCTCTTTGACCGTTATTATCCAAAACAACGGAATTCTTATTTATCTTGATGACTTTCTTATTATCAAATATATC
>CAYXSY010000017.1:0-34574 GCA_964467905.1 uncultured Planctomycetales bacterium | reverse complement strand
CCAAAACAACGGAATTCTTATTTATCTTGATGACTTTCTTATTATCAAATATATCACCCTCTCTTACTACAAATTCTCCGATTAAGGCATACGGCGCCTTAGGATCCCAGATTATTCCTCTTAATTCTGTATTATATCCGGCGGCAGAAGAAGCCCCTGTAGCATGGTCAGGGCGAAAAGGATTACCCCTTCTGATTTCTTTAAGAAGATCCTCTGCCTCCTGCTGCGGCACGGCATGATTGTTGTCTTTTACAAAAGAACTCTCCTGTATCTGTTTTACGCCTGCGCGCTGTTTACAGCCGGCTAAACATAAGATTATAATCAATAATAAAACAACTCTCTTTGATAGAATCATCTCATTTGCCCTTTATCAATACAGCTATCCTAGCCTCTGCTTCTGTTTCTACATTGTAAGAATTCTCATTTTCCTGCTGCAGGCGTATAGATTCTATACCGAGCAGGGGATTGGTCTGCTGAAGCTTATAAAGCAGAAGCATAGTATCAAAGTAATTACCTTTCAGAGAAAAAGAAAACGGCAGGATTTGGAAATGCGCCAGTTTCTTATCTGCAGAAGCCTGTATTTCTTCCTGCGGCTTAAAATCCAGCGATATAACCTGAAGATTATAGGACTTTACCAGCTCGCGGAAAGAAGCAAAATATTTCGAAAGTTCCTGCTCGGAGACAAAGTTAGACCTCATCCTTGAAAGGCGCTCTTGCGTATCCCGCATCTCTTTCTCTATCGCCTGATCATTTTTAACTAATTCGTCATAACGCAAAAAAAGCTTCTTCTTAGAAATAAGCTCCTGCCTCAAGGCTCTAAGTTTAAGCAATTGCCCGGAAAGCAACGACTCGTACAATAAGAATGCCGACAGAATAATTAAAAATGCGCCTATCGATTTAACCTGTTTAGGCAGATTATTCAAGGCGATTATCGTCTTCTTAATCTCAATTTTTAAGAAAGCTACCATCATTTTAGCTTGCATTTTATATTAAACCTCAAGCCCTCTGCCTGCCCTTTTGATGAAACTAATTCGGCAGAAGCAAAGTATCCGCTCCCGGAGAGAACAGATACGTAATCAAATATCGCTTTCTCCGAATTAGATTCTCCGTTAAGCAATAAATCTTTACCTTCGAGCAAAACATCATTAAGCCATAATCCACTGGGGACCAGACTTAAAGCTTTGGCTATATTATTAAAATAATCCTTTTTTGCTTGTGCACCGGGCAAGTAGGAGGCTTCTTCGAGTTGACTAGATATGATGTTTTCTTTTTCTTTTAAAGCGAGAATTTTCTCTAGTTTTGGCGAAGATTTAAAAAGCGACTCCGTATGCGCTATGGCCATACGCATAAAAATAACTCTCAAGCCGATAACCAGCCAAAAAAACAAAATAACCAGAAAAACGCCGACTAAAGATATTAAAAGCAGATACATTTTATTAAAATGGTACTGCCTGGCTGTTTTCTGCTCCAGCAGCAAATTCAAATCATACCCGCGTTTTTTATCTTCGTAACGCAACATAAGCCCCAGAAGCGCGGCAAATGAAAACTGCAAATCCTGCGGCTCTATTCTTTTATCCTGAATTACAAATTTATCAATAAAAGAGGGTTCTTTAACGGGAATTTGAGCGAATTTCTCTGCAATTATTTTACTTAAACCGGCATACTTTTTATCAAGCGGGCATACTATAATCCTGCCGATTTCTTCTCCTTGGATAAACCT
Organism: uncultured Planctomycetales bacterium; assembly: GCA_964467905.1. GTDB lineage: Bacteria > Omnitrophota > Gorgyraeia > Gygaellales > Profunditerraquicolaceae > CAYXSY01. The sequence goes on along the minus strand of CAYXSY010000017.1, from coordinate 32,854 downwards.
TGCCTGATAGAAATTCGCAACCAGCTTCATAGTCGATACGATTCTTTCCGTAAGGTTATCTCTATCCTTATCCCAATCGATATCTAATTCCACCGAATGCAGAAATCTCGGGCGGCTCCCTTTTACCACGCATATATCAAGATGCGAGAGCCCTAGGCTAACGATTAAAGACACTTCAAGAGAATCTGCTTTAAGATCGGTCTCCTCAAGAAGGCGGATAATACTCAATACCGGCACATCTATTCCTACCAAATCAAGCCCTGCTAATTCCATAGTCCTTAAATAAGAGGCGCTGAGTTGGGCAGTGGTAGCAGAGAAGAGTATATTTGTCTTCTTAAATCCTTCCTCGCTTATCTCTTCTATTTTTCTAAAGTCAAAAACTGTGTCCTGTCCCGAAAAAACCCGGTATTGGTCAATTTCTGTCTGAAGATTAAGCCTGATTTGCGCATCAGAGAGATTATGAGGCAGACGCACTATCTTTGTTATGCTATTTGGTGGGCCGACTAAAGCAAAAACCTTGCGCGATGTTATATTATTTGATTTCAGAAAAGAAGAAATTGCTTCTGCTACTATCTTTGGGTCAACAATAGAGGTATTCTTAATCCCTTCCGAAGAAAGAGAAGCAAGGTGGCGGATATGGAGCGATTTATCTTGAGTGTTTAACTCTGCTATTTTTATAAGACCGTCCCTAAACTCAAAAACGAGAATGCCTTCCATTAAATCTCTTTCCAGTATAATGTTTGTACTCTAAACGGCTTATTCGAACCTGCTACTGAAACCTTGGCCTCAATATTAACCGTTTCTCCTGAAGCAAGCTTTCCTGAAGATATAATTTTACCAGAATTATAGTCATAAGTCACCTGATAACTATTTCCTGAGCCCGAAGGTAATTCAACGGGACCGTCAGGCAGATTCGGCCTTTTGTTATTCTCAAGACGATAAATAACATATTCTATCCCCGCATCAGCCAAGTATAAAGCCTGGGTTCTTTTTAGGTGGTTGTTGGTTATCTGCAAGTCCGAAGTAGTAATATCAAGAAACGCGACAACCATCATCGATACGAAAACCAAAACAAACAGCGCCAATAATAAAGCTATTCCCCTCTTATTCATTCTCGAACCCCGCAACAGCTACCGGATTATCGCTTAAATCTATCCTTAATTCTTCCTCACCGGACGTGTTTAGTCTCACAAGCTGCTTATTGCCTGTATCGGCAATCCAACAGAAATCATCAACTGAATCAACCCATATGCCTCCGGGCGCATTAAAACCTTCTGCGGTAAAAATGGTCTGACCGCCTTCAGAAATTTTTTTGACACGGTTATTTCCTGTATCAGCCACCCAACACTCCTGGGTCTTATAATTGACAGATAATGCCTCCGGCTTTTTGAAGCCTGATAATCCAAGGGTCTGGATTCCAAGTAAAGATATTCTCTTAATGCTGTTGTTGCCTGTATCAGCAACCCAACAAGAGCCGTCTGATGCATTAAGAGACACCGCTGCTGGTTTCTTAAACCCGGATATATCGGAAAAAATAAAACCAAACAATGCTGCTATTCTCTTGACGCTGTTATCTGATGTATCAGCAACCCAACATCCTCCCAGATATGGGTTCACAGCGACGCCCAATGGTTTGTTAAAACCGCTGATATTGAATATTGTGCTGCCTTCGGCAGACAGTTTCTTAACACGGTTATTTTCTGTATCGGCAACCCAGCATTCTCCGGTTATCTGACTAACCGAAACCGAAAAAGGCTTGTTAAATCCCGGGATATCCAGAACCAAATTACCTTGCGGTGATATTTTCTTCACCCGGTTGTTACCTGTATCAGCAATCCAGCATTCGCCGGTGCTTTGATTAACTGCAACGCCCTGCGGGCCGTTAAGCCCGCTGACCACTTTACCGCTTAGTAGCTCATAAACTGAATTTCCTGCGGCAACCCAAACCGGTTTGGTAATTCTCACATCGCATCTTAAAAAGACTGTCGATGCTAAATCAATTGTTTCGTTATTTGAGCTGTCTTTTAATACCATCGAAATATCCAAAGAAGCAACTGTCTGCGGCTTTGAAGTAATAAGGCCCTTTCTATCTTTAAAGTCGATTTGAAAACTATCTAAGTTACGGGCAAGTAATGCATCACTTGAACCGGCATCAGTTATCGAGCGCATTACTAAATCACCTTCACGGATAAGCCCGCTGTTGCCTATATAAAAAGGAGATGAAGACACATTGTAGTAAAAAACAATTGTATAAAGCTCGTCGGCATCGCGGAATTTAACAAAATCTCCGCTTCCTGAAGCCGGCACTTGTGTAACCCTGCGTGCCTGACGCAGCATACGCAACATAATATCCATGCTTGACCTTGCATTCTGCTGAATTTCGGTCTTTCTGCTGCCTATGTTCCAGGTACTTGATACGCTTCTGATAAAAGGCACAATAGCTGCCAATACCAAAGCCATTATAGCTACGGTAAGGATTACCTCCGGCAGAGTAAAAGCCTTATTTGTTTTCTTGCGATAACACATGCTCATCTTAATGCAATATTGGTATATAGAATAACTTTATCGTTAGGCTCATCCGCACTCCAGACCGTAACCGATAAAGTTTTAAGCCCTACATCTGCGCTATCTGTAATAGTATAACGGAAATTCTGATAAGGCGCGGGGAAAACAACGCTCGAAGCGTCATAATCGGCAGAAAAATTATTCAGTGCCGCAATACGGAGTTCTTCCAGCTTACTTTGCGCCAGGAATATGGCAAACATTTTGTTTTCTGCCTTTTTCTTCGTCCGCAGGCTTACCGGAACCCATGATAATATCGGAACAAGCGCCACCGACATAATCAAAATGGCAGTCAAAACTTCTAAAAAAGTGAGCCCCTTGTTGGCACGCTTATTATTCTTCAATTAACACAGCTCCTGACGGCGGCTCAACAGTAACCGTACGCTGTTTAGTCCCTGAAGACAAAACCAAGCCAGAGCCGCTAAAAATACAATTACCTATAGGATAAAAATCAAATTGAGTAGTTCCCGAACAGTTGACATTTGACGGAAGCTTCTTAGACTCCTGAATTGCATTTTCAGGCAATGCGCTTGCTTTATAAACATTATATTCTTTTTGAGCGCAGTCAAATTTAATCAAATAATGACTGGATTGGGTTATGGCTAACTGGCGGGTAAGTCTGATATCGGATGCTATTTGCGAAGAAATACCTTTTAATCCAAATTCGCCTAAAAAATCCTTGCCTCCGAAGCGGGGGATAATAACTGCCGAAAAAATACCTAAAATTACCAAGGTCAGAATTAATTCAACAAGACTAAATCCTTTTTTCTTAAACATCATACAATACCGGGGTAAGAGGATAGTTTTACTATCCCCTTACCCGCTTATATAATAATTTTGTTAATTCTCTGGGAATTAATGACCTGTTACACGACAAGTAGTGGTATCGATAGAATATGTGGTATTGGTAACCGGATCATTGGGAACGCCTTCTGGGAAGTAGCTTGTATTTGTCCAGAATTTATTACTTGTATCCGCCGTCGCGCTAGCAGGAGGACATGTTCCCTCTCTAGAATAATAAAGCTCTGCCTGAGAATTGATAGCTGCTTTATTAGCCTTATTGGCTTCTGCTTTGGCGCTTGCCTGGGTATCGGTTATTCTCGGGATAACAATGGCTGCGATAATACCAAGAATAACAATAACCAACAAAACCTCAACTAATGTAAACCCTTTTTTATTCAACATGCGTCACCTCCTCTCAATCAAAGTCAAAACAGTTTCATTACCTGTTAATCTGCTTTATCAAATCAAACATCGGCAGATATATTGCCAATGCAATAAAGCCTACCAGCAAAGCCAAGCCGAATGTTAATATCGGCTCTAATTTTACCACTAAACCTTTGATTAGTGTATCAATATCTTCATCTAAGAAATCCGCGCACTTATCTAACATATTATTCAAAGACCCGCTTTCCTCCCCCACTGAAACCATCTGGGTGACAATCGCCGGGAAAATATTCTGCCCCTTAAGTGACTCGGATATCTGCTTACCCTGAATTATGTCTTTTTTTAAATTCTCTATCCCCTCTGCCACTGCCTGGTTGCCCACGACTTCTTTGACAATCGGCAGGCTCTGGCCTAAAGTAAGGCCGCTGCCCATAAGGGTAGAAAGTGTACGCACAAAACGCGAAACCGCAACTTTTCTGTTAAGCTGGCCGAATATAGGTATTTTCAATTTAAAGCTATCCCAGAGAAGCGAAAATTTTATATCTTGTTTTGCCATTTTAAATAGCACGTATAAAGTGACAACTAAAATTAGAACTAACCACCAAAACTTAACTGCTACGTTGCTTAAGAAAATCAAGAAGACAGTCGGCCCAGGCAGCTCAATCCTTAAGGATTTATACGCCGTGCGGAATACCGGCACAATAAAAATAAGCAGAAAAGCCACAACGCCTATTGCAACAATACCAACTATTACCGGATAAGCAAAGCTGGAGCGTACTTTTCTCCTTAAATCTTCCTCTTTCTCAAGGTAAGTTGCCAGGCGGCTTAATACCGTCGGTAAGACTCCACCTGCCTCGCCTGTTTTTATCAAACTAACGAAGAAATTAGAGAATACCTTCGGGTGTTTAGAAAGTGAGTCCGACAAGCTAGAGCCGTTTTCAACATCATATCTTATCTTATTTATAATTGTGCGGAAAGTTTTATTCGTTGTCTCTTCGGCCAAAGCAATTAAAGCCCTGATTAAAGGGATGCCGCTTGAAATCATGGCCGAGAACTGATGAGAAAACACCGCCAGGTCCATATTCCTAACCTTGGAAAAACCCAGGGCCTCGGCAAGGCGGCTTTCCTGCCTTATCCAAATAATATAAAATCCTGTCTGCTTAAGCTTAAGCTTAGCTTCATTAAAATTAGCTGCCTCAAGGGAACCCCTGACTTGTTTACCGTGATTATCCTGCGCTAAATAATTGAAATTCGGCATTTATTATCCTACTCTGCGGTAAATATAACCCGCTTAATCTCTTCGGGCGTAGTAAAGCCGTTAACAACTTTATCCAGGGCTGCCTTACGTAGCGTAACCATGCCTTCTGCAACGGCAGTTTCTTTTATATTCTTGACCGGCTCTTTTCTGGTTATTAAATCACGTATTTTATCGGATACTTTCATAATCTCAAAAACTCCCGTCCTGCCGCGATAAGCAGTCTGTAAACAATGCTGGCATCCCCTGCCGCGGTAGAATGTCATCTTAGCTTTATGATGCTCCAGCCCTAAATCCTTTAATACTTCTTCCTGCGGGCTATACTCTTCTTTACACTCGGGACAAATCCTACGCACTAATCTCTGCGCCACTACCCCTATCAAGGCCGATGAAATAAGAAACGGTTCAACCCCCATATCAAGCAGACGGGTAATCGCAGAAGGCGCGTCATTTGTATGCAAAGTTGACAAAACTAAGTGCCCGGTTAAAGCAGCATGTATAGCAATTGTCGCGGTTTCCAAATCACGTATTTCACCTACCATTATAATATCGGGGTCCTGCCGCAACATCGAGCGAAGACCGGTGGCAAAAGTAATATTGGCAACCGGGTTTACCTGCACCTGATTAATGCCGCTTAATTTATATTCAACAGGGTCTTCAATCGTGATTATGTTGTTGCTTAATGTATCCAACTGGCTTAAAACAGCATAAAGGGTAGTTGTTTTTCCCGAACCTGTCGGGCCAGTAACAAGGATAATCCCGTAGGGACGCTTGACAAGAGAATTAAAAGTTTCTAATTCATTGCCTGTCATACCTAACTCATTTAAACTAAATAACATTCCGCTCTTATCCAAAATCCTTATCACTATTTTCTCGCCTGTGATAGTAGATGTGGAAGCTACCCTCAAATCGTACTCTCTCTGGTTAATCTTCAGGGAAATATGGCCGTCCTGCGGCCGGCGTCTTTCGGTAATATCCATATCTGCCATAACTTTAACCCTTGAGATAAGCGAAGGTTCTATTGATTTGGGCACGGTAATCACGTCATGTAATATTCCGTCTATACGCAGGCGCACGCGCATCTCAGGATACTGTGGCTCAAGGTGTATATCGCTTGCGTGGGCGTTAATGCCGGCCTGAATTATATTATCAACCAACCGCGAAACCGAAGCCTCATCAGAAACTTTTTCAAGACGCACATCAGCAAGCAAATGTTTAGTCATCTGTTGCAGGTTAAAGAATCTGTCTATTATCCCTTGGATATCTTTCTTTGTAGCTATCATCGGCCTGACCTGATACTTGGAAATAAGCTTAATCTCATCTAAGGCGATGAGATTAAGCGGGTCAGCCATAGCTACAAAAAGCGTATCTTTTTCTAATTTCGCCGGTATGATATGGTAATCGCGGACAATGTTTTCGGGTAGCAACTGCAGAATTTCGGGCTTTATATCCAAATCGGAGAGTTGTGCTAAAGGGATGCCGAGATGACGGCTAAAAGTCTCGGCAACTTGAGAAGGACTTACCAGGCCCAAAGAAACCAAGATATCCTCCAATGCCTGCTTTGTTTCCTTTTGCTTTGAGAGAGCAGTTTCAAGTTGAGACTGAGTGATTATCTTATCATCAAGAAGCATCTGGGAAAGTTCAATCTTCTCTTGCGCCTTGGCTGAAAGCTGTTTTAAGGCCCGCTCAACATCAGTAGAACTTACCAGGCCTTTATTAATTAATATCTGGCCTAGAAATCCTCCCTTTTCCTTCTGTTCTTTCAGTGCCTCATCTAAATCTTTCTGGGCTATGAGATTCCAGGAAATAAGTACATCTCCGAGCTTATTTTTCTGAGGCATTTATTCTAACTCCTTAATTTATCTGGGACTTAGAAAGCTTTCTCTAACTTAAAGAATTATACAATAACGGAAGCTAGACGGTCAAGACATAAATAATCTAAATTGTTATTAAAAGAAAACGCTTTCCCAAAAGTGTTGTTTTAGTCTTGAAATAGCCTTAACGATAAGGCATATTCATATGGTAAACAAAACATCTGCTTTTTGAAAAACAAACAATTGTGAAACCCCGCCCCTGCGTGCAGGAGCGGGGTGAAAAGGCAAACCCCGTTAGAAATTAACGGGGTGAGCCACGTTAGAAGAAATTTCTAACGGGGCAAATCCGTAAGAAATTACGGGCTCGCAAAGCCTACGGCCTACCCCTTATCCTAAAAAAGGATACACCGAGCACATTCCTTTTAGCTCGGGTGCAGATAAACAACTGCAGAGGCACGGCGGCAGGGCTGCCACAATAAGTGGCACACCGAACCGTCCGATTAGTTCGGGTGTTGCCACAATAAAGATATTGTGACCAATACGAACCCCAAAGGGATTGCCTCTTTGGGGTTTTTTGTTGCAGCGTATATAACGGGTCAAGAAATTAAAATGGAGGAAAAAATGAATAACAAAAATCATAAAACCGGATTCATAAAATTTGGTTTATTATCGCTCATTGCTATATTATTACTTTTTTGTATTCCACTTAATACAGCCGGTGCCGGAACCATCAGGGGGAAAATATGCAACAGTAATGGAGAAATAATTCCCTGGGCTTTTGTTGTCTACACTGTCCAGACAAATACAGGCGCTTACCAATCAGTTGCCGGAAGCATAAACTATCCTCCTAATTTCCAGAATCCTCCGATAGAAGGCGGTTTTTATATAAGCTGGAACGACGCTGATCTGGCTGCGGTATTAGGCAGCTCCACCATCGTCAAAGAGTATCTTATGATCCAGCCTCCGGAGCCCGGACAAGGATATGGAGTATATCAATACCAGCCAAGAGTTTATATCAAACCTGCTGGCGTTAATAGTAATATCAATATCAAATTAGTCAAAGCGGCTACTTTTTTAATCAAGGCTTATGATAACAACGGCAACCTCATGCGCTGGAAAGATTTTATTAACAACGGTCTCGGCGGGCAGAATATTATTAACCTTGTGAATTTAAATGATGAAACTAAACCTGCTGTAGTCTGGCCGGTTAATGATGACTATTCGCGCTCAACTAGTAACCTATTTAATGACGGGCTTCCGGCTGTAATCGTAGATCTTTCTAAGCCCGGGCCATATGCTTTAAATGTTATAAGCTGGACTACTAAAGACTACGGCAAACTGCTTCTAAAAGCCGGCTCTCCTGATTTAAATGCTACGAGTGCAAATTACGGCAAAAATCAGGGTTGGAACTTACCTGTACAATCCGAGAATTATACCAAAGTTATAGAACTAAATACCGAACTTGCCAAAACAGCTGTCGCAGATATTATCAGACGCCAGCATCAAACCGAAGGATATTATTATAACTTTAAGAGCCCTGTTTATGATGGCGATTGGGCAACAGTTACGGAATATAAAGGCAAAACCATCGAGCAGGTTACGGATGCACTTTTACAGAAATTATCCAGCGACCCAAACAGCGTACTCGCTGAAGCTCTGCGTATACGCGATGAGTTGGAATTTAAAGCAGCTAAAAATGCTATTCAGGCACGTAAAGGCAGCCTTGATATAGAAGTAAAAGACGCAAACGGCAACCCCGTAGCAAACAGCGCAATTAATGTAAAACAGGTTTCTCATGACCATTCATTCATGTTTGGCATGTTCGTCGGTATTCCCGAAGGAAGCCCCGACTATTTTTACCGCACATCAGCAAACCGTATATTTGCCTATAAAAAAGCTCGTGAGGCAGGATTTGAATTAACAACCATAATCCCCAGCTGGCGTATCAGCGTAGAAAATGAAAACTATAACCCGACAAATCCTTCCTACTATTATCTGGATTATGCTCATCCCGGAGAAATAAACCGCGTCTGGGGTATACACAAAGAAAATCCTCAAGACCCGAATGAGCCTGACGGCTTAACAGAAATGGGGTTCCATATTAAATTACACGGCAGCGTATTCTTGTACCCCGATTTTATGGTTCCTTATGTCCGTAAACCTAACGGCACAACCGATATTATACAAAACCGCGACGGAACATACAACTTCAGCCTATTCCAACAGGATATCATGGAACAACAGCAATCTCTATTAGGAGAATTCAAGAATGACATTTCTATTTGGGAGGCGATGAACGAGCCATCATATACAAATTGCATAAGAATACCACGCAATACCTCTGACGGAACTCCAAGCATCCACTCTCTGCTTGCTTCTTCTGCAAGAAACATAAAAGAGGCAAAACCTGAACTTCCAAGCCTCATAAACAGCGCACATGAACTTGATTTTGGGATGGAGTATTTCTTCTACGGGTTAAATAGCGACGGCAGCGACCCTAACCAGCTCTACAGCGACTTCAAAGACCACTATTATAATACCACCTATTCTGATTTTCTCGCAGAAGCCCAAAATAAAGGAAACTTGAATAATGTTAATATAGTCGGATTGCAATTCTATTCAGGATCGCATACTTATAACGGCGGAGACGGCCCGGCGATGACGCCGTCATGGCTGGTTGATACCGCGCAAAACTACTACGATAGATTCTGCAAGGCTCAAGGCAGAAAATTCCACATCACTGAAATGAGCGTGCCTTCACAATTTAATGAATCTTGGAAAAGCGGTTACTGGAAAAATAAATGGGACCCGCAAACCCAAGCAGACTATGTAGAAGAAGTATTTACACTTATGTTTGCCAACCCTAATGTCAACTCTATACTCTGGTGGGACTTTCTTGATATTGGAGCTTTTATTTCAGACGGCGGGTTCTTTACCAGCGAGAAAAACCCTCAAGGAGAATATATTGCAAAACCGGTTTATGAACGCATTAAGAATTTAACTGACGTACAAAAAACCGGAGCCACGGATAGTTCGGGCGAGGCGCAATTTAATCTTCTCGCAGGAGAATATGAAGTAACCATACAGGCAGGAACACAAACATACAAAAAAACCGTACGTATTAATGAACAGACCTCAACGCTTTATGCAGTTGGCAATACCAATTCAAAACCTGTAGCCAACAATCAAACCATAAGCCTTAACGAGGATAGTTACAAAAATCTGGTTCTTACTGCCACAGACGCTGACACCGGCGATACCTTAATCTATAGCATTGTCACGGTACCTGCACATGGCTCCCTATCCGGCACCGCCCCAAGCTTAACCTATACGCCTGCTTCTAACTACAACGGCAGTGATTCTTTTACCTTCAAAGCCAATGACGGCAAGGCTGATTCTAATGTAGCTACGGTTTATATCACCGTCAATGCAGTAAATGATGCTCCGAGTGCTCCTTCGGGGTTAACCGGCTCTGCGCTTGACTCTAACAGGATATCTTTGAGCTGGGCAGCATCAAGCGATGTGGATAATGGAGATGTGGTTAAATACAACCTATACCGCTCCTCCTCCCTTATTGCATTAGCAATAAGTGGCACTTCTTATACGGATACCGGTTTAACTGCTAACACTACCTATACATATCAGGTTGAGGCAGTAGACAATGCGGGTGCTAAGTCAGCTAAATCTTCTGCAAAGAGCATTACCACCCCTGCCCTGCCAAACAATGCACCTGTCTTAGCAGCAATCGGCAACAAAACAGTAGACGAAGGCTCTCTTTTGAGCTTTGTTGTATCAGCTACCGATAGTGATGGTGATACATTAACTTATTCAGCTGCTCCTTTACCTTCAGGGGCAAGCTTTAATACCACAACCAAGACCTTCAGCTGGACACCGGGCTCTACCCAGAGCGGGACATACAGTGTTACTTTTAGCGTGAGTGACGGTAAGGGCGGAAGTGATTCAGAGGCTATTAGTATAACGGTTAATGATGTAACACCGGTTAATGTAGCACCTAGGATTGATTCCTTTAGTGTCTCTCCTACTTCTGGGACAAGAACACTGGAGGTAAATTGTGAAGCTTCAGCAAGCGATGCTAATGGAGATACCTTAACTTACAGCTGGAACATGGGTAATGGCACAACTAAAACAGGAAGTTCTTTTACTTATCAATACAGCCCGAGCTTCAGCTGGTGGGACTGGCTGGTTAAGGCATCCAAGAGCTATACCATAACCTTAACCGTAAGCGACGGTAAAGGCGGGACTGATACTAGGAGCCAGGGCATAACGATTAGGGCTAGGTAGGGGGGATGAGAATTAAACAGTCAAAAATAATTTTTTGCCCTTTAGAATAATTCTGTTTTCATTAACTCTGCTGCAAACATATCTTAATACACTCAAATAAACATAACCCTGCGGAACCAAAAACTTTACCGCTACTGAACCATCGACTTCACTTATTTGTGCCTTCAATGAGTAGAAACTATTGTACATAAATTCAAAATCCTTGTTTTCATATCCTACCGGAAAGAAATATCTTTTTGCATATGCTTGAAGGCTATTAAGATACAAGACGAAAACCTTGCTTATATCTTGAATAATGCCACTGTCCTTTTTGGCTTCATTCAGTATGTCTAATGAAAAAGGCTGATAATTTTCAGCCATAATGCTGAATAAATTTATCTTGGCTTTCATATCGCTAAAAGCCGCGGCAAAATCCGGGCATACACTTAGATAAGATGCTAAAATCTGTCCCGGATTTTTTTTCGCAGGCCGTATATTAGTTAAAAGCATAAATTCTACTTTACCGGTGTCAATATTTTTTACTGCGCAAACTCTGTAGCTGACCCGCGAGGCGGTATTTGGATTCACTAATTCTGCCTGCCCGTCACAAACCTGGAATTTTTTATCCAGTGGCTCGAAAATAAAATCCGCAGAATCATTACTTATAGCTACCTTAACGTATTCTCCAAACTGACGAGGGAATAAGCCGACAATAAAATCCCTCTCGGAAGTCCGCGCCAAATGCACGGTCTCAACTTCTTCGAGCGCTTCATTGTATAACCCAAAATTTATAATTTTATTGCCTCTGGCAGACAAAGCAGAAAATAAAGTAAACATTTCATCTATGGGAACATCATTATAGGGCGCCAAGAATAAAACTACGGGGTTCTCTTCTACAAAACAATCAGAAAATGATCTTTTTGCCCCAGCTAAACCGACGGAAAAACCATACGGGATATAAGGGCTTGGCCAGATGCTGCGCATCTGCGGGTCGAGATAAATAAAATTACCGTCGGAAAGACCAAGCTTTACGCAACGTATTTCCCTGAATAGACTAGAAACGAGCCTTAGTATATCCGGAGTAAGGCTTCCTATTTGTTTTAAGAAAAGATTATCTGCTAAAGCCTCATGTATCTGGCCTTTCCCCGAGAAAGCAGAAATAAATTTATCTATAGCCTCTTCAGAAAATCCTGAAAAACCGCTAATCTGTTTATATAAAATAAATTCTATTTTTTCCTGGGTATCACTGGCAAGAGATAAGCCGCTGTCTCTAAGTAACTCTGTTATAGAGCGCGTAACACCCATTAAGTTATCCGCTGCCTTTAAAAAGACTAAACCTGCATTATTTATTTCTATAGGAGTTGCTGCCTTTGCCGGAGAAATTTCTTCCGCCTCAAACGCTTGCTTTTCTTCTGCAACAGGCTGCTCTTGCGACTCTAAATGCTCGGGTAAAACTTCTTCTTGAGCCGGCGGTAGAGGCTCTTTGATTTCTTCGGCTTTAACAGGCTCGGGTATTTGTGGTTTCTCAGGCTCTGGAGGCGGAGTTACTTCTTCCGGCGGCAAACTTTCTGTTGGCTCAACAGGTATAGATCCCGCAGTAGCAGAAGACTCTGCTTCTTTTTGCTCTTCCTTAGGTTGTATCTGTTCTTTTTGCTCTTGCTCAACGGGCTTTTCTGCTGATACCGGCTCCTGGATAGGTTCGGTTTTAGGTTCTGACTCAATCTCTGCTTCAGGGCTACTCACAACAGGCTCTTCACTACCAACTGTTTCTTCCTTAGCTGCTATCTCTTCTATTTGCCCAACATTTTCTTTTTCGGCTTCGGTTTCAGGAGTAGAAATAATTTCTTCTTTTGGCTCCTCTTTTTTCTGCTCGCTAATTTCTTCTTTCCCAACTGTTGTCTCCTGAATTTCTGGAATAACTTCAGGCTCTTCTTTAATAGGTTTTTCTTCGGCTTCTTCCTGTTTGGCCTGCTCTGCAACCTCTTCTTTCTCGGGCACAGCTTCTTTGGACTCGCCTAAAACAACAGGCTCTTGCGGTAAAACTTCTGGTGGCTTCTCGGTAATTTCTTCTTTTGATTCTATAGTAGGGGCAGGCTCTTCCTTGATTTCAAGCGGAGGTTTTATTTCCTGCGACAGTTGACTTTCTTCTTTTTCTAATAAGGGTTTTTCTTCGGGCGCCGGCAACAATGGCTCTGGTTCAGGAGAAATCTTTATCTCTTTCTTTGCTCCTTTTGATCTTCTGCCAACAGGCATACTTAATCCTGCGCCTTTAGTTAAAGTATTTATGCTAGACTTAGAAATTTGAATGTCAAATTTTTCTTCAATTATACGCGCTAATTTACGGCAACTTATAGTTGGGTTCTTTCTCTTCTCTTCAACTATAAGATCCATTATTTCAGGGGTTATTTTATAAACTACTCCCATAGTTCTCCTCTTTGGACATTTATTATCAAGATAAACGTAGCATACTATTATTTAGTTGTCAAGTCAATTCTCCTAACATTTTGGACATTTATATTAAACTTTAACATCAGATACGCCCCTAGAGTTCTTCTCGTTCTGGATCTGCCTCTTGATAGATATACACAAAAGTTATTAAATAGTTTTATAAATGGTTTAGACAATCCTTTACCCTACAGTCACTTATGTAAAAAACTTCTTGACAAAAAGTAAATTTTAAGATACCATATTTTTGCTAAGTTAAAGTTATATAACATCTTATATAAAAAGTGGCATTTTCATTTTAAATATGTTATACTTTAATTACAAAATAAGCGTAAAGGGCAAACTATCTGAAAAGATGGGGCGCAAAGCTAAAGAGCCCTCCTCAAATAGTTTTTATTTGAGAGGGCAGTCAGCTGCCGCAAGATAAAGAATAACCAAGCCCATTCTATATAGATAGGATGGGTTTTATTTTGTATATACTATGATAAAATTAAGAAAAAATAAAAAATTGGGATTGGCTCTGTTAGCGCTGTCCCTTTTTATTCTCTTCGGCGCCCGTCCCGCTTTCTGCCTGCCGCAGGGGGCTACCGTTACAAATGGCACAGCCACATTCTCTAACCCGAATGAGAATACCTTAGAGATTAATGCCTCCAATAAGGCAATCATCAACTATAGCTCTTTTGATGTAGCCAAGAACGAAACCGTCATCATCAATCTTCCTTCAATTAACAATTCAGTCTTAAACAGAGTCTTAGGCAGCTCTGCCAGCCAGATATTAGGCTCGGTGGTCTGTAACGGCATATTCATCATCATCAATGAAAAAGGCATCTTCTTCGGCCCGAATTCCAACATTAATGTCGGCTCTCTTATTGCTTCAACCCGTGACATCTCTGACACTGACTTCATGAATTCTAACTACATCTTCTCTCGGCTCTCCAAGGACCAGATGGATGCCTTAATCTTAAACCAAGGCCAGATTAACATCTCTGACGGAGGCTTCGGCATCATGATTGCCGGCGGCATTGAGAACGCCGGCACTATAGCCGCCAAGGTAGGCACTATTGCCTTGGCAGCTGGTGAGATGGTGCATGTGGATATCTCCCCTGCAGGAAGAGTATCTATTGCCATAGACCATGCCCAGGCCAAGCAGGTGTTAGACCATCAGGGTAAACCTATAACTAACCAAATCAAGAACACCGGAACCTTAGCTGCTGATGGAGGCGTGGTGTTATTTAAGGCCTCATCCGTAGGCGGTATCTTTGAGAAGGCAATAAACCTGGAGGGGTATGTCAGGGCAGATAAATTTGATGGCAAAAGCGGTTTAGTCAAAGTAGTAACCTCTGGTAATGTCAAATCCAAGGCAACAGTAGTTGCCTCACGCATAGAGATAGGCTCTAAAGAAGAAGGCATTATACCTAACAACGTAGAGATAGCCGGCGGTTCACTTACTGCCACAGAGCAAGGCATAGAGATACTGGCTAATAACGATATCACCACCCAAGCTGATATTACCAGCCAAGACGCAGATATAATCCTCTTTGCTGACTATGATGGCAATGGCCAAGGCAGCTTTGCTCAATTAGACGGGGTAATTGAAGCTACAGGAACCGGTAATGTATATATAGACGGCTCAGGCACCATGACCTTAGGAGAAATCAAGACTGAAGAAGGCAGAATCGTCATTGGTAGTGTTAGAGCCCCTGTTGAAATCCAAGGTAATCCCTCCTATGTTCACACAGCAGGAGACTTCCAGATTAATTTAGTCCAACCCGGCTTAATTACTACTACAAGAGCTGATACTTTAAGATATAACCCGCAAGGCTCACTTACCCTAGAAGCTACAACAGGCAAGGTTATAGATATTACCAATACTCCTATAGAAGCTAATAAACTTACGATTATAGCTGCTGAAGCTATAACTATCAATTCTGCAGCTACAACCACTGAAATCTACAAGACAACCGGAGATATGAGCTTTACTTCATTCTCCTCTTTGGACAATGGACAGGTTAATTTAGCAGGCATCAATATAGATTTAACCTACTTTAAGGCAAATAATTTAACCTTGCAGTCCAATAATGCAGTCAGGACTACACCGGGTATAGTCATCCAAGGCAATGAAGTCAAGATTAAAGCCCAGTACTTCGGAACCATTGATACACCGCTCTCCATTGAAGCTAATAAAACCTATATACAGAGATTATACGGTAATATAGATATTATGGATAGTTTAGGCTTAGGCAGCTCCATCCTGCTACGCGGCCCTCCGGATGGATTCGGCGCGATTATTTACTCACATCAAACACAACTCTTCTTAGAAGCCGAGCAAATCAACCTCGTTAGCAATAATCCTACCTATTTATACGGGAATATAACTTTTTATAATTTCAATTGTATCATATCTGGAAAAACCATATATTTTGAAGCTAATCACCAATATATATTCAAAGGATTTACCTATATTCAGGGAACACGCACCGCACCTATTCTTCTATATTCCCAGCAAGAAAACAGTCCTTGGTTCATTCAAGTTTTGGGTGCTTATGATATCAATCGCATATGCGTAAAAGATGCCTATAATTTAGGCGTGGAGCCGATAAACATTCCCAGGGGCCATGACTTTGGTAATGTTAAAGGCTGGGTAATTGACCCTGTTTGGACGAATGCCAATGGCACAGGCATATGGTCTGACGGAGACAACTGGGATCCCA
Source organism: uncultured Planctomycetales bacterium (assembly GCA_964467905.1). Classification (GTDB taxonomy): domain Bacteria; phylum Omnitrophota; class Gorgyraeia; order Gygaellales; family Profunditerraquicolaceae; genus CAYXSY01. The sequence continues at coordinate 16,619 of CAYXSY010000017.1, read as the reverse complement.
TAGGCGTCCCTTCTGGCACGAATGCTGTAAGTTTTGACGGCACAGAAACCAATGACAACTGCACCATTGATGATGTCACCGGCTGGTCAGGTGGCACCTTTACTATGCAAAGCGACTACACTGGCACGGTTTATCTGACAACTGACATGACAGTCAGTGATTTCCTGCAGGAAGGCGGGGTTTTTAGGCAAGGAGCGGGCACTACCCTGACAGTAACCGGTGACTTTGAGATGAATCTTACTGCTACCTGGACAAAGAATGATACTGCTTACATAGTATTCTCCCCTGCCGGTACCCAAACCTTATCCAACGGCCTACAATCGCCTCAAGATATCGGTAATTTAGTTGTCGAGGGTGGAAGCGCTACTCCTAATATTAATATTTCTGGTGTAGTCAAATGCACCTCTTTAGAGATTGCTGCTGGGCACAAAGTAACCATGCTTTCAGAAGCATCATTGAGTCTAACCGGCGGCGGCACGCCTCTTACCGGAGAAGGCACGCTGGATGTAGCCAGCCACACGCCCAATACCATTCAATATACAGGTGAATCTACTACCAGCATTACTGCTGCTGGCCCGGTAAGCGCTTATTACAATCTTATTCTGGGAGCACCTTCCGATAGTTTGGATCTGTTAGTTGGGCAAGAGAGAAATCTCGCTGGTGCAATCATTGACGCTGACGCTGGCTATGCTTATTTTGTAACTGCAACCACCCCAGGGATTATTATCAAAGTAAGGCTTGCAGACTTAACACGTGTAGGAGCGCTTAGCTTAAATTCTGATGAAACCGGTAGCGGACAAACAGTCATAGATGTCAGCGATGTTAATCCGCTGGCTCACTATGCTTATTTTGGCACGAACAATAAAATAGTAAAGGTTAGATTAAGCGATTTTACCCGCTATGACACCTTAACTCTTGAGTCCAATGAATATATGCATAACTGGAGCCAGGCGGCAGTTATAGACACAAGCGATCCGGACCCTGATAACCACTATGCCTATTTCCCAACGTATTGGAACAACGTAAATAAAATCGTAAAAATAAGACTTTCGGATTTTAGCCGTGAAGATGCTATAACTATCCCGGGCCTCCCGGATGAGGCCTACATTAGCTGCGGAGCAATTGATACCGCATCCGGATTTGCCTATTTTGGTGATCATCACTACCGCAGCCCTCTTGATGGAGACAGAATAATTAAAGTTAATCTTGCTACTTTTAGCTGGGTTGAAAACCTTCAATTGGATCCCAAAGAAGACGGACTTACTTCACTAGTAATAGACACTTCTTCTGCCCCTCATTATGCCTATGTAGGTACATGGGATTATGATGTAGTAAAAATTGACCTTGACACTTTCACCCGGGTTGGAGCTATCTATGCCGGAGGCAGGACGGCAGTTATTGATACAATAAATGGCTACTATTATGCTACCTGGCCTAATGGAAGCGGAGCTATCTCTAAAATAAGATTATCCGATTTTACACTTGTTGATCAAATCGAAATGGATTTTGACGAACGCGGGCCGAGCGTTGGAGTTATTGACCCTGTTGGAGGATATGCTTATTTCGGCAACGATGCCAACCCCGCCCAAGTACTTAAAGTAGACCTAAGCACCTTTAACATCACTAACTATTTGACTTTATCCGGTAATTATGAACAAACTGTTCGTTCTGCCGTAATAGATGATAAAAGCGGGTATGCTTATTTCGGCACCTATACTAATACGGGGGTTATCATCAAAGTAAGGCTAAGCGATTTTACCCGCGTAGGGGCCTTGACTTTGCTCTCCGGTGAAGGTTATTTGTATACCGCGGTAATCGACACTACCGCAGTTGACCCTGCGCAACGCTATGCCTATTTTAGCAGCGCCAGCGACTTTTGGGGAGTAATCCGCATAAAACTCTCGGACTTCACTGAAGATGCCAGGCTGGCTACGGGCATAACTGCCCAAGCGGCAATAATTGATACCGTATCAGCTACTCACTATGCTTATTTTGCAAGTAACGAAACCATAAAAAGAATAAATCTCACAGATTTTGCTACCATTGATACTCTGACCTTAGATACACACGGCCCTAATTTAATCGGTATTCTAAACGCTGTTATTGACACCCCAGCTGCCTCTACTCACTACGCTTACTTTGCCGCCGACGCATATGTAAGCGGAACTTTTGAAAATTTGCCTATCAGAATATATAAAGTTGATCTTGACTTATTTACAGAAGAAGATTATCTAGAGCTAAGCTCATCTGATATAAATATGTATACTCATGCTATGGCTATAGATACTAGAGACGCTAACCCTGATAATCACTATGCGTATTTAGGAACGTATAGTGATACTGCTCCTGAAGTGGACAGAATAGTAAAAATAGGGTTAGGCGCTAATTTCTCTCTGGCAGACTCCATGACCATATCTACCCGCTCCCAAGGATGCGCTATTGATATGGTAGGCGGATATCTTTATTTTCCTGCCGGAGGCTTATTAAAAATAGACTTAAATGACTTTACCGTAACGGATACCTTGCCTAATGTTTACTGGGCCTATGTGGGAATAATAGAGAATACTGACCCGGACCCGGACAACCACTATGCTTATTTTGTTCATGACAACACACCGGGCTCGGCTATCCAAAAAGTAAAAATTAGTGATTTCAGCTATACCGGAGAATTACAGCTCTTACCGCAATACGAATATCTTGCTCCTTGCGCAGTAATTGATACTGCTGGTGGCTATGCCTATTTTGGCACCAGCAGCACCCCGGGAGTAGTAATAAAAATTAGGCTTTCGGATTTTATGCGTATAGGTAGCTTACAGCTTAACAGCGGAGAGGATGATTTACGCACTGCAGTACTTGACTCTGAAGGCGGCTTTGCCTATTTTGGCACTTATACCTCTCCGGGGACAGTAGTAAAAGTGCGTTTGTATGATTTGACAAGGGTTGATGCCATAACCTTAAACACCGGAGAAGATTTATTACACACAAGCGTCATTGATACCTCGGATCCTGACCCGGCTAACCACTATGCCTATTTTGGAACCTATACTTCACCTGGCAAAATCATCAAAATCTGTGTTGACCCCATTAATTTCTCAAGAACCGATGCTTTAGATTTAAACGCTGGAGAAGACTTGTTGCGCTCAAGCGTAATTGATACGGCTGCCGGGTATGCTTATTTCGGTACCTATACCCAACCGGGGATCGTCGCTAAGATAAACCTGGCCACCTTCACTGAATCAGATCACCTGGATTTAGATGCAGGAGAAGATTATTTGGCTTCAGCTGTAATTGATACAGACGCCGGCTATGCCTATTTTGGCACCTATACTGCGCCGGGAATAGTAGTGAAAGTTGATCTAAGTGACTTCAGTAAAGATACGGCGCTTACCTTAGGCTCAGGAGAAAATTACCTTACTGCAGCAGCTATAGATACTGAGGCAGGCTATGCCTACTTCGGGACTTATATTTCAGGCGCCAAAGCCATACAGGTACACCTAGCCGACCTTATTAAAACTGCTTCTATAACTTTAACCGGCACTCAAGGAGGCATTTCGAATACAGGTAATTATATTGCCTGTGCTCTAATTGACCCGGACAATAACTATCTTTACTTTGGCACAGACGAAAATCCCGGCAGGGTATTTAGAGTTAAAATCAGCAGTTTTAAGACTGCTGCTACTCTAGACTTAAGCGCATACTACTCTGGCACAACACCGACATCGGATATGATTGTCACCACTGCAGTTATTGATGAGGTAAATGGTTATGCTTACTTTGGCACTTATAGTCAACCGGGGATAGTAATTAAGGTAAGGTTATCTGATTTTACTAAAATAGGAGTAGTGAATTTAGACGCGGAAGAAAACAATATCAGCGGAAGCGTAATTGATAATACTAATAACTATGCTTATTTCATAGCTTATACACTCGCTGGCGATATGACAAGGTTAGTAAAAATAGATACCGACCCCGGTAACTTTGCGAGGGTATCAAGCATAGAGTTAGGAGCGTTTGTAGAAACGCCCTTCAACCGTAACTCTGTAGTTATTGACACTAACAACTATTACGCTTATATCGCCTTAAATGCTGCATCGGGAACTACTAGTTTAGTTAAAGTAGACGTTGGCCCTGGGAACTTTGAGCTTGTGGATGACATAACGCTACACCCAACAACAGCTAGTTATGTTCTATCCGGCGTAATTGACACTACGCATAATTACGCCTATTTTAACACAATAACAATGACCCCCCTGGCTATTCAAATAATAAAAGTTAACACCGATCCTACTAACTTCGCCTATGTAGATGCTATCACTGTTGAAACCTTGGCCTTCGCAGCAGTAATTGACACGGTTAACCAATACGCCTACTTCGGGGGATATACCTTAGCGGGGGGCCCAACCATTAGCCAAATAGAAAAAGTAAATATTGACCCTGGTGATTTCTCTAGTGTGGATACTATCACTTTGGACGCAACCGAACTTATCCCTTCGGCCGCAGTCATCGATACTACTAATTACTATGCGTATTTCCTGACAACCGATATAGCAGGTGGCGTTATTAGCCGACTCGTAAAAATAAATGTTGACCCAAATAATTTTAGCCGAGTTGGAAGCATAACGTTAGGGGATACCAATGCAGTTTACCATAATGCAGTAATAGATACCGCGAATAATTATATATATGCCGCCGTACAAGAAGACGATACTACGCCTTTAGTATATAAAGTAAGTACTGTTTCCTTTAGTGTAAGTGATACTTTAAACCTAAACGAAGACCCTACCCCTCCGACTTCTGTAGACTGGTCATCAGCAGTAATTGATGGAGCTAGCGGATATGCCTATTTTGGCACTAATACTTCTCCTGCATACGTCCTTAAAGTCCGCCTCTCTGACTTCAGTTTAGTGGGAGCTTTAAACTTAGATACCGGTGAAAATGTATTGAGTACCGCAGTTATTGATACAATTAATGGCTATGCCTATTTCGGAACCAATACAGCTCCTGGGATAATCGTCAAAGTGCAGCTTTCTACTCTTACCCGTACTGCAAACCTGACTTTAAATTCAGGAGAAGATTACCTGCGTTGTAGCGTAATTGATGCAACAAACGGATACGCTTATTTCGGTACTTATACCCAGCCGGGGATTATAGTCAAGGTAGACTTAGATAACTTTGATCTGGCCCATACCGACAGGATGACCCTTGATCCCGACATAGACTATCTTAGTGCCGCGGCAATTGACCCTGCCTCAGATGCCGCTTACTTTGCCACTTATACCGCTCCAGCAATGGCCCTCGGAATTAAGCTAAGCGATTTTAGCCTGCTGGGGACATTAACCATGGACCCGGGAGAAGATTATATACGCACAGCAGTAATAGATACCGCTAACCATTATGTATACTTCGGGACTTATACCCAGCCCGGTAAAATCATCCGCGTAGACGTAGGCGGTTCCCCAGTAAAAACGGTGCTTACTTTAGATACAGGCGATAATTACTTAACTACTGGCATATTGGATGTTGCTAATGACTACGCCTATTTCGGAACCGATACTAACCCCGGAAAGATTATAAGAATAAAACTGTCCCTTATGAAGAAAATAGATGCGGAAACTATTTCTGGGCCCAATCTCCAAGCTTCTATTGTTGATACCGCCAACGGCTATGCTTATTTTGTACCTTCTACCGGCATAATACAGAGAATGCCTCTTACTTTTATCTATCAATACACCTTAGGTACAAATATAGGCCAAACCCTTACTGTAAATGGAAACTTAACTATTAATCAGCGTTTTGTGGATTGGAACACTTATGGCCCGGCTATAGTCTTAGGCGGGAATTTTACTATTAATTCCGGGTCACTGTGGCTTAAAAATAATGATACAGATTTTACCTGGAGTCCAAATGGCACAAAATACTTTGCTGATTACACAGAAGGCGGCCAAAATATAGGGTCGATTAATATTAGCGGCGGCATAAATACGCCAACCATAGTGCCATTAACTGATATGATAGTCACAGACTTAACCATAGGCAACAACCACACTCTTGATATGGGAATCTATGACTTAACTTCTACTGGCGAAATCACCCTTGACGGTGGAACACTCTTAGCTGAAGACGGAAATATTTCAGCAAATGACGTAACGATAAATTCCGGGACGCTGTCTGCTCCTAGCACAGGTGGAACCTTTACCGTAACTGGAAACTGGACTTATGACGGCGGAACATTTACCCACAACTCCAGCACAGTAACTTTTAATGGAAGCAGTAATGATCAAAACATCACAGGCAATCTCCATCCAAACTTTTACAACCTTACTATCACTAAAAATAGCGGGACAGTAACTGTAACAGGCACGGATTTAATAGTAGATAACCGATTGATCCTAACTAGCGCGCCAGATGACGTCACGCTTCTAATAGAGGACAACCACGAATTAATATTAGGTGATGATTCCCCTGCTCGCACCGGATATCTGACGTTAGGCAACAATACCACACTTGCAGGGGACGGCCATGTAACACATTATATTGCTGATAATGACGTTACCTCGCTTGTTGCCTCAACCTCAAGCAACATTACTATCTCAGAATACGAATATACTATACTAGGTAACCTTTCTTCCGTGCTAATTACCCCGACTGATTATGGCACAATGTTATCCATACGCAACGAAGAAGTTACCGATAGCCATTATGATATTACCTGCTATCTAAACAGCAATAATAATTTAAGCACTCTTGACGGTGCCGATGATACACTCATTGTTTTGGCTGCTGATGATCAAGATGTGATTATCACCCTGGACCTGACTGGATACACCGGAACCATAAAAACCGGTTCCTTATTCCTAGCTGGGGCTACTGTAGGCAGCAATGGCTATGCCAAACTCATCTGTGATCCCGATAATGCTCAAACGTTTGATATCGGGGCATCTACTACCTTCCCGATTGAACTAGGCGTATATATAGATACCAACTGTACCCTTTATGCTGGTGCCTCTATTTGGACTATAGCCGGAAACTGGGATAATTACGGGACATTCAACTCAGAAACATCTACGGTTACTTTTGATGGAGCAGATGCAACTATTACTACCGGAGGAGACACAACAATTAAAGCATTCTATGACTTTATAATAAGCTCTACCGGAACAAAAACACTTTCCGGTGACCTCGCAGTCAACCGCGACCTGACCATATCCAGCGGGATTTTAAACGCCGGGACAAGCTATATCAGCGTCGGTAGAAACTGGGATTCAAGAAGCGGGAGGTTTGATGCCGGAACATCAACAGTAGATTTGACAGGCACGGGCGATGTCGGAATATATATAGGAGATATCAATAATCCCTCAACCTGGGATTCATTCTATGCTTTAATATGCGCTGCTAACGGACAAACTACCTCTATCACATCTGTAATTGTAGATACATTTCTGCTCACGACCGGCGACAACACAGGAGTAATAACTGATGGTGGTAATAACTTTGCTCTCCTCGTATATCCTTTTGCCGACGGAGACATATTTAATGACGGCGGCGCTACGATAGACGTAGCAGTCTTAAGCATACAGCCGAGAGTAGAAGGACTTAACCTAACTATTCCTGCAAACAGAGATTATACTTTCTCCAGCATAGGCGGTAACGGAGTCCATATCCTCATTCTTGATGCCGAAGGCGGCAGCAGCGGGAACACTACATATAATATGTCAGGCAGCCTAACAGTGAACGACTTGGAACTTATTATCTTTAACCAACAAGGCGACACTAATAAAAATATACTTAATACCAACAATAACACATTAAACGCAGCCAATATCGGCATCGGGAATTTGGTTTTTAATGTAGAATACAGCCAGTTTAACTGTGGTTCATCAATAATAAATATCTCTGACTCCGTATATATTCGATCATCAGATGGTATATCCGGAAACAACACCATCAATGCCGGCTCATCCATCTGGAATGTCGGCGGCTCATGGACTAACCGTGATATATTCAACGCTGGCACTTCAACGGTTAACCTCACCACTGCTGCAGATGCGGCTATTAACGGCTCAACCACATTCTATGACTTAAACTGTGTGGTGCCCAGTAAACACTTAACCTTCGAAGCTAGCTCAACCCAAACTGTAACTCATAATTTAGTCTTAACCGGGGCAGCCCATATTGTCCTACGTAGCTCTTCCCCCGGTCAATACTGGTATCTTGATACTGCTGGGGCCACCCGTGATATTCATGATGTTAATGTACAGGATGGTTACAACCTGACTCTGCCGATTATTGATCCGTACAATTCCATAGACTCCGGCCACAACGTCAATTGGTTCTCTTATAGGGAGTATCCCTGGACCCCTGATCCTGAAGAACTTGATCAGATAAGCAGCTTTTGGTATGAGGAAGGACAGAAAAAACGTAAACGTTACCCTAAGGGTAAATACAGAACCATAGTTGTAGTTTATGAAGGCAAAGTTGTAATGACTCCTTATGATGAGACAGGATTAAGAACTGATGAGGCGGTTACCTTAGTTGGGGGGCAATCTACGGCACAGGACGGGGAAGTAAAATAGCAGCGAGGAATAAAATGATTTATTTGGCGAAACAAGAAAATAAGGCTTTTCAGATACTGCTCCTGGCAGGGCTGATATTATTGCTCGGCGCCCGTCCTGCTTTCTGCCTGCCTCAAGGGGCAACTGTTAAGAACGGTACAGCTACCTTCTCTAACCCGAATGAGAATACCCTAGAGATTAATGCCTCCAATAAGGCAATCATCAACTATCAATCTTTTGATGTAGCCAAGAACGAAACCGTCATCATCAATCTTCCTTCAATTAACAATTCAGTCTTAAACAGAGTCTTAGGCAGCTCTGCCAGCCAGATATTAGGCTCGGTGGTCTGTAACGGCATATTCATCATCATCAATGAAAAAGGCATCTTCTTCGGCCCGAATTCCAACATTAATGTCGGCTCTCTTATTGCTTCAACCCGTGACATCTCTGACACTGACTTCATGAATTCTAACTACATCTTCTCTCGGCTCTCCAAGGACCAGATGGATGCCTTAATCTTAAACCAGGGACAGATCAATATCTCTGACGGTGGCTTCGGCATCATGATTGCCGGCGGCATTGAGAACGCAGGCACTATAGCAGCCAAGGTAGGCACTATTGCCTTAGCAGCAGGTGAGATGGTGCATGTGGATATCTCCCCTGCCGGAAGGGTATCTGTTGCCATAGATAAGGCCCAGGCCAAGCAGGTATTAGACCACCAGGGTAAACCAATAACCGACCAGATCAAGAATACCGGCACCTTGACTGCTGATGGAGGTGTGGTGCTATTTAAGGCCTCCTCTGTAGGAGGTATCTTTGAAAAGGCAATAAACCTTGAGGGGTATGTTAAAGCAGATAAATTTGATGGCAAGAGCGGCTTAGTCAAAGTAGTAACCTCTGGTGATGTCAAATCCAAAGCAACAGTAGTTGCCTCACGCATAGAGATAGGCTCCAAAGAAGAAGGCATTATACCTGACAATGTAGAGATAGCCGGAGGTTCACTCACCGCTACAGAACAAGGCATAGAGATACTGGCTAATAACGATATCACTACTAAAGCTGATATTACCAGCCAAGACGCAGATATAATCCTCTTTGCTGACTATGACGGCAATGGAGTTGGCAGCTTCGCTCAATTAGACGGAGTTATTGAAGCTACAGGAACTGGTAATGTATATATAGACGGCTCAGGCACCATGACCTTAGGAGAAGTCAAGACTGAAGAAGGCAGAATCGTCATTGGTAGTGTTAGAGCCCCTGTGGAGATACAGGGCAATCCTACATATGTTCATACTGCAGGAGACTTCCAGATTAATTTAGTTGAACCCGGATTAATTACTACTACAAGAGCTGATACTTTAAGATATAACCCGCAAGGCACACTCACCCTAGAAGCTACAACAGGCAAGGTTATAGATATTACCAATACTCCTATAGAAGCTAATAAACTTACGATTATAGCTGCTGAAGCTATAACTATCAATTCTGCAGCTACAACCACTGAAATCTACAAGACAACCGGAGATATGAGCTTTACTTCATTCTCCTCTTTGGACAATGGACAGGTTAATTTAGCAGGCATAAACATAGATTTAACTTACTTTAAAGCAAATAATTTAACCCTGCAATCCAATAACGCAGTCAGGACTACACCGGGCATAGTCATCCAAGGCAATGAAGTCAAGATTAAAGCCCAGTACTTTGGCACCATAGATACACCGCTCTCTATAGAAGCTAATAAGACCTATATACAGAGATTATACGGGAATATAGATATTATGGATAGTTTAGGCTTAGGCACAAGTATACTGCTTAGAGGCCCTCCGGATGGCTTCGGCGCGATTACTTATTTACATAGTTCTTATCTTACCTTAGAAGCCCAAAAAATCCAGCTCGTCGGAGAAAGTGCAATTCATTTATATGGGGATATCACTTTTAGCAATTTCTATTGCACAGTCCCGAGTAAAATAATCTATTTTGAAGCTGGGCACACCTATACTATCTTAGGCGAATTTAATGTCCAAGGAGCTTATGCTAATCTCATTAAACTCATCTCATCCGTAGACAGTCAGCAATGGTTTATTGACCCGCGCGGCCAAAGAAACATCACTTATGCCTGGATAAAAGACTCCTACAATATTAGCCCTGTTGAAATCTATGCCGAACTCTCTACTTCCAGAGGAAATAACTATAACTGGGATCCGGTAATCACCTGGGAAGGCGATGATTTAATTTCCCCCAATTCCTGGTCAGACCCGGATAACTGGGACTTAGGTGTCACTCCCGGCGCAGGAGATGATGTTGTATTCGGCGCAGGCGGCGATGTAGACTGTGATATTGATACAGGCGGTGCTGTAACCGTAAATAGCATAACTATTCAAGTAGGTTATAGCTCTACTATAAGCATAACTTCTACCACAAGCCTTACAATAACTACCGACTTCGAGCAAAACGAAGGAACTTTCAATTGCTCGAGTGCAACCTTAAACATAGGCGGAAACTTTACCCTAGCCGGCACCTCAACTTTTAACGGTAACTCAAGCACAATAAACATCACCGGAGATTTTACTATAGGTGGCGGAAGCTTTACTTCAACATCAGGAAACTTAAGCATTGCCGGGGATTTGGATATAGCAGGCGGCTTCTATCATAACAACGGAACAATAATATTAAATGGTACGCTCCAAAGTATATTACGCGGAGCAACATTCTATAACCTGACTAAAGAGGTTGTCGCAGCCGATACCCTCTATATACAAGCAGGGGTAAACAGCATCGTGGTCCAGGGAACGCTCACCTTAAAAGGCGCAGCAGGACAACTGCTTTCCTTAAGGAGCGGCACAGCAGCCATACCTGCTCCGGGGCAACTCTGGTATATTAAATTTACAGGTACGACTAAAGACCTTGATTATCTTGATGTGCAAGACAGCTACAATTATTACTCTCCTATTCTGGCCCCCACACACTCTACCAATTCAGGGCATAACTGGGGCTGGTTTGCATTTTTTTATTGGACAGGGGCGATAGATACAGACTGGGATACTGCAGGCAATTGGGACCAAGGTAGCGTGCCTGGCACTAATGATAACGTAATTATACGTAATGTCGCTAATGACCCGACAATCGGCTCAAACGCCGATGTAAGCTATATAAGAATCAACTCCGGGGCAGCACTTACCATACAAGATACTTTTAGTCTTACTGCAAGGGGCGATATGTATATTATCGGAACCCTCACCTGCCAGAATACCGCTAATGTCACCGTGGGTGGAAACTGGAAGAATTATGGCACATTTAATTGCGGCACAGGCCTGGTTACCTTAAACGGATTAGATACACAAACTATCTACGGTAATAACACTTTTTATGATTTAACAAAAACCGTAGCTGCGGCCTCTACTCTATATTTTGAAGCTAATAAAACCCAGATTATAACTGGTGACCTCACCTTACAGGGAGCAGCCGGGCAATTGCTCTCTTTAAGATCTACAACCAACGGGACAACCTGGGATATCGATGTGCGCGTTGCGCCTTTAGCCGGAGCAATTGATTTCGTAGATGTACAAGACAGTTACAATATGGACTCTAATTCACTTGGTGACATCTTGCCCACAAACTCCACTAATTCCGGACACAACTGGAGATGGTTTGCAGCCATTGAATGGAACGGCGCAATAGACACAGACTGGGCTACTGACGGAAACTGGGTAGGTGGTTCTGCCCCTACATCCGTAGACAACGTCACTATTGTCAACGTAGCAAATGACCCGGTAATCTCATCAGATGTAAATATAAGCTATCTTTATGTAAATGCGGGCGCGGTACTTACCATTGATGGCGCTAACTCACTAACTACAAGCGGGGATATGATTAACTACGGCACGCTTACCTGCACAGGCGCAGCGCAAATTAATATCGGCGGGGATATCCGCATGAGCACATTTAATGCCGGCACTAGCACAATAACATTCAACGGCACATCAAATCAATTGATGTATGATATACTCACCGGGGCATGGGCATTTTATAACATCGTTTTGAATAATACTGGTACTGCGGATAATAACACCCTTGGGGTAAGCGGGCTATTGGCAATAGACGGGGACTTTACTATTACAGATGGCAGGTTCTTTATGGCCGGGCTTAATGCTGAAATTGTAGGTGATATTTATATCAGTGTTGACGGATCTTTTGTTGTCAGTTCAATACTTACCTGGGACTATAACTCTAGCGGGACTTCAACAATACACAGCGACAGCTCGCAACCGCAGGACTTAGGCGATATCCGCGTAAATAGTGGTGCCTTAAATATCGAAGGCAATGTAGTCTGCACCAGCATGGATATTGACCCGGGAGTAACCGTAACTATGCTAAGTAATTCATCCTTAACCCTTACCGGAGACGGCACTCCTCTTACCGGCACAGGCACGCTTGACTGCTCAACAAACACTCCTAATACCATACAATACACAAGCAACGCCGATACTGATATTATCGCCGCAGGGCCTGTCAGCTCCTACTACCGCCTTATTTTAGGCAAAGCCTATGACACATTGGTCGCTAATACCACCAGCGAAGCTAATTACAAATGCGCGGTAATTGATACCAGCGGCGCTGTACACTACGCATATTTTGGGGTGGGAAACAGCTCACCCGGATTAATTGTCAAAGTAGACCTCTCTACTTTTACGCGCGTCGGAGTGCTTAATTTAAACTATGGTGAGAACCACCTGGTTTCAGCAGTAATTGATGAAGCCAATGGCTTTGCATATTTTGGAACATATACTAACCCGGGGATAGTTGTCAAAATTGACCTCTCTACTTTTACTAGGGTAGCCGCGGTAACATTTGACGTAGGAGAAAACTTCCTTACATCAGCTACCATTGATACAACCGATGGTTTTGCATATTTCGGCACTTATACGGAGCCCGGATACATTGTAAAAGTTGATATTAACCCGGCGCATGCTTTTGCGAAAATTGACTCTATCTCTATGGGAAGTTATTTGAAATCGGCGGCAATTGATACGACAGCTGCCATACATTATGCTTACTTCGGCACCTATACCCAACCGGGTGATGTCTTAAAAATTAATCTCTCTGACTTTACCAATACCTCTGCCCACTCAACCCTGACATTAAATACCGGTGAAGATTACCTTACCTCCTGCGTAATAGATACTGCTAACGGCTTTATATATTTTGGGACCTACACTTCTCCTGCTCAGGTAATAAAGATACAGACTTCTGATCTTACGCGCCAGGACAAAATAACCATGGCCGCTGTTACAGACGAATATTTCTCTTCAGCGGTAATTGATACGACTAACGGCTATGCTTATTTCGGAGTAGGATCTGCTTACAGTAACGTAGTAAAAATTGACGTTGATCCGACAAGGACATTTGAGAAAATAGCCGATACTTATGAATTAGCAAACGGTCAAAATAACCTTGACTGTGCGGTAATGGATACAAACAACTACGCTTATTTTGGTTCGGCTAATACATCTTCTCCGGGGAATATTGTCCAATATTCAATTGACCCATTAAACTTCGCAAAAGAAGATTACCTACAGACAACCACAGGAGAAGATCTATTCAAATCTGCTGTAGTCGATTTAAACAAAGAATACGCTTATATCGCCACTACCGGACAAGCCCAAGTAATCAAAATACGCCTCTCTGACTTTAAAATAATCGGCGTAGTGCAGGTAAGCGATTTAGTACACATTGCCTCATCAGTAATAGATGAAGAATATTTGTATATCGGAGGATTCGGTTCATATATAGCCAGAATTGACCTTGGAAACTTTACCGTCCTGGACTCTTTATTGCTCGATGTTTCATTAAATGAATATGATTTTACAAGCGCCTCTATTGATTTAGTCAACGACTTTGCTTATTTTACAGCGACAAATGTTAATACCGCACCATCAAGAATAATCAAAATAGACCTTTCTACATTTGATAAAGTAGAAACTCTTGTTTTAACCGGCTATATCCAAGGTGATAATTCAGTTATTGATACAACTGGCGGCTTGCTATATCTGTCCGCCTACAACGGTACTAATACTGAAATAATAAAAGTTGATGTTAACCCTGCGCATGCCTTTGCTGTGCTTGATTCACTTGAGCTGGATAATTATTATTTTGATCCTCCCATAGTAATAGATAACAGCTATCTTTATATAGCCACAGGGACTACTTTATCCAGAATAGACCTTGCAACATTGACGCTCACAGATTCTTTAATCCTTGATTATAGCGGCCCAAGTAGCGCTACGATAGACACAACCAATGGCTATGCCTATTTTGGAGCCAGTTCTGGATATCCCGGCAGCGGCTATATCTATAAAATACGCCTTGCTGACTTTTCTTTATCCGGGGTGATAATAACACAGCCTGAAGACAGCAACTTAATCTGCCCGTTTATTGATGATACCTATGTATACTTCTGTTCGGCCAACGGTGATATAAACCCAGGCAGAGTCTACAGATTTACTCTCTCGGATACAACCGCTGCCACTGCTACATTAGGCGATGCCGCAGGGCAAACCTTAACCATTGATGAGACATTATGGGTAAACAGATTCAACGTCGACTGGGAGACATTTGACCCGGCAATTAATTTAAGCGGTTCTTTTTATATTAACTACCGCTCATCATGGACAAAAAGCTCAAGCGCCACCCTTAGCTGGTCGCCTGCAGGCGCACAATATTTTGCAGACTTTGGAGCAATCACTTCTGATATAGGAAATGTTTTAATAGCCGAGGGTTCGGGAGATTCACCTGCTGTATACGCATTTACCGATATGATAACCTCCCCCCTTACAATAGGGACTACGGTAGCGACTAACACAGCTAATCTTCTATACTTAGCAGGGGGGAGATCTTTAAATAATACCGGAGACATAACCTTAAACGGAGGAAACCTCTTTGCTCAATCAGCTTACATAACTTTAACCGGAAGCATAATTATCGATGGGGATATTAATGATCTTACCGGGCTATTCATCGCCCCATTAGACCTGGTTATACCAGACAACCTTACTGTTAACGGCGGGGCAATGTTAATAGGCAACGCTGGCTCTACCATGGATATCAACGGTAACTTATCAATAGGTAACATTGGTATTGTTGTTGCCGGAGGCGGCTCTGAAACTATAAACGTAGCCGGTAACTGGACAAATTTGAATACATCTCTTGCTTATTATTATGGCTTTGCCCCCGGGACATCAACCGTAGTGTTTGACGACGCTACGCAAACTTCAAATATTTCTGGTAATACTTATTTCTACAACCTCACATCTAATACCTCGGGCAAGAACCTTGTATTCCAAGCAGGCAGTGAACAATTAATAGAAAACACAACTACGCTTATCGGGGCTAATTTAAGAAGTTCGGTAAGCGGACAATATTGGTACCTGTATCCGGCTGGTTCGCGCAATATAGGCAACGTTACTGTGCAAGACGGATACAATGCAATACTCCCGGTAATTAATCCTTATGGCTCATCTGACCTTGGCCACAACGTCAACTGGTTCTACTATAATATCTGGACCCCAGATCCTGAAGAATATGACCAGATAGGCAGCTTCTGGTATGAAGAAGGCCAACGCAAACGCCAGCGTTATCCTAAGGGCAAATACAGAACCATAGTAGTGGTTTATGAAGGTAAGGTTGTAATGACCCCTTATGATGAGACAGGCTTAAGGACTGATGAGGCAGTTACCTTAGTTGGTGGGCAGTCTTCTATGCAGGATGGGGAAGTGAAGTAACTTCAGTAGTGGAGATTTCAATCTCCACTACCAGCACGAGCAAGTATAAGATAAGTAGCGGCGGATAGGGAGAATGCAAAATGTTTAGATTAAAGAGTCTAAAATATAAGGCCTTAAACATACTTCTGGCAGCATTAATTGTGCTGCTTGAAGCCCGTCCTGCTTTCTGCCTGCCTCAAGGGGCAACTGTTAAGAACGGTACAGCCACCTTCTCTAACCCGAATGAGAATACCTTAGAGATTAATGCCTCCAATAAGGCAATCATCAACTATCAATCTTTTGATGTAGC